>CAYUDZ010000006.1:0-39909 GCA_964443575.1 uncultured Chthoniobacteraceae bacterium | reverse complement strand
GGGTCGATGTAGATGCATTTCACCTTGCCGTGATAGGCCGGCAGCAACGCTTTCAGCGCTTTGAGGTTATCGCCTTCGACGATCAGATTATCCTGTAAGTTTGGTGTCTTGGACAGTCCTTGGGATTTCACCGCCTGCAACTCGGAATACGGCACCACCAGATGATGATTCTGGACCAGTGGTTTTCCCTTGAATTGCAGTCTTGGCATAATATTTCCCGGTTCTACTTTGTTACGTCCTCATGAATAATGACAGCCTGAAAATATTACTGTTCATTGTCACAGTATACAAGGTTATTTTAGATAAACCTTTCGCAGTTCGAGTTAAAAGTCAGGGACATTAGCTGGCGAGTGTTTCTGCTCCTTCTGAGCAGTAGTATGTTTTGCAACAACATGTGGATCTTCGATAATCATGTGCATGTTGGATGGCGCATAGGCAATGATGCCGTCACTGCGAAGCCATTTGGTGCCCTGGACACTGGCAAATAAATAATCAGCCAGCAGTTGGTTAGTATCAGTCAGCTTTGCGAAGCTGGTTACTTGCTGCCATTGCTGTTGCTTGCCCTTGGCTCCTGTCGTGTTGGCACCAAGCGAAGGCGGAACCTTTGCCGTGACCCCTAATACTCCCCAGGTTCAGCGGGTCGAGGATCTCATGCTGGGTCGTGCACTTTACCGGAATAGAATACATATCACGTTGGGCACACTGAAGACACCGTCACGGGGAAATTGCAACTCACCGGATTGCTGGTCGATCCGAAAGACGGCAACGGTATTCGATTTGGCGCCGGCAGCCAGCAGCCAATTGCCTGACGGATCAAGGTTGATATTACGCGGCCAACTTCCGCGAATCGGCTCAACCTCGATCACAGACAATTCGCCGGTAGCCTCATCTACACTGAAAGCGGTGACGCTGTCATGGCCACGATTACCGGTATAAAGAAATTTACCACTCGGGTGGACAACAATCTCGGATGCGGAATTAAAAGACTCTTTGGCCTTGGTTTCTGCGGTCAGCGTCGGGACGGTCGCCCCGCGCTCGGTCTTGCCTGATTCTGCATCGTAAGCAAATGCAGTGACGGACAGTGCCAATTCGTTTAGCAGAAAAATAGTTTCGCCATTTACTGAAAACCTCATATGTCGCGGCCCACCCCCGGGGACGCAGTCGGCAGCTGCCAGCCTGGTCAAATTCCGCTCATTAGCATCTACCGCATAAATCACGATTTGATCGAGGCCGAGGTCGGGGACGAACGCGAATCTGCTATCAGGTGAAAACCCAACCCAGTGCGGGTGCGGTTTTTCCTGGCGCTTGGGAACAACCTGTGAGCCACCGGAGTGACGGATAGTCTTCGCATCGGGCCTGAGCGTGCCATCCTCATTTAAACCAAAAACACCGACTGCCCCGCTTCCATAGTGCGCGGTCAGCAGGAACTTGCCTCTTGGATGCACTGCAATGTGAGCTGCACCACCGGCGGGCAGTTCTTCGCTGTGGACATGGTGCAAAGCACCTGCTGCATCAATCTGGTAGGCTGCCACTACTGCTTGCTTGGCATCATCATGGCCGATTGCGTAAAGCATTTCAATTTGCGGATGCCGGGCAAGGAAACCGGGGCGATTCAACTCGGCAGCCAACTGGACTTGCGAAAGCTTGCCGCTTTCTACATCGAACTTGCC
Organism: uncultured Chthoniobacteraceae bacterium; assembly: GCA_964443575.1. GTDB lineage: Bacteria > Verrucomicrobiota > Verrucomicrobiia > Chthoniobacterales > CAKUMP01 > CAYUDZ01. The sequence continues at coordinate 38,239 of CAYUDZ010000006.1, read as the reverse complement.
CCGGTAGATGCCCTCCGCAGGCTTGCCACCAGTGCCAAAATACACATCAACAGGAGCGGCAATCACTGGATAGGCAAAGCTGACCAATGCCAGCAAAAGTGTCATTTTCATTATTTTGTTACGGGATATCGCCCCATCAGGGTCACATTTTCATCAATTTCTGCTTCAGAAAGTGCACCAATTGTCATCGCGTCCAATACTCCATTGGTCTGGGCGTAGCGCATGCACTCATCTTTCCTGCTGAGCAAGTCTCCCTCACCATAGATTTTCATCCCGATGACACCGATCTCTTTGGCACGCGCTCGCTGCATCAACTCCACGACCTTCTCAGGAGTGTTGTCCATCTTGAGGCCGCCTGGATTTAAGCGGGTCAACATGACATCAACCCAGGGCTGGTCGACAGCTGTTTCCATCGCCCCCCAATCATGACACGAAACCCCTAAAGCACGGATTTTTCCCTGCTCCTTCAGTTCTGACAGGGCATCCATATAGGGCTGCATTCCCGGGACCCATTCACGCTCTCTCAAGCAATGCAGTAAAACAATATCGATTGTTTCAGTACCGAGCTCTTCCTGGTACCTGCGGAATGCCTTATGCATCGAGCGGTAGCGTTGCCCGGTTGGTAAAGCAGCAGGAGTTTTGCTGTCATAAGGCCACCAGACTTTTGTCAAAAGTGTAACTTTCTCCCGCGGGATGGAACGCAGCGCCTCCCGCATATAAATGTGCGAGCCGTACGAATCCGCAAGATCGAAAAATGTAATGCCACGCTCATAGGCATGCTGGAATAAACCGACAAATTTTTCGAATCCCAGATCAGTTCCGCGGGAACGCTTACGGCTTGAATTGACCCCTGTTCCAAAGCCCATACGACTCATTCTGATACCGCTTTTCCCCAGTGTCTGAACCGGCGGCGCTGGAATCTGCTCGACTGCAACTGCTTTCCGGTTGCTGCCAGCGATCACAGCACCTGCACCGACCAATGCTCCCAGGCATTCGCGACGGCTCATCGAACTCCGAAATCTGCGTTTCTGCATGAGTAGAAACTACTTACTGGATGTCTGCCGGTCAAAGTGATTGTTAGATCAGTCCGCCCGAAGTGGCAGGCGCTTGCCATAGCTTAGCGACCGCCATAACCACTCGAGTGGCCCAAATTTGAAATAGCGTAGCCAAATGACCGAAACCGCAATTTGCAACAGCCAGATCACCGGCGGAAAGAGCATAACCGTACATAAATCCAGTTGGCCATACATGCCCAATCCGGTGCCGTAGAATAGCAGGTGAAAGATCAGTGATTGTCCGATGTAATTACTGAATGCCATGCGCCCAACTGATCTCAACCCGCCCTGCAACCAGCCGACACTCATATCTTCAAAATCCCAACCGATCCCTTCGTCTTCAGCAAAGAATTCTCTCCAGCCAGCCGAATCCATTACCAGGCCGATAATAACCAGAATCACAGCCCAAAAGACTATCGCTGCACCCAGCACCAGTGAGCCGACCAGGACCAACCGCTTCGGGCTCCACTGGCGACACCAGAAAACCACCAATCCGGTGATTGCGTAAGCGACCAGAATGTCCCCATACCAGATCAGGTAGGCGTGCAACATACCGAATACAAACAACCAGCCAAGCCGGGGAAAATATGCAGCAAATGTTTTGCCGCCAGCTTGATCGATCTGGCGCGTCTGCAATACCATCCCCGCACCAAACAACAGGGAAAACAGAGAGTAGAACTTCCCCATGCCAAAAATATAGAGCAATATCCACAACCCAAATCCAACCAGACCCAAGCCAGCAGGTGTCAGGCTATAATCATAGGGCGCAGCAAAATCGAGGATATTGATCGCCGCCAGCCCGCACACCGCGACTCCACGCAGTAGGTCGAGCGAGGCAATGCGCTGGTCTCCAGCAACCGGTTGGTTAGTGTTTTCGATGATCGCTCATCATTGCAAACTACCATTCATGCGTCGATTGATTATCATCAAGTTTCAGCCAGGTCAGAAATAGTTACGTTGTTGCTTAATGGACAAAGACTTCTTAGGAATCTGAAATCATAGCCGCGGCGCTCTGCCTTCCTGATAAACTATTAGTTCTGTTATTCACCTGTTGTTTACTCAAAGCTTCTGCGGGTGCATGTTTCACTTCACTAACCTTCGACAGCACACCTTCAAGCAATGGCGTCATCAAGTTGAGCCGCTTCATTTGGATGACCACATTCCATAGCGGCTCAAACTTTTTCCAACCGCTGGTATAGAAAAAGTGCTTTAGCTGGTGCTTGGGAGATCCGTGGAACAAGCTGCCTTTGAGAATATTCGACCACAAATAGAATTGGCGATAGGCCATCTGGTATCCCTTTTCCAGCTCAGCAGCACTCATCCGGGCCGGGGCAAATGTTGCATGCCGGGTATCGAACAAGTCCCAATTACTGGTGGTCATCCTGCCGGAGCTTTGCATTTGGTGATAGAACGCAGTACCCGGGTACGGGGTGGCAACGTGGAAGGTGGCAGTGGTGATCCCCATGCGCACCGCCCAATCAACGGTGCGCTCAAAAACTGAATTATCGTCGCCATCCAGGCCGAAAACAAAACTGCCATTGATCATAATCCCAAGATCATGCAAACGCTCGATAGCGGCCTGGTAATCGCGCCCGAGGTTATGACCTTTATTGCTTTGCTGTAGGTTGTTTTCATCCAGGCTTTCAAAGCCGACAAAAATGCTGCGCAGCCCGGCAGCTGCAGCCTGCTCAATGAGGTCACCATCAAGGATCGAGCTGACCGTTGCCGCACCCTGAAAAATGCGTCCCATACCAGCCATCCCACGAAATAATTCACTCGCAAAGCGTAGGTGCCCCAGCAGGTGATCGTCGAGAAAATACAGGTGCCTGCCAGGCAGGCGGTCGATTTCTGCCAAAGCTTCATCAACCTGCTGCGTGTAGAAGGATTTTCCGCCGCTGTAGAACGCATCTTTGTAACAAAAATCGCAGTGGTGCGGGCAACCGCGCGAAACCACCAGCGAATTGGGCACTAAATACAAATTGCGATTGATCAAGTCACGCCGCAGCTTCGGGATACCGACGACACTTCTTGCACGCGAAGTGTAGCATTTCTCAATCTTTCCGCGACGCAAGTCGGTAAGAAATCGCGGAAACGATTCCTCTGCCGGCCCAAGGAAAATTGCATCGGCATGGCGCGCCGCCTCATCTGGCAGCGATGTCACGTGCAAGCCGCCGAGTATCACCAACACGCCGCGCCGCCGGTACTCATCAGCGATCCGGTAGGCCCGGTAAGCATTGGTAATATAAACTTCAATGGCAACAACATCAGGCTTGTCGCTAAGTTGCAACGTCTGTACATGCTGGTCAACGATTTCAGCTTCATCGTCATCTCCCAAGAATCCGGCCAGCGTAGCCAGACCTAGTGGCGGAAATAACGAGTACTTGATCGGTCGCCAAAATGGACTCTCGGCTTCGGTGAGTGACGGCAGGATGAATTTGAATTTCATGCCAATAACTTACCGGGCCAGGGTGAAAACAGTATGAAGCTTGAGTGAAATCGCCGTGAAAACTGCGATGCCGATTCGCTTCGTGCGAATTCCTACCCCTCATCCCTCACTCGTACCGCAACGCATTGATCGGGTCGAGACTGGCAGCTTTCCAAGCCGGATAGATGCCGCTGAGTACCCCCACGACTACGGCAAATGCAAAGCTAATGACTATCGCCGACAGCGTGATCACCGGCGCATTCTCGGTCTGGACAAATATTTCTATGCCTCCTACCAGCGTGAATCCTGCAGCCAGTCCGATCAGGCCGCCAAGTGCTCCAATGACAGCACTCTCAACCAGGATTTGGGTGAATATATCACGTTGTTTCGCGCCGACTGCCCTGCGCACACCAATCTCGCGGATGCGTTCGGTAATGCTGGCCAGCATAATATTGGTAATACCTATCCCGCCTACCAGCAGGCTGATCCCGGCGATCAGCATGCCACTGACTCGCGTTGCCCTCACACTTGACTGGATGTTATCAAACCAGTCTTCCCTCGTATCAAAACCAAAGTCGTCCACCCCGCGGTGGGTAACAAACAGGATGTTTTGCATCTCCGCTATCGCTTTATCGAAGTCGTCGATTGAGGTCACTCGAACCTCCAGGTCGTCGAGTTCCAAGTTAGGGCCATAATCAATGCCATCCTCCCCGATAGCAGTCGATCTAAAGTCATGGATCAACGTGGTAAGAGGGATGCATACCGTCTCATTCTTACGCCGAAATGGCGACCACCGGCGACCGCTACTGCCACGTTCCGCCGCACGTTTTTTCTGCTCTGCTGTCTTGCCCGATTCGCGCCGCCGACGGTCTTCTTCCCGTTCATAAAATAAGAATGTGCCCACAACAGTGTACGGTATATTATTGACGTAGACAGTTTTTCCTACCGGGTTCAGGTCCGGTTGCCCAGGCCATAGCTGGTCGACAATCACAGCGCCAAGCACGATCGCCCGGTGTGCACGATCAACGTCCAAGTCAGTAATGAAGCGGCCATGCTCGATCTCATGCGCATCGACAACCAGTGCATCAGGCAACACCCCGCGTACCCTCTCGCGGATTCGTTCGTTGCCGGTAGATAAATTGACACCATGAAAAATCTGCGGTGAGACGTGGGAGACATAGCGGGCCGAATTCTTGATTGCGATAGCGTCATCAAGTGTCCTGCCCGGCGACAGGTCTTCCAGGTTTTCGTTCTCGGCAGAAACTTCCTTGTCCTCGATATCGATCTGTTCCACTCCGCCAATCATTTGCATGGTTTCTTTCATGCCGCGGGCAATACCTTCGGTCAGCGCAAACATCGCTATCATGCTGCTCACACCAAGAATGATGCCCAGCATGGTTAAAAAACTACGGAACTTGTGGGAAAATATTTCCCTGAATCCAATTTGGACACCCAGCAGCAGGTTCATCTGGTTCCTCCAGTGTCACTACTAACTTTACCATCGAAGATCTCGATGCGGCGATTTGCTTGCTCGGCAATATGATCATCATGGGTCACCAGGACTACCGTTCGCCCGTTAGCATTCAATTCGGCAAATGTCTTCAGGATAGTTGCCCCGGTTTTGGAGTCCAAGTTGCCTGTCGGCTCATCGGCCAATAGTAACTTGGGCCGGTTGACCAGCGACCTGGCAATCGCAACCCGCTGACATTGGCCGCCGGAAAGCTGCAAAGGACGGTTGTGTATGCGGTCCTGCAAACCCACCAACCGGATTGCATCCAGGGCCCGCTCGCGCCGCTCGTCGGCACTGATCCCGCTGTACAACATGGGCAACTCAACATTTTCCAGGACATTCAGCCGACCGAGGAGATTAAACGACTGAAAAACAAAACCGATGCGGGTATTGCGCATCACTGAGAGTTGGTCACTTGTGGCGTGTGACACGTCAACTCCATCGACCATGACACGGCCTCGATCCGGGGTGTCCAGACAGCCCAGCAGGTGCATCAAAGTCGACTTGCCGGAACCACTGGGCCCGATAATGGCAGCGTATTCGCCATCATCGATTTGCAGCGATACTTCATCAAGTGCCCGGATCTGCTGCTCGCCGATCCGGTATTCTTTTACTACTTCCTGAACTTCAAGCAGCGCCACGGTATCAGGATGACTGGGTCGGGCGGACCAACAGTATTTCTTCACCCGGCTCCACACCAGACAGCACTTCGGCGTAAAAGTAGTCGGTGATACCGACCTTAACCTTGCGCTTTACCGTGGAGGCTCCCTGGCGGACGTAAACCACCTTATCATCATCTTCATCAGTGAAAATTGCACTGATAGGAATGCTTAGGGCATCACTGGCATTGGCGACCGGAATATCCAAAGTTACTGTCATCCCGGGTCGCAGCCGGGGGTCAGGGTTTTGGACCAAAGCCTCCACCGCAAACCCCTTAACTGCCTTCACCACAGTAGCCACCGGGGCAATAAAATCGATTGTTGCGGTGCTTTGCATATCCGGAAAGGTTTCTGAGAAGAACGACATTTCCTGGCCATCCTTGATACTGGCTATGTCAATCTGGTTGACGTGGCTGTTGATCACCAGGCTGGAAAGATCAGCAACTGTCATCAGGGTGGTACCATTATTGACACTGGCTGCAGCAACAACGACCTGATCTTCAATGACGTTGATGCCAAGCACCGTGCCATCAGTCGGCGCAGTCACCCGGGTTTTGCGTATTTTATCAAGCACGATCTGCAAGCTGCGTTGCGACTTGTTGAGATCATTCTTTGCAATATCAAGCTCTGACTTGATATTATCGAAAATTTCGCGGCTGATCAGGTTGGATTCAAACAGATTTTTGGAACGTTCATAATTACGGCTGGCCAAGTCAACGCGCAGCTGGGAACCTTCGATCTCGATCTCCGCTGAGCCTTTCTCGGTAAGCAATTCCGTATCATCAATTTCGGCAATCAGCTGCCCTTTGACCACCTGCTCACCGGTGTAAACATGGATCTTTTTCACTCGTCCACCCACTTCGGGTTTTATCTCGATTTCAACAGACGGCACAACCTCACCGCTAATTCTTAAGGTGTAGTCGATATCCCGACGCTCGACGGTCGTAGTTTCCGATTCATCGGAGGATGCTCCGACATCACGGTTGACCTGCCAAATTATAATCCCTGCTACTACAAGCAGGGCAAAAATTCCAAATACCAACTTTTTCACAACTCTTATAATAACAAATAGCCGACATTACACAACTGGCAAACTATTCCGAAAATTTCATCACTCGGAATATTTAGGCGTCTACCAAGTCGTCCAGCCAGCACTCAAAAAAGTGCCGATGCAATTTCCTCGAATCAGCGAGGTAAAGTGCCGAGGCCTCTATCTCGTCTGCCACGCTGACACCAGCTTGGTCAACATAAGCCGCATTCTCCTTTAGCATTGTTGCCGCAAGATTGCTGTCGACCTCCGGATGATACTGGAATGCCAAAGTGCTTTTCCCATGGCGAAATGCCTGACAGGGCGTGATGGCACTACTCGCTAACAGCGTGGCCCCGGCGGGTAGCTCCATGCAGTCACCATGAAAATGAAAGACAGTCTGCTCGTCAGGCATGTGGCAGGCAGTCTTACCAATCTCCCGGAAGTGCTCGAACTGTACCGGTAACCAGCCAATTTCACGAGTCGCACCCGGCACAACTTCCGCCCCTAACGCTGCTGCGATTAATTGCGCCCCAAGGCAAATACCCAAGATGGGCTGCGCCCGGGCCAAGCAGGACTGAATCAGGCGAATCTCAGCAGCAAGGTAAGGATATTGCTGCTGCTCGTAAACTGCCTGCTGACCACCCAAAATTAATACTAAAGAACAATCCGATGGCGGCGCCACCGGAACATCTGCCCCTGCATAGGCGTGAATACCATTAATGTGCCACCCTCGTGCACTCGCCAATTCACCAATCAGGCCGGGAACTTCATGGGGGTTATTTTGGATTACCAGTAACATCGCGATGAGCTGAGTACCTTCGATCTAGCAGCCACTGCCATCGATGGCCAAAACAATTTCGCCACGCGGGGGATGGGCGGTGTAGTAATCCAGCAACTCTTGCGCGTTGCCGTGGCGGATTTCCTCGTGCTGCTTGGTGAGTTCACGGCAGACACATACTTTGCGTCCGGGATCCAAATCTGCCAATACCGCTAGCGATTTCAATAGCCGATGCGGGGTCTCGAAAAATAGAGTGAATTCCTTGCGCTCGATGGCATTACCCAAGTCGCGCGCCCGCTGACCGCTTTTCACAGGTAAGAATCCACCAAAATAAAATTTTCCCCCACCGTACCCACAGGCAACGACTGCCGTTGTCAGTGCCGAGGAACCCGGCAGGACGGTGTATTGAATACCATCGTTAATACACTCGCGTAAAAGCCGAAAACCGGGGTCGGAAACCCCCGGGGTCCCAGCGTCGGTAACCAATGCGATCGTCTCGCCAGTAGACAACCTGTTAGCCAGCTCTTCTGCACGCCGCTGTTCGTTATGCTCATGATAACTGATCAACGGACACTCAATCTCATAGTGCCGCATTAACTTGAGGGTCCGCCTGGTATCCTCTGCAGCGATCAGATCGACCGACTTGAGCACCTCCAGCGCCCTAATCGTAATATCTCCCAGATTGCCAATCGGCGTCGGGACGATGTAGAGCATACCTGCCCTCGATCAGGCGCCTTCGCTGATCTGAGCTACCAGCTGAACCGCTGCTGCTTCCACTGCCAGTGGGATGGCCTGTCGCTCATCCTGCTGCAGGTCATCGCTGACGAAGAAGCTGGTATCGCCATCAACGCGGCGGTTACTGACGATCTCGCGACCGGTAGCACGCTCAGTGATCGAGTACTCAAACGTGATCTTATACCTGAATTCACGCGTAGCGAGAACATTGCCACGGATACTTCGCGCGCGGCGTCGCTCAATATCAATTACCCTGACTTCGAGGACTGCATCTGCATCACGGTAATCAACGATCTGATAAGTCCCATCCTGCTGGATCTGCTTGATAATAGTGCTGGTGGTCAACGTCTCGATTCGCGGCTCAAGAGTCTCATTGACCACTGTAGGTACGCCGATGGTTTCGACATCAACCATGTAAGCGGGCTTAATCGGACCGAGTGTGTAGCCGGCACAGGCGGCTAACATCAGTGCTAATACGGACAGGAGGAGGTATTGGTATCTCATTCTAGTGGTAAGTCAGGTTCAACTGCTGGTGGCAACGGAGCCACATCTTGTGGTGATGTCCGGAGACGCGGTTGCTCAGGAGGAAGTTCATCGGGGACAATCGGACTGGGAGGGCCAACGTAATCTGCGCGGGCCGCCGTGTCGAGTTCTGCCTGCATCCGCTGGCGCGAACGGGCCATGCTACCGGTCTCGGCACGCTCGACACCGACAACCAGCGCCTCTTCGCCGACCATGCTGCGAATTTCATCAATCCTTTGGCGTGCTTGCTCGCCTGCCTCGGAGTCAGGTTCCTGCTGCAAGACTTGATTATAATAGATCACAGCTGCTTTATACTGTTTTGACTTATCGTAAAAGCGGGCGATCTCAAAGGCGGATTCTGTTCGCCGTCCTTCCAGGAGTTTTAAGTTCTCTTCGGCCTGTGGAACTTTCTCGCTTTCCGGGTAACGCAACAGGAAGTCCTGAAATGCTTCCTTGGCCTTCTGGGCGACCGTCTGATCGTAAGAACCCCGACGTGCCTGCTGCAACCAAATGTAGGCTATCTGGTACTGGGCGTCATCGGCAATGTCGCTGTCGGGGTAGCGATCAATAACCGTTTGAAATGCGGCGATCGCCCTGCCTGCTTCGTTTTGCTTTTGCAGTGCCAGTCCGATATTGAATTGGGAAACAGGAGCATACTCAGTGAACGGCCCATTCTTGATGACGGCCTCGAACATTTCCTGAGCTTTGAGCATCGATGGCAATAAAGGAACACCAAACACACGCTGGCGTTCCCCTTCCAGGTATAGCGTCGCAATTTTAAATTGCCCTGCCATTGCCTCATCGTACTTTTCAGTACCGGGATACTCCTCGATCAACTTCTGGTAGGCGTCGAACGCTTTGGCAAAGTCACCGCCTTTTTCGTACAGCTCACCCATTTTGAACTGAGCTTCTTGGGCCTGCTCCGTCTCCGGAAAACGTCTGGTGACTTTGCGGTAGGCTGAAAGTGCGGCACCAAGCCTGCCGTCACTCTCATTACTACGCGCGATCTCAAGCTGCTCGCGAGCGCCTGCGGCATCTGCGATTTCAACTTCCTCTTCGATACTCCAACCTTCCCCTTCACGCTCGACCAGTTCCTGCCCGTAGCAGAAAACCGTCACCATGGTGAGTGGCAAAATTATGGATAAAGCCCGTGCACTTAACTTCATAGATTGCGAAGGTAATGTTAGATTCCGTCAGCCGTCAAGCAGCGTGCAAGATTTCTTTTAGCCAATTTGGGCCTGCTCCTCTGCCAGCATGGTCCCCCGGCAGGCCAACTTGCCACAGCGACATGAGTACCGGCGCCGCTCCTCATCCGGGTCACTGTCAGGGTCAACGGTCAAATGGTAGTCATATGTCAGTTCTTCTCCCGCCGCTATTTCACGGATCGCATGGATCTCAATTTGGTCTCCATCCTGATATGTTTCGCAGTTTGGCTCGCATGAGTGGTTGATGAACCGGGCATCGTTACCCGCAACTGCTCCATCGATTACGAAACCATTCTCTAAAGTAAATAGCAGGACAATACCATTGGGTTCTTTACCATCCCCGTACAGCTCGTCAGCCTCCTCTTCTGGGATAATGCGCCCGCCATACTGCATTATAAACTCTCCCTTGGCGATCCGGCGCTTGGCAAATACTCCGCGCCCGTGAATCTGCGAGTCACGCACTTCCACCGGTGAGTGCTTATTCTTCTTGTGCTTATGTTTCTTTTTCTTACCAGCCATTACTATTCCGGCTCGCCATCGTTTGCTATTGCCATGGCGATGGCATTCTTTTGCGCCGCCACCAATTCGCTGATCCCCTTGCGGCCCAGCCGAATCATGTCATCAAATTGCTGCTCGCTGAAGGTAGCCTCCTCACCGCTGCCCTGGACTTCCACGAATTGGCCGCTCTCGGTCATTACCAGGTTGAAATCAACACTCGCACCTTTATCCTCGGCATAGTTTAAGTCGAGGCATGCCTGACCATCAACCACACCGGTGCTGACCGCTGCTACCAACTCGCGCAACGGTGACTCTTCGATCATGCCGGCGCGCTGCAACCGGGTACAAGCGATCGCGACGGCAACACAACCCCCGGTAATAGCAGCAGTACGCGTCCCCCCATCTGCCTGCAAAACATCACAATCGATCCACAGCGTACGCGGCCCCAACTTCTGCAAATCAATGACAGCCCGCAAACTACGCCCGATCAATCGTTGGATCTCTACACTGCGCCCATCCAGTTTGCCGCGGCTGATATCGCGATCTTTGCGATCGAGTGTCGAGTACGGAAGCATCGAGTACTCGGCAGTCAACCAGCCGCCAGGCAAATTCTGAGCCTGCATCCAGCGTGGCACTTTATCCTGCACTGTGGCAGCACAGATGACCTGGGTGTTACCAAATGAAATCAGCACGGATCCGCTCGCGTGCGGAGCAATTCCTTCACCAAATCCAAGCGGTCGGATTTCATCTATCTTGCGATGATCTATTCGTTCCATGGCTCATCCATAAAGCATTCCCTGTCAGGTGGCTAGCCCGGACTTCTCATCAACTGAAAAATCCATCCGCCCCGGTAACCCGAATCGCCAACAAGTTTTGCGGCAAAAGATGACAAGTCTTGCCCGATACATGATACTAGTCCTAAATTTAACAATCGTCATGAAAGCCGCGTACGCAAATATACCAGGTACATCCGCCAACCTTGGTCCGGGTTACGATTGTCTGGGTATCGCGCTCGACTTGCACAATCGCGTGGTAGTGAAACCTGCGGAGCAGGCAGCAACACCACACCCGATGGCTGACGCTGCCATCCAGAGCTTTTTTACCTCGGCAGGGATAGAGCCCCAAGCTGTCAGCTGGAAAATGTCAGGTGATGTGCCGGCCAGCCGCGGGCTTGGCAGTAGCGTGACCTTGCGCCTCGGTCTGCTGATGGCTTTGAATGAAGCCTTCGCGCACCCGCTACCACCACAGTCAATTTACACCGCATGCTGTGCCCTCGAAGGCCACCCCGATAATGCTGCCCCCGCCCAATTCGGCGGTTTTGTCAGCGCCTTGCCTGATACTCACTTTGTGCGCTTCGAGGTTGATCAGCGGCTGGAGTTTATACTGCTTATTCCAGATCACAAAATTGAAACCGAGGACGCGCGGCAGGTCTTACCGGACATGGTTCCACGCCGTGACGCTTTGATAAATACCGCGAATGCCGCATTGATGACCGCCGCCTTCGCATCACAAGACTACGAACTATTGCGTTACACATTCACCGATACCCTGCATCAGCCATTTCGGCTGCCTTTGCTGCCACAGCTGAATGATGTCATCTCTGCCGGGGTCGAAGCAGGCGCGCTGGGCGGGTATCTTAGCGGTTCAGGATCGACGATATGTTGCGTGACCCTGGGCAATAGCAAGGCTATTGCAGACGCCATGCAAGTAGCAATGCCGGGACACCAGTGCCGGACTGAAATCACCACTGCCTGCAACCATTGTGCCAGTTCCGGACTGTTGAGTGACAGCGGGATCCTGACTGCTACCGATTAATTAATCTATCATGCGCCGCTGGCTGGAGAATCTTGAGCAATTTGCGATCGATGTCATACTCGAGCGCCGCTATGGCAAGAAGGCTGCGGTCTTCCGCTGGTTCCTCTACCTCCTTTCAATTGTCTATGAATGGCTGGTCCAACTGCGTTTGCACCTTTACAAGAAGTTCGTGCTAAAGCAACGGCAGCTCGGCTGCATGGTCGTCACTGTAGGCAACCTGACTGTGGGTGGCACCGGTAAAACACCGGTGGTCGAAAAAGTGGCGCGCGCGCTCAAAGACGGCGGTCGGCGTGTCGCCATACTCAGCCGTGGCTATAAAAGCAAGAAGCCGCCACTATTGCGTCGGCTAACCCAACGCTTACAACGCAATAACCAACCGCTGCCACCACGAATCGTTCACGACGGTAATGACCTCAAGCTCGACTCCGGGCAGGCCGGTGATGAACCATACATGCTGGCTAAAAATTTGGACGACGTGATCGTCCTGACAGATAAAGATCGGGTGAAAAGCGGCCTGTTTGCTATCCGCAACTGGAATGTTGACACACTGGTGCTGGATGACGGGTTCCAGCATCTGAAATTGAAGCACAGCATCGATATCGTTCTGATCGATCGCCAGGCCCCGTTTGGCAACGAGTTCCTGCTGCCCAGAGGAACGCTGCGTGAACCACCGGCAAACCTGCAACGTGCGCGCTATATTTTTATAACCAAAAGCGTTCCCGGTCAGAATGCTGAGCTGATTAAACGCATCCGGCAGTACAACCGTACGGCAGAAATCATAGAATGCGCCCACCGACCGCAGTATCTGGAAAATGTCTTCAGCGGTGATCGCCTGCCACTCGACTACTTGGTCAATCGCTACATCGGGTCGGTCTGCGCAATTGCACAGCCGCACAGCTTTGAACAGGCACTGCGTGACCTCGGTGCTAACCTAGAAATCACCAAGCAGTTTGCCGACCATCATCGCTTTTCACCACGCGAGATCGAAGGCTTCCTGGCACGCTGTCTGCGGCGTGATCTCGATGCCGTCATCACCACCGAAAAAGATGCCGTCCGCTTCCCCAAGATCGAAAACCCGCCGGTTCCTATCTTCTTTCTACGGGTGGAAATCGAATTACTGACCGGACACGAAAGCTGGCAGAGCTTCGTCTCCCGGATCTGTGACCAGCAGGAACTCATTCCCCCCGAGAAGGTTTTCCTCTAACGAACTCCTGCCCATCGGCCCTGAATTAGTCCGGCGCAATATTCCTTGCTAGCCAGCGCAGCCAAATTACCTGTAACCTGTGCGGATGACACCTGGACGTTTCTGGTGGTTACTAAGAAGGAGTGGTAAGCGTGGCTTTGCCGGTACCTGGCATGCCTGCAAAACACTGCCTGATATTTTTAGCTGGAAATGCCCGGACTATGGTACCAAGCCATCAGATGTAATTATCCACTCGCTTGCCGGGGAGGAACAGGCACCACTATTTGCCTGGATGCTGGCTAGCTTTCACCATGTCACCCAGCGCAATTGGTCGGTGGTGCTACACGATGATGGCACATTGACAGCAGAGACTGCAGAAGCATTGGTGAAAATCTTCGACTCGCGCTTAAATATCCTGACCCGTGAGGATGCTGACAATGAAATGGCCAACGTGTTGGTCCAACACCTTCATTGCCAGCAATACCGCGTACGACATCCACTGGCATTGAAAATTTTTGATATCCCGGTACTCACACCAGCCGAACGTTATCTGCTGATCGATAGCGATGTGTTATTCTTCCGCAGGCCAAATACGCTGCTTAACTGGGTAGATTCCGGTAAGAAAGAATGTTGGTTTAACGAAGACGTTCAAGAGGCTTCCCTGCTTAGCCCGGATGAAGCTAAGGAAGTCTTCAACATCAAGCTTTGGCCTAAAGTGAACAGCGGGTTGTGTTGCATCACTACCGAAGCCATCGACCTCGATTTTTGCGACCATGCCATGAGAAAATCAAAAATTGCCAATGGTCGCCTATGGCGGATCGAACAAACGCTGCATGCGCTGTGCGTCTCGCGTTACAACAAGGGTGGCATATTGCCGCATTATTATGAGGTGTCATTGGGTAAATCGGCATCGGATGATTGCATTGCCAGACACTATGTCGGCGCCGTGCGCGACCGGTTCTTTGCCGAGGGCCTGCCGACCGTTAAAGCGATGCTCAATAATCTCTGATGGCTTCTCCTTTGGCTGACAGCAAACTGAATATCTGCATTGCTCCAGATTACTGCAAAGATAATCCGTACCAGCAAATGCTGGCCGAGGCGCTCAAGGGCTGTGGCTGTTCGGTACGCCTACTGAGTGATTACTACCGGCTGATGCCATTAACCCGTGGTTTAAGCAAAGGTCATAATGAATTGCTGCATTTGCATTGGCCAGAGGCGTATTTTTTGCGTGGTGACACATTGCACAGGTACTTGCGGATGCTTCGCTATCCCGTCGACCTCGCGCTGGCCACCCGCCGCCATCCGCTGGTAATGACCGCACATAATTTGCTGCCGCACGGCCAAGCCGATCACTCCCCGGTACGAGCGTTAATGCAATTTACCTACCGCAAAGCTGATGCGGTAATCGCACACGGACCCAACTCCGCTGCGGCACTCATCGATACTTACAAGGTGAAACGCAGCAAAATTCATGAGATTCCGCATGGCGACCTGGCAGCCCCGCTGCCACCACCAATACCCACCGAGCAGGCGAAGACAACTCTCGGGCTTGAGACCAGCAACAAACTTTGCCTGATGTTCGGTGCGGTTACTGCCTATAAAGGCATCGATGAGGTGGTCGCTTACTGGCAACAGGCTAACCCCACGACTACCTTGGCGGTCGTCGGCAAGCCACGTCCCGAATCCTACGGCCAATCGCTGGCGGCGCTGATCGACAGCAAGGATGTCGTCTTTAAGCGGCAATGGCTCACCAGTAGACAATTTGCGCTGTGGTTAAGCGCAGCCGATTGTGCAATATTCAACTATCAGCGGATTTTTGTTTCCGGTGCCGCCTGTCTCGCCCGCTCCTGGGGACTGCCGATCCTCGTACCGGAGAGGCTCAATACACTGGATATCGGCGAGCCCGACCCCCACGTCCTGCGCTTCGATTCGCTCGACGGTAATTTCACCCACCAGCTGAAGGCTGCCTGCGAGCTAGGCAGGGATTACCCCGCTGCCACCAGTTGGCGGGAAGCCACCTCATGGAACCATGTGGCAGAAAAAACAGCGGCCGTCTATCGCAGCCTACTGCAATAGACGGCCGCCAGTGTGTCTGATAAGAGTCCCTGTAACTTACAGCCGATTACGGTGGTTTCGGCCCGCTAGCCCGGATAAATCACAAACTTCGTAGCGAGACGCAGCGTGGGGTGCTTGGGTACAAGGCGGGCGATGGATTTCGCTATGAGCTGTATGAGTACATACTGTAAATAGCGAAATTCAAGCCCAACGCTGTAAACAAGCGCCTCACGCTTGTCGCAGTAGATGGCTTGTGATTTTTCCGGGCTAGCAGCAATCCCAGCAGACCAGCCAAAATCAGCCCAACTGTTGAGGGCTCAGGAACAGTCGATGCTATAATGCTGCCGCTTGATTGCGTGTCACCACCACTACCCATCCCAACTCCTACCGAACCAAGTGCAGAGGCAGGCAGGCCAAATGTGTTATTGTAATCCTGAATAATGAATTCCCAAGTCTCACCGGCCTGGAAGATGTTGTCAGTCGCGATGCTTTCGAATACGAGTGGAAAGTTAAACTGCCCCACATTATCTATTCGGAAGGCGAAGGCACCATTTATCAAGCCGTCTTCATTAGTTAGCGTGGTATCAGGGTCCGCTACATAATGCAACTCATACCAATCAACACCTGTCAGATTAGTTATGGTGACAAGTTGGTTTGATATTGACGGATTGTCCTCATTGCCCGGCTCAAAGCATGATTGTTGAGTCGTGGCTTGAGCACTTGCTGAAATAAGCTCATTGGGCGATACAGTATTAAATGCGCCTGATGTTCCCAATTCATGCACCTCCTCAAGTGGCAGCAATGGATCCTGTGGGCCATCCGAAACATCGACCGATGTCGGAATACCTGAAGCCTGCGGCAGGCTGAGACAGATAAATAGAACAACTGACAACAACGTTGTAATGATAGTTTTCATGGAGATTTTCCTTCCTTCATTTATTGGTTGATTTTCTACTGGCGCACGCTCAAGTGCGGGATCTTGCGTACCGCGTGGCGGATCTCGCCCACTCGTGGCGCCGCTCCAGTTAGTTTAATGCAATTAATAGCCTCCTCCCGGTGATGTTGCAGTGAACCGCCAACAAAGGCGAGGCTGGTACGCAACAGCACCGGTTTTTCATGGCTGACCAGGAGCGGGGTGACAATCACCAGGGTGCCACTTTAGCAACGCAGCATCGTGCGATGAAACTTTCCGGCATACCCATCATCCAATACTTTTTGCATACGCTGATGACATCCCTTGCAGGCTTTGTTCTGACGGCTCAGCAGGCTGCAGGCCGGGCTATAGTTGCGTAATGGACAATTGCCCCGTTCACAACGGCATTGACTCATCAGGAACGGGTGCAATCCGGTCAGGTCTTTTAAGGACAAGGCGAAGCGCCGGTAGTATGGCGACTGGTTCGCGTAGCATAAATCGATTGCAGGGGCTTGTGCCAACTGCTCGCCAGAGATATCCTGATGCCGCCGATCAGCACTTTGCCGACCGTCTGCTGCCACCGCCTGCCTGGCATGTCGCGGCTCCATGAAAATTATTCAACTACATTACCTACAGGTCAGGCAACTCGATTCTTCTTGCTGGTTCAGCGGAGATTACGGCAATAGATGCTCAATCTGCTTGCTTCGGCTGGCAAATTTGCCACAGCGAGGAATAGCAACAAGATTTAAATGATACGGCCAGGCATCATGCTGATTGTCCGACAAGCGATAGATTGTGTTGTGGCGAAACTGTGGCAACGGATTTGGGTGACTGAAATTGATAAAAAAAAGTTCATATCTCTCATCCGGAAAAAAAGCTATAATATCATCAGGAACCGCATCATAGCGCTTTAATCCCGATTGATAAACTTCAACAATCCAAGCAGGTGGATTCGCAGACAATAAGAGCTTATCAGCTGCAGATAAGGCTCTTACTTCTGCTCCTTCAATATCCATCTTTACCAAAGCGAGCTGCTGGTTATCGGAATGCTGTTCGAGTAGCCTATTTAAAGTAATGCAACGATTCCTTATTCCACTCATATCGTGTGATTCGAGTACATGTTGCTGAACATCAGCTTCCAGCGGCTTTGCTCCGAACCTTACTTCGCCGACACTATCCCAAATACAGTAGCTTAGGTCCTTAACCTGATCGTATCCGAGCAGCTGCATGGTCCGCTGCAAATACTGGCGTGCAGGATTATTAATAGATGAATCGTTATCCCCGTGAGCATAAACGTAGATCCCGCCGCGGAATGGCAGAGGCTCTAATGGTGTGCCCTGTGCCGCCATTTCAGATTCAATTATAGTATGTCCAGCAGTTAACATCACACACGATCCCTTGTCAGCTTCAGTCTCAGGGAGATTAATGACCTTGCTATTAATGATTGCGTTTGTCCCGCAATTGTAGTTTTCGTTGATCTGTACAAAGCGCGAGTTTTCCTTGTATGAATAACCACTCTTAAGGATCCATCCGTTGCAATTCGGATAAGCTGCAACATGTCCAGCCAAGCGATTACTGACCAAATCATCTGCATCCACAATCATGAGAAAGCCTCCTACTGCCGGATCGACTGTAAGCAGGCCCATCAGCACTTTACGCCACTTATCCTGCATGGTTTTAGCTGATTCGGCGTGGCCAGGCGGAGGGTAATCTACATTTACCCACCTGACCTCAGGCCGATCCAGATGCATAGAATTAGGGCGATCATGCCCAATAGCTATGACCCTATAATCCTGATGTTTTTGATTGATCAAGGAACCAAGAGTGCGATGGAAAAGCTGTTGCACTGTTGCCCAATTAATGGAGGCTGCTTGCGATTTCAGTGGGACAATAAATGTTATCATCACTTGATTGATAGCAAAGCTGGCGAGAATTAGTAGCAAACTTACAAACTAGTTCCTCCAATAGCAGTATCACCAAAACAGCTTTTGAACAAGCTAACAGACTGTTTAGTGCTCCGGAGCCGACTCGATATCGACAGCACCTGCAGCACCTTCCGGCTCGCGTACCGAATCGATCATTCCGATCGTCGCTTGGGTCGGTGCGGGGAAAAACGGCGTCAGTCCAAGGGTCACAATAAAATTCAGCGCCATCCCGATGGTGCCGACACCCTGCGGGTTGATGCCGTCAGTCGCCATCCCGAACGTCCACGGCTGCATGTCAAAAAACACGCAGGCTACGATGTAGCTGGCGGTAAATGCCAGGCCAACCAGCATCCCGGCGATCGCCGGAATGGTACCCACCCGTTTGCTGAAAATCCCCAGCACAATCGCCGGGAAAAAGCTGGCTGCCGCCAGGCCAAAGGCAAACGCCACAACCTGACCGACAAAACCCGGCGGGTAAATTCCGAATATTCCTGCAACGACCACCGCTAAGCCAATCACAGCACGCCCGACCAGCAACCGTTGCTTCTCGGTGGCATCAGGTTTCAGCACGCGATAATACAAGTCATGCGCCACACTGGATGAAATCACCAGCAACAGGCCACTGGCCGTCGACAACGCCGCTGCCAAACCACCGGCAGCCACTAGCGCGATGATCCAGTTGGCCAGCTCCGCCATTTCCGGTGTGGCCAATACAATAATATCGCGGTCCGGTCCTGACAAACCAAGCTCACGCAGTTGCGGCCGTGCATCTGCTCCGCTGGCACCTCCAGTATCCAGCCAGCGCTGGTGGTTCACGCGCAGGCTGCTGAGTTCTGCGGGCGCCAGGCTGCCACTGCGAAAGATCTCATTGGTCTCGTCGGCAGAGTAACGAACGATGTCATCACCATCATCAACCCAAATAATCAGCCCGGTTTTTTCCCAATTATTGAACCATTGCGGCAGTGACTCCGCTTGCGCGCCATTCAAGCTTTGCAACATGTAGTAGCGTGCAAAGCCGGCAACTGTCGGCGCCGTGAGGTACAGCATGGCAATAAACAGCAATGCCCAAAAGCCGCTCCAGCGCGCCGCCTTGACCGACTTCACAGTATAAAAGCGAACGATCACGTGCGGCAGCCCCGCCGTCCCCGCCATCAGCGTCAGTGCCACCAATAGCACGTTGATCTTATCCCAGCCGCCGGTAAATGCCTCAGTGTAATTATGAAATCCGAGGTCAGCCTGAATTGCATTTAATTTATCCAGCAGATAGACACCGGCTTCCCCGGCAACCTCAGGCAATAGTTCGCCGCCAAGTCCGGCCTGCGGCAACGGGTTGCCGGTCAGTTTGATGCTGATCGCGATCGCCGGCACCAGGAACGCCGTAATCAAGACCCAGTACTGTGCGACCTGGGTCCAGGTGATCCCTTTCATCCCGCCCAGTGTGGCGTAGATAAATACGATCGCCATGCCAATCACCACCCCAACCGTAATATCGACATTCAGGAACCGGCTGAAGACCACGCCAACCCCACGCATCTGGCCGGCTACGTAGGTAAAGCTGACAAACAAAGCACAGATGACCGCCACCATGCGCGCCAGATTGGACTCATAGCGGTCACCGACAAAATCCGGTACAGTAAAATGACCAAATTTGCGCAGGTATGGTGCCAGCAACAGGGCCAGTAAAACATAGCCGCCGGTCCACCCCATCAGGTAAACACCGCCGGCATAGCCCATGGTTGATACCAGGCCGGCCATGGAAATAAACGATGCGGCACTCATCCAGTCGGCTGCTGTCGCCATGCCATTGGCCGCAGCCGGCACCCCCTGGCCTGCTACGTAAAACCCGCGCGTGTCACGCACCCGGCTCCACCAGGCAATACCCAGGTAAAGCGTGAATGAAAGCCCGACAAAGATAAATGTCCAAACCCCGACGCTCATATATTCTCCCCAACATGCTTGTCAACAGCCTGCCCCAACTCCTCATGGTGCCGGGCATCCAACCGATTCATCAGCAGGCAGTAAACAAAAATAACCAACACAAACACGATGATGCTACCCTGCTGGGCAAACCAAAATCCCAGCGGGTAGGCAGTTCCCGGTAATTTATACTGATTTAAGGTATCAGCCCATATTACACCACAGCCTAAGCCGGCCACCGCCCAGATCGACAACAGGATCGCCAGGACAATGAGGTTGCTGCGCCAATATCTTACCAGCACTTGAGTGCGGGGGGAATCATCTGACATGGTGCGCAGCTTATGCAAAATCCATAGCGGAAAACAACCACTAATAATAAGAATCTTGGCATCAGAAATTGCCGGTGCTGCTGGTACGCAAGCCCGGATCCATAACAAACTTCGCATCGCGACGCAGCGAGACTGTGCTTGGACACAAGGCGTGCTAGCCCGGATCAATCACAAACTTCGTAGCGAGACGCAGCGCGAGGTGCTTGGATACAAGGCGGGCGATGGATTTCGCTGTGAGCTGTATGAGTACATACTGTAAACAACGAAATCCAAGCCCAACGCTGTAGAGAAGTGCCTCGCGCTGGTCGCAGCAGATGGCTTGTGATTTATTCGGGCTAGAGTGACAAGCAAATAATACCTGCACCTAACTGGGCTTAATTCTATGCCTATCCTATTGTCTCTTTTACGAGCCAATCGGGAAATGGATCTTTGAATTTCGTCCATTCCCCGGGTGACAGGGCCAACTCCTGGTCAGTTAGCAGACACTCACTCAGAGCTAGCATCATCTTTTCTTTCTGCAGATGCTGGCCGATGTAAACTAACTGCTGTCGCCGGTCACCAAACGGTTCCTGCCATTCTTTCATGATCGCCTTCCAGACTTCATCATCATCCGGCCAGCGGGATTTGGGTGCAGCTGCCCACCAGTATCCGACAGGTCGGTACTCCGCGCTACCGCCTGCTTGAGACCACATGCCTATCATGTCATTGCGAGTTGCCAGCCAGAAATACCCTTTCGAGCGTAGCAAACCTTCCCACTCAGTATGGATAAAATCCCAAAACCGTTGCGGATGAAATGGTCGCCGGGCACGAAATACAAAACTCGAAATGCCATACTCCTCAGTCTCTGGCGTATGCTCACCAGCGAGTTCCTGGATCCAGCGTGCAGATGTTTGTGCCGACTCCATATCAAAAAGACCGGTGTCGAGTACAGTGTCGAGGGCAACTCGACTATGCTCAGTTTCGATAATTTTGGCTTTAGGGTTCAGTGCTTTCAGGGTCCCCAGCAGCTCGTGGCGATCCTCCTTGGAAACGAGATCGGTCTTGTTTACCAGTAGCACATTGGCAAATTCGACTTGATCGACAAACAAATCTGCTACGGTACGCTCATCTTCCTCGGCAATGGCCTCACCTCGTTCCTGTAAAGTTTGTGCCTCACGGTACTGATCCAGAAAGTGGGCAGCATCCACTACGGTCACCATGGTGTCCAGCTTGGTAATCTCACTCAGGCTGCGCCCTTCTTCGTCAGCGAAAGTAAAAGTCTGCGCCACTGGCAACGGCTCCGAAACTCCAGTCGATTCGATCAACAAATAATCAAAGCGACCTTCACCTGCCAGCCTTGAAACTTCCTGCAACAAGTCATCCCGCAAAGTGCAGCAAATGCAACCATTAGTCATCTCGACCAGCTTCTCCTCGGTACGGGAAAGCTCGGCGCCACCATCACGGACCAACTCGACATCAATATTCACCTCACTCATGTCATTGACGATGACTGCCACCCGGCGGCCTTCACGATTATTCAATACATGATTAAGTAATGTTGTTTTCCCCGCTCCGAGAAAGCCGGAGAGGACAGTAACTGGTAGTTTCTTTTGTGCGATCATAGTTATCCTTTCGTAAAATTGTATTAGAATTCCAACGACTACATGTTGAAATATGCTTTGGCACGGGGAGCAGCCTCCGGGCAATCAAGCCACTGTGTCAGCCATTTGCTTGCTGCTGCGGGTGGTAGCCACGGGCGATGCTCACCATATTGCCGATACTGTTCGAAGCAACTTTCCCGATAGCGGGGACTCATCGCTTCCTCAATCTTTTGCTCAAAGTCTGCAAGCCACTCCATCAGTGGACTGCAAATCGACAGTATCTTGTCAGGGGTTGCGGAATTCAAACGATCCTGCTCGTAGCGACCGGGGGTCAATGGCGATTCGCCATTGCTGGCAAAAAATCGCTCCAGACCGCGAATAAATGTTACACCTGGTACAGTCGAATCACTCGAGTACCATCCGGCACAGAACGAATGCAGCTCAATGGTACCGCCTTGCCAAAGAAAGCGATAGCGACTACTCCCCTCGCCGGATTGACGTACTTTGGCAAGTCGCTTTCCACCCATTTGAATCAAGAGGTTGCCTCCAGCATAGCGCGCGTCACAGCCCCAAAAATACATTTGCTGTTTCATGAGCTGTGCCAGGTCGCCAACAATAGCGCGTATTTGCGAACGCGGCCTGGTAGCAGATGACTTTGACGAGATGAACATGTTCTTAGACTTGTTTAGCAGCCGCAGGCGTCCGGCATATCGATACATAAGCGGATTCGATACTCTTTCCTGGTCGGTACCGGCGCACTGCGATGGACCAGCGGTGCCGTCTGATCGCGCTGGGCACCGGAAAATACCGCCACGCTCCACGGTTCTAATCTGCGGATCTGCGAACTATTCTTTACTATAGCAGCGTTGGTCTCTTCCAAAGTACGCCCCCTTAAACCAAGTTCTTCATAGCTGAGATGCTTGTTTTCAACCCACTCGGTGCCAGGTCCTGCGTAGGTGCATAGCATTCTTAGATGCAGGTTATCTGCGTGGAATAAGCGGCACCCATCACCCTCGATCCGCTCGAATCGCACCCGCGCATGATTAGTATCCGCAATTTCACAAAACCGGCTGACTAAAAATTGGATATCGATTGCCAGCGCATGGAATGCCGACTTGTTGACCCGCAATCCAGCGAATTGCCGGAAACAATTCACTAGCTCCCCCTCGTGCATCGGATTCAAGTCGATCTGTACCCCGCTTCTATGGCTGAGTAACCTCTTGATGGCAGATTGACAGGCTTCATTGCGCGGCCTCTCCCACACCGCCAAATTAATGCCACTCGTGCGTATCGCTGATAGCACATCAGCACTATCTCCGCTGACATAATGCCCGGCTATAGATTCAGTGAATGTACTCATATTTCATGCTCATGACTCAGAATAAATGCAATATATTTGCATTAACATGAGATTTGTGGGTTGCAACTAGAATGTCTATTTTTCTTTCCGCCCGGTTAACTCAGAAGGTCGATGAGAAGCGCGCCTCCCCAGGCTATGCAGAGTGAAAAAAACGCTACGAAAAGTACCTGCCTTGCAACCATTTTCAGTGCGAATTTGAGCCGCATTTCCCTGGCTACAGTGAGAACTGTTACCAGGCAGGGTAGTAGAACGCCTGCAAGATAGACAGCGGTCAGCACCTGCACCGATGACTCCATGGGCACCTTGAGCGAGTCCCAATCGCCATTGAGTAAGCCAATGGCCAAGCCATCCTTGCGAATGGATCCCAGCACCACAGCAAGAGCGGCTTCGGCAGGAAGGTTAAATACAGCCATTACCGGAGCCAGCATATGAGTTATCCAGGCGAGTGCACCAGACCATTGGAGCAATCCTGCGATGATGCAGATTCCTATGAATATCGGTAGTGCCATCACTGCGAAATCGCGAAGACTTTGCAGGGATTCCCGCAAGACGGCTTTCCACTCAGGCGAACGGAGGTGACCTAGTGCTGGTTGTAGCATGTTGTTTTGAGCCTGACGCATCGCCCATGGAGTGGTTAACCGCAAATAAATCAAAGTCGTGACGGCCAGCACCACAAGATAGGCTGTACCAAGCCATACAAATCCAGCCGCTGCAAAAACTGCGAGGGTCGCTGGCAGTTGATACGAGCAGGCTGAGCCAAATGAGATGGCAGAAACACAGGCACCTCGCGAGCAGCTGGAACATGAGCGGGTAGCGACTACCGCTGGCACGTTGCAGCCAAACCCCATGACTACCCGCACCAGATCACGCCCGCCAAGACCGAATGGCCGCAGCCACGGATGCAGACCGTATGATAAGCGGTCGATCAGCCCGGTACTTTTGTAGATTGCTATCAGCCCAGTGAAAATCAGGATCGTGGGTAATGCGTAAAGCAACAAAAATGGAAACATAGCCACTACGCCATAATCGCCCGCCAGAGAAGCGGCTATTGGGGCCGGTAGCGAATTAAACCACTCAATCAGAGGGCTCAGCGCTTCATCAACAACCCCATAAAAGTGATCCGCAAGAGCATTGGCTTGGGTGACTGCAATCCATGCCGGGCCGAATAACAACAGCAAACTCAGCGGAGCAAATCCCACAACCCGCTCCAAAACGGTCCCCCACGAGTGCCTCTTTTTTTCTGGGAAAGCCGGTAGTTTGGCAGCATCGTATGACTGGATCGGCTTAGCCTGCATGGCCGCCAAGCGAACGTTGGCCAAGTCTGTAGCATCCGTTGCCTGGGCGTTCACTAGTTCGACCGGAACCCCCAGTGTCTCGCTCCAGGTATCTACTAGCTGCTGCAGTGCTTCTGAATCTAACGTTTGTATTCGATCTTTGAACGTAAGTACTATAGCCACTTCACGCGAACCAAGTAACGGCAACAGGGCAGCTAACTCCTCACGCGCCCGGTATGCACGCAGCACCAGTAGCACGGATCCGGCAGATTCCAGCTCAGCAAGAGAGTCCTGCACGGTGGCTGCGTCGGAGCCGGTTATTATGCCGGGAGTGTCAACCCAATCCCAGTCTGCGTCCGGGTACCGCTCGCAGTGCAGTGTCGTGCCGGCCAATGCTGAGGATTCTGCAAATCGTCCTGTTAGTGCGGAGAGAAGGCTGCTTTTGCCAACACTTTCCAACCCAAGTACTACAATATTTTTGCGGTTGGATTTTGCTTTTGATACAGGCAGTACTGCTGGATTTGTGTCAATCATAGGTTGGCTCTGGTTGCTAAGTTTCTTTTGTCATTAGCTTGATGATGCGGATTCTAATGCGCTTAGCAGACACATTCCTGTCCACAACATGAGAGATCAATGAGACGCATTTGGTTTCGCTCATAGGTCTCCAGCAGTTCATTTGGGACGGGCACTCCAAGACGATCCGCGATTGTTTCTGCAATCACAGCGAAACGCTGGCGGTATTTGTAGATGTAGCAGAAGATGTGATGCTCATGCCTGACCAGTGGGCCAGCCAGAAATAGCCCGTGCGCGTAGGTTGACTCATCGTCACCGGAAAGCTGAACATAACCTTCTTCATGGTAGTCAAATAAGTGCTCGACCGGCCCGATTCCGCCGCGAAAACCAGTGGCTAGAATAGGTGGTACAGGGGATGTGAATTCCTCTCCAATCTCAGTGTAAGCTGTAAAGCCGCTACCCTTCGACTGCACTTCCTCTACTTTTGATCGGTAATAAATCCGCAAATTCTCATTTGCTTTAAGCGCCGATTTAAGTCGCTGGCGAGTGTACGGAGAAAGTGACCGACTGGGATCTTGATCAGAAAATGCCAAGTCTTCATCTGCACAAAGAAGACTGACGCTTTTTCCTGATTCAGCTAAATTGACCGCAGCATCCACTCCACTTTCAAAGGCTCCGATGACCAGAAAGTCGTCACCTTTAAGATCAGCATACGAGCGAATCATGCTGTTGTGCAGGCATAGTTCCGCTCCCGGGAATTGATTCAATTGCGGAAACTGAAATTCTCCTGCAGCCCAAATCAAAAAGTCACAACCCAAACTGCCTTGGGTTCCGTTGAGAATAAATCCGCCGTCAGCATCTTCTTCAACCTCTTCGACATCCCATCCTTTTTCCACTGGGATCTGCATCCCTTTAACTACGCCTTGCAGGTAGCTGGCATATTGCTTCCCGGTAGGGTGTTCGTTGCCGAGGAAGTTAGCCACGGACGTGTTAAGGGTAACGGAATTGAGATCTAATATGCCAAAGGGTGTCGTGTTAAAAGATGGAGTAATCAGCCGCATTTCGGCAGGCCAACGCGAAAAACTGGCGCCAACTTCATGCCGGTCAATGACTTTAAAGTTGTTAATTCCAAAATCTATTAGTGTGGTACCCATCCCGATGCCGGCAGCTCCTGCTCCGACGATTATCACATCATGCTGCATCTGTCGTTACTCCTGGTGTTAGCTTAACAAGTGATTCACGTATTGCCTGCTCGTCCAGGTGAACACCAATCAAGACAGCACATGCCGGGACTATTGGTTGCTGTGATAATTGATACAGGCTCGCATCGCCTCCGAACTTTTCGACACGTTGAAATTGATACCAGCATTCCGGCTCCTCACTGAGCCTGACCACTCCTTTAACCCGCAATACATCGCTGGGCAGTGAGTTTAACCATATTTGCAGGTGCTCGGCAGGCATGGGGTCTGGCAGTTCCAATTCAATGCCAATAAAGGCGTGAGATAGCTCATGATTACCCGGATTGCCGTCATGGGTGTGCTCATGATCATGGTGGTTTTCGTGGCATTCCTGTTGCACTTTTTCTGGCTTTTCTTCTGGTCCCTTGTAGGAGGACGCTTGCCGCGCTATTTCTACCAGCTGCACGGCAAAGCGATCACTTTTTACCCATTGCGCTTTCGGATTAAACCAATCGATATCACTTCGTACCTCGGCATAGCGCTCCTTGGATACCTCTTCCTCACGAGTAAACTGAATGTGACTCGCGTGTTCCACCTGCATCCGCTCCAACTCATTATGCCAGTGGCGTCGCTGCCAGCGCTTGAGGTCCACAATGGTCACCTGAATCAATGGATCAAAGCGCTCACGTAAGATTGAGTTTACCAGCAAATGCTCGATTAATGGTGCGGGATCGGTTGTCCCATTCGCCTCGACGAGGACAATCCGGTTCTCGGACAGCGGGATTTCCAAGAGCACATTGAACAATTCGGCAAGTGAGTCACAACAGATACAGTTGCCACTGATTGGGCTAACTACCCGTCCGTCTTTCTGCAGCGAAGAAGCGTCTACCCTGGCATTCGCGTAATCATTAATTAGTACGTAAGGCTCAAGTCCGCGCGCTTCTAATTGGGGTAGAAGATCACGCAGAAAAGTAGTTTTTCCTGCACCCAGGAAGCCGACAACGATGACCAGTGGAGCGGTTTTAGTCATAACTGAGTTGGGTTCTGGGCATCACCGTAAACTTCTTGCGGGTCAAAGGTTTTAGTCGTTTCAAGAAATTCCAGCGGGCCACCGGCAGCCTTGCCATGTGGGATGGCACGGTAAAAACAGCTCCGGTATCCAACATGACAACTCGCTCCGCTAGCTGCTACTTCCACGCGAAGCCAAACACAGTCTTGATCATCATCAATGCGGATCTCACGAACTTGCTGAGTTAAGCCGCTGGTAGCTCCCTTGTGCCACAGGGTCTGGCGGCTGCGGCTCCAATAATGAGCTTCTCCCGTTTCTATTGTCAGGCGCAGTGCCTCTTTGTTCATATAGGCATGCATTAGCAACTCGCCACTACTATAATCAGTGGTGACCACCGGCAGGACGCCGTTGCTGTCAAACTTCGGGGCTAACTCGTTGCCTTCCTCAACTTGCTGTACCGAATTACGGGTAGAAAAACGCACAGTCATAGTGATATGACCTGATCTGCAGCAACCTTAGCAAGACGCTCGCCAATGGGATCGCCTTTTCTCAGCATGAAAATGTTATCATCAAAGAACATCATCCCAACCACATTGACCCCGTGTGTATTCTGCTCAAGCTGGGGCAATATCATCGTGGCAAGCTTGTAGGTGCTTGAGTTATTCGTCGTGAAAATATATGCAATATTCATTGTGTTCCTTTTGTCGCGCGTTTTTAGCAGTAAGTTTTAATCCAGTTGATGGCAGAAATTTAAATGATTGAGAATGCATTATCATTGACAGCTACGATATTCAACTTTTTTTTGAGAATTGATTCTCAGGTGAATTTTGCGACTATAAAGTAATGGAGGTAAGAACTCAGCAGCAAAGCGCGATCCTGGGTGTGCTGGATGATTTAGGCAGACCCGTAACGCCACAGGAGTTGCTGGAGGCGGCCTCGGTCAGGTCACCTGGCTTGGGGCTGGCGACGGTCTATCGCCTTCTGAAAAAACTTGTTGAATCCGGGGCCGTCCGAAAGATCGAAGTGGCCGGGCTGCCGCCGCATTATGAGCGGGAGCAGGATGAGCATCATCATTTCTTTGTCTGTGAAGATTGTCACCGGATGTTTGATCTGCGTGGCTGCTCCGGGGGCATGAACGAGCTGCTGCCACCGGGGTTCAGGATGCACTCCCACGAAGTAATTATTTACGGTGCATGCCGGGACTGTGACCGTTAGCCTGCAACCGCCTCAAGAGATTAGCTACGGATGCCAACACGATAATAACGGATGGACCCGAGTAGGTCTGATGGCATAGCTGAGCACCTTGCCGGTGTTGGTTCACAAGCAAGGTGCCCCCACTATTCTTGCGCGTTTGCTATGATGCCATTGACATCGGCTCGCCAGCTTTTATAATTCTAATTTATTCAATCAGAACCCAATTACTCATCATACGGCTCAGAAGAATCCTGGAGGAATAGCAGCACGCGTCCATCGTCCATCTTCACATAGCCTTTGGTGTACTCAACCTTAGTCTCCTTACCGGTCGCTTTGTCGGTGAAGTAGTAATGTCCCATGGCAATTGCAATATTCCCGAAAGTTTTGATATTGAAGTTATCAAACCGCACATTGGTCCAGGGCTTCAAAGCAAACCCCTTGTCTTCCGGATACTTGGAATTACCGGAAACGAAGTAGGACAGTGTGCCTTCCAGGTCCGGACGGAACGGCTGATCTGTAGCAAGCGTGGGCTTAAATTGAATTGGCCCCAATTCAAAAGCGTAAGCTGCTTCTGCTGCAGCCTTGGCAACTTCAGGCGCTTTATCTCCAGCAGCTCCAATTTTGACTACGGCATCACCCCACATTTTTTGTGCTGCCTTGACATCATCCAGTGTGATATCAGGCCCCTCAGGCAATGTGCCTATATGATCAGCTAACGACTCCTCTGCTTGAGCACTCGTAAACGCCAATACAGCGGCAATCGTGCATCCCAACACTTTGTAAGAGTGGATTTCTTTTTTCATATGAGGTTTAGGTAGCTCAGGTCTGGCATTTTGCAAATAATTTCGCTAATTTACCGGCTCAATGTTGAGCATCACGAGGGAAACATGGCTGTAATTTGATAGTGGAATCTTACGCTTAAAAAATTTGCACGAGCCTAATTCACAGTATAGCAGCTTGATCATGATCAAACTACTGAGACTCTTATTAGTTGCTGTACTATTGGGCTTGGCTTCTGATGCAATCGCACAAAATACCAGTACCGTCTATAGCCCCGATGTGACCAAGGCCAGCAGGCGGTGGAATACCGGAGTGCAATTGACCCCGATGATAATAGCTTTGCGCATCGGCTGCACTACCAGTATGGATTTACTGATAGTCTTCGTGGCCGCATCATCCTCCAGCAAAGCGGCAGCTCGTTCAGCGATCTCGATTTCCGCTATGTCCGGCTCGAGGCCATCTGGCAATTTCTGGAAGATGAAAAGGCCGGATGGGATAGTGCGCTGAGATTTGAGCTGCAGCTTGCAGACAACGATGATCCGCCCAGCCGGGTACGCCTTGGCTGGATCAGCAAAGTCGATCTTACCGAGCGTTGGCAACTACGCGGCGTGCTCAAAATCGGTCGCCAGATCGGTAACGACTCCGGTGACGGTTTTCTGCTCGAGGCCCGCGCACAGGCAAGCTACAAGCTGAATGATACCTTCCGCCTCGCAGTCGATTACTTCGGCGATCTGAATGACACCGATGACATCGGCGGCTTTGCCGAGCAAGAACACCAGATCGGCCCAATGCTAAAATTCAATATTGGGGGCGGCTGGGAAGGAATTACCGGTGTCCTCTTCGGAAACGGTATTAAACAAGCGATCACCAAAG
Source organism: uncultured Chthoniobacteraceae bacterium (assembly GCA_964443575.1). Taxonomy (GTDB): domain Bacteria; phylum Verrucomicrobiota; class Verrucomicrobiia; order Chthoniobacterales; family CAKUMP01; genus CAYUDZ01. The sequence goes on along the minus strand of CAYUDZ010000006.1, from coordinate 7,924 downwards.
TCCCCCAGCCCGGGCAGGATGTACTTGTGGTCATTTAACTGACGGTCAATCTTGCCAATTATCAGGTCAACATCCGGATGCGCCGCTCGCAGATTATCGATTCCTTCGGGTGCGGCGAGGATACATACCATAGTGATATGTGTCGCCCCGCGTTCTTTCAGCTGGTCGACGCAGTTGATTGCTGAGCCGCCTGTGGCCAGCATCGGATCCAGCACGAAGATATGGGAAGCCGATTCCAATTCCGGCATCTTGGCATAATAGCAACTCGCTACTGCGGTGGCTTCGTCACGTTCCAACCCGATGTAGCCGACGCTCGAGCCCGGAATCATCGCCATTGCTTCCGGGAGCATTCCGAGACCCGCCCGCAAGACAGGAACCAGTACCACTTCGCCACTCAGGCGTCCCCCTACCATCTTTTCCAGGGGCGTCATCACCTCCTGCTGCTCAATTGTGAGAACCTTGGCAGCCTCTGTCATTAGAACCTGAGTCACGGCCGAACAGGCGCGGCGATATTCACTGGCCGAGGTGTTAACATCTCGCAGGATCGTCAAATGATGCTGGATCAGGGGATGGTCGCCGAGGTCATCTGCCATAACTAACCCACTAAGTCATTGCAGCTCAGCAGGCAAGCCAACAAGGTTTTTCTTCACTCAGTTATCCGGTCGATGATGCAGCTTGCGATCGCAGATGGTTGCATTGAAAAATGCATCGCCTCACGCAGCCGGGCCACCGCTTCGTCCCGGTAAGTTTCAGCATTGATGTGTAGCGTCGCCAGCGGTTCGCCCGGCTGTACCTGCTGTCCACACTTTTTGTGTACCACTATCCCAACCGCCGGATCGATACGGGATTCCGCATGCGCGCGCCCGGCACCTAATAAGCGCGCTGCCTCGCCCACCAGCCGCGCATCCACCCCTGAAATGTAGGCAGCCTGCGCACCCTCATATGCCATAATTATTTGCTGGCTGGCCTGCGGCAATATCTCGACCCGGTCAACTACTGCAGCTTCGCCGCCCTGCGCAGTGAGCAGTTCGCGGAATGATTCCAACGCCTCTCCTGCAGAAATTTTTCTCTGCATAAGCCTCATTGCCTCTGTCTGGTCCTGGCAGACTCGACCGAGTATTAGCATCTCGGCAGTCAAAGCATAGGTAACCTCCATTAGATCATCGGGACCTTGCCCTTTCAGGCAGTCGATTGCCTCGATTACTTCGAGACTGTTGCCGACGGCATTACCGAGTGGCTCGTCCATACGTGTCAGCAGGGCGGTCGTCGGTTTGCCCACACCATTGCTGATCGCCACCAGCGCCTGAGCCAACTCTCGCGCCGCTGCTTCGGTCTGCATGAAGGCACCCTTGCCACATTTCACATCGAGCACCAGCGCATCGATCCCCTCGGCCAGTTTTTTGCTCAGGATGCTGGCGCAAATCAATGGAATACTCTCGACCGTGGCGGTCACGTCCCGCAACGCGTAAAGCTTGCGGTCTGCAGGCACCATATCCGCAGATTGACCGATCATTGCCTGGTGGATCGCCAATAGCTGGCGTCGATATGCGACATCATCCAAGTCCACTGAAAAACCGGGAATCGACTCCAGCTTATCCAAAGTCCCACCGGTATGGCCGAGACCTCGCCCACTCATCATTGGCACGCACAAACCGCAAGCAGCCGCCAGCGGCGCCAGCACCAGGGAAACTTTATCGCCGACCCCACCGGTCGAGTGCTTATCTACTTTCGGGCGACTAATCTCAGGCAGCTCTACTATTCTTCCTGAATGCATCATCGCCTCAGTCAGCCAAGCAGTCTCTGCCGTCGACATCCCATTCAGGACGATAGCCATTAACAATGCCGCCGACTGATAGTCTTTGAACTCACCGGATACCACTCCAGTGATAAATTGCTCGATTTCCTCCCTGCTAAGCTGATGGCCATCACGTTTTTTGGCAATAATTTCCTGCGGCAGCATACGGTAACTAGTAATTCCAACCGCTGCATAGGTCACCAAGAAAAGAACTCTGCGCTTGCTGCCTCACCAATACTGTGTGGATTTCCAGCTTATGTGGTAGCCTGAAATCAGACTACTCCAATCACAGTCTGCAAAGCAAACCGTTAGCAAGAATAAACCGCAAGCTACAGTAAATTCAGCGGGTCGACATCGACTGCGATGACAACGTCCTTAGGACATTGAAATTCTGTCAGGATTTCCTGCAGCTGTCTGGTCATCCGGCGCACGCTTTTGGCACGCAGGGTCAGGTGGTAGCGGTAGAAGCCCTTGAGTTTTTCTATCGGGGCCGGCGTCGGCTCACCGCTGGTCAGGTTCGGGATTTTGGCTTGGTGTACCAGCTTGGCCAGCCTGCCACTGACCGCCTTGACCCTGGCTTCGTTGCGTGAGCGCACCGTGACCAGCACCATGTGGGTGTGCGGGGGAAATCCGAATGCGCGACGAAATTCATCATCCTGATCATAGAAATCGCGGTAGGCATGGTGGCGGGCGAACTGGATCGCCGGATGAAATGGCGTAAAACTCTGGACAAAGACTTCGCCGGCTACTTCACCACGCCCCGCGCGCCCGGCCACCTGTGTCAATAGTTGGAAGGTGCGCTCAGAAGCCCGGAAATCCGCCATCTGCAGGCCGATATCCGCCAGCACGATACCAACCAATGTCACATTCGGAAAGTGCAGGCCTTTGGCGATCATTTGCGTGCCCACCAGGATGTCAATCTTACGCGCACGAAAAGCACCCAAGGTCTCACTGTAGGAATGCTTACGCGTCATGGTGTCGGCATCCATCCGGGCAACCCTGGCACCCGGAAACAGGCGCTTTACGGCATCTTCAACTTTTTCAGTGCCTGAGCCGGCATGTTTGATTTTTGGATCGCTACATTCCGGACACTTCCGCGGGGCCACGACCGAGTAGCCACACAAGTGACAGATTAAGCGGTCACGTGCACGATGATAAGTTAGCGGCAGGCTGCAATTGTGGCACTGGCACACATGACCGCATACCTCACAGGTCAATGAAGTCGAAAAGCCACGGCGATTGAGGAACAGAATACTTTGCTCACCTTTATCCAAACGCTCCTCTATAGCCTGACACAGGCGCTCAGATAAAATCTCTTTCTTTTTACCACGTGACTGCAGGCGCATATCGATAATTCGAATATGCGGCATTTTGCGCCCATCAATGCGCTGGTTAAGTTCCAGCAGCTGATATTTGCCGATCTGGGCATTATGATATGACTCATGGCAAGGCGTCGCACTGCCGAGGATAATGGCGCAGTTTTCGCGGCTGCCACGGACCACCGCGATGTCGCGGGCATTGTAGCGCGGCGCCTCCTCCTGCTTGTATGAATTTTCGTGTTCTTCATCGACGATGATCAGGCCGAGTTTTTTCAATGGCGCAAAGACCGCGCTACGTGGACCAATAACGATCCGCGCCTTACCGGCATGGATCTTATGCCACTCATCGTGACGTTCACCATCGGACAGATAACTGTGTAATACAGCGACTTCCCCCTGAATATCAGCAAAGCGGGATTTGAACCGCTCGACCGTTTGTGGCGTGAGGGAAATCTCAGGAACTAATACGATAGCGCTACGACCCAAGGCCAACACCCGCTCAAGCGCCTGCAGGTAGATCTCGGTCTTTCCGGAACCTGTGACCCCATGCAAAAGGAATGGCTTGAATTGCTTAGGATTTTCGAGTGCCGGCAGGATGGCATCCATCGCGTCCTGCTGCTCCGCCGTAAGTTGCAGCTTACCATCATGCAGAAATACCGCAGAACCATGCGGATCGCGATCCCCACGGCGCTTTTCGATAACGACCAAACCTTTTTTTTCCAGTACCGCCAATCCCTGGCGCGATACACCATCGATGGTAAGTAATTCAACTACCGGCATTTCCGCCGCCGCCTGCTGCAGGCTCCGCAATGCCTTCGCTTGCCCCGGTGCACGTTGCGCGAGCGCAGCCAGATCTGCTTGGGTAATAGATCCTGCCAGGCGCACGTGCTGCAACTCCTTGAATTTCACCTGTGCCTTACGGATAACATTCGGCAGGATCGCACGCATCGCTGCCTCGATCCCACTGCAGTAGTAGTCGGCAATCCACCAGGCCAGATCAATAAGTGACTGTGGTAATACTGCGGTCTCGCCAGCCACACCTAGGATCATCTTTAATCCCGGTACCTGTGCCGTTTCGGGCAGTGCCACAATTGTTCCCACTGCCGTGCGTTTACCCAGCGGCACCTGCACCCGCGTGCCAATTTCAAGGTTCAGCTCCGGCGGCACAGCATAATCAAATGCGTGTCCACCACTTTTATCGACCAATACTCTGGCTATTGCTGCTGCCATCGGGGCCTCTTGATTGGGTTAGATCTTCGGGGCAGTTCCAGCCAATGCCGACTCGCTTGCCCGGTAATGCGTGATACCGATCGCTAATGCGTCCGCGGCATCAGGCTCCGGCGTGACAGTCAGTTCAAGCAAGGCACGTACCATAAAAGCCACCTGTTCTTTTTTTGCTGCCCCACGACCGGCGACTGCCTGCTTGACACGCCGTGGTGCATATTCGTGGATTGGTATGCCGGCTCGGGCCACCGGCAAGACGGCTGCCGCTCGTGCCGCCCCCATGGTGATGGCGGTCCGATAGCTCTGCACGTAGATCACTCCCTCCATCGCACACTGGGCTGGTGAATACTTTTTGAGTAACTCTTCGATCACCCCAGAGATTCTAACCAGGCACTCTGATTGCTTCAGCTTGGCCGGATTTACGATGGTGCCAAATTCCAGCGCTTGCATCTTTTTACCCTGCCGGCACAGCAAAGCGTAGCCGGTTTCCCGCAACGACGGGTCGACAGCCAGCAACCGGTTTTCCTGTTCCGCTTGCTTCTCAGACATCTCCAAACACTACCTCCGACGACGGCGTCGCCCGCCAAAGCTAACCCTGCCACTGGCTCCACTTCCGGAGCGCATGGTTCCTGCTACCCGCTCCTCATCGCTGAATAAGGCGGTATATTTGTAGGGAAATCCATCCAGTTTCAGCCGTTCAATACTCTGTCCGATAAAGCGCTCGATCTGCTGCATGTGGGTTACCTCTTCAGCGGTATACAAAGTAAATGCATCACCAACATTTTGCGCGCGCCCGGTGCGGCCTATTCGATGGACATAGTCTTCTGCATGCTGCGGCACGTCAAAATTAACCACATGGGTGACGCCGGCAATATCCAACCCGCGGGAGGCAATATCCGTGGCTACCATGACCTCGTATTTACCCGACTTGAATCCTTCAAGTGCCTCGATCCGCTCGTTTTGTGTCCGGTTACTGTGCAGCAACGCCACCGAATGGTTCGAGCGTTTCAGTTGCCCGGCAATCTGGTCAGCTCCATGCTTGGTACGGGTGAAAATTAAAACGCTGTCAAAGTTGGCACGCTCGAGCAAGGCCAACAGTAAATCAAATTTCTGGTCCCGCGCCACCGGGTAGATGGCATGCCGGACGGTTTCTGCCGGCGACTGGCGGATGCCGATCTCGACCACCTCCGGATCTTTCAGCACCCATTTGGTTAAGCGCTCGATCTCCGGCGGCATGGTTGCGCTGAACAACAGCGTCTGCCGTTGCGGGTTCGAGTTATCAACAATCTTTCGCACGTCCGGCATAAATCCCATGTCCAGCATGCGATCCATTTCATCCAACACCAGATAGTCAATCTTTTTCAGGCTCAATTCACCCTGGCCGATAAAATCCAATAAGCGCCCGGGAGTAGCCACCAGGATGTCCACCCCGGATTGAATCGCTTCGCGCTGCTTACCATAGCCGACACCACCGAATATCGCCGCAACAGTAACGTCGCTGAACCTGGCGTAATCGCGGAATGCAGTTTCTACCTGCGCCGCCAGTTCGCGTGTTGGCTCCAGCACCAGTGCGCGAAACGATTTGCTCTTTTCCAGCTTGGTCAATATTGGCAGGGCGAAGGCGGCGGTCTTGCCGGTGCCCGTTTGTGCCGAGCCAATTAGATCTCGGCCTTCCAGGATCGGGGGAATCGAGCGCAACTGAATCGGTGTCGGGTCACTGTAGCCCATCGCCACTACCCCGTCATAAACTTCTTTTGATAATCCTAAACTATTAAATCCCATGTAATACAGAACGGTAGTGTGTCCCCGAACACATGCAAAGGAAATAGAATTTCTGGTAGGGACCACAAATAGCAGCCTCTCAGTCACTCACTATGTATAATCACAGCCCAGTCAGGATGAGCCATTTAAGTAGCTAAGTCTCTGGTCGGGAAAATTTGCTGCGGCCGCAAGAAACAGTTTAAATCGTTCAAGGAATTGCTTCACCAACTGTGGGTCATGAAGATTTGCGTTAAAGCATCGAGCAATTCTTCATACGGGATTTCACTATGTCTCTGGCAATCAAGAATCGCTTTGCGAACTACACTAATCCATTCACGCATTGTTGGATCACCATCCAACTGGAGCCTCAATGGTACCATATTGGCAAAAAAGCCGATAATTTGCTGCAATTCGTAGCGGTCACGGTTGGTAACATAAATCCCGAGAACCATGTCACACTGCTGTGTCGCATGGGCGAGGACTGCGGCAAATGCCGCTACTTGAAAGGCAAAACTACTAACCTGCATCTTAGATTTAAGCTGTTCCAGTTTTCGCTTAGATTGATGGTCCAGCGACCAGTAATAAACGCCATCGCTAATCGGAGCATCATCAACTGGAACTTCTCGTGCGAAAGGCAATGACTTGAGCGGTGCGTTGCCTTCAAGTTTGTCACACCACCAATCCAATTCAGCTTGATATGCCTTACTCTGCCTACTTAGACGTTGCCGCTGCCAATGGGCAAAATCCAAATAGCTCACATCATTATGAGACGCGAGCACTTGGGCCGGAGCCGTCTGTTCTTCGTAATAATTAGTCAAATCCCTAAACCATACTTTCCATGACCAGTTGTCAGAATAGATATGGTGATTTCTGCGCAAAAATAGGTAGCTTTCAGCTTTCAGCTTAAATAACGAAAAGCGCACAAGGTTTTCAGATGCGAGTGGTATATCTTCTTGAATGCGCATATCCATTAGACTTTGCGCTGCGGTACCCGGATCAGGTGATTTGGCAGCATCACTGGCGGTAGTAACTTGGCTAAGTCATCCCGCGGTGAACCATTCGTAGCACCGGCTTTAGTAACATAATAAAGAACAAGGGATTTTTCTCCTGTTGGCAACGGGTGCGCACAGGCAGCTGCCTCAAGAATTCCACCCAGTGACAGCATCGCCCGCTCCACCTCGGCCAGATCAATACGAAAACCGCGGATCTTAACCACCTCGTCGGCTCTGCCGCAATGCCAGAGTAACCCCTCACCGTCAAGCATCCCGAGGTCACCGGAAAGAAATTCCATCTTGTCTGACCCACCAACCTTGCGTAGTGACTTGGCGGTTAGTTCCGGCTGCCCCCAATATCCACTAGTCAGCCAGCGGCTGCGTATGGCAATCCGGCCTACCTGACCAGCCGGCAGTGACTCGCCATCTGCATCTACTATGCGCACTTCCACGTCCCTCACCGGACGTCCAGCTGTCAGTTTACCCGCTTTTGCTGGAAACTCAGCTAATCCACAAATTTGGGCAATGTTGCCGGTTTCAGTAGAAGAAAGTGTCAGCATGATTTTGCAGTCCTTAGCGAATATGGCAGGGATGTCTTGGCTCTATCTGAGAGCGACTTGGGGTAGAATGTCCATGGTCCCATGTCAGAAGTGGTATCACGCAACAGAACCAGCACATACACATTGGGCAGAGAATAATAGTCGATATGGTAAAGCTGGCTGTCCTTCAGAGTATATGGATCAGCATCGAAGGCCGCATTGGATTCAACAAGGCGAATCCCGCTAGCCCGGATCAATCACAAACTTCGTAGCGAGACGCAGCGTGAGGTGCTT
>CAYUDZ010000005.1:0-44082 GCA_964443575.1 uncultured Chthoniobacteraceae bacterium | reverse complement strand
GGGCACCCAGTCGCGCCAGCAGGGTATACAGCCCGAAGTAGGCGCGATTGACATAGATGCTGTGGGCGGAGCCACGTGAGCCACGCATCGAGCGCAGTATTTCGCTTTTGCGGTTTTGCTCTCCTGTATCGTAGATCGCCTCGAGGAACTCGCGGTCACTAAAGTCGAAGACCTCTTTCCGGAATGGTGCGGCCAGCACGCCGATCGAGTGACTGCAGATTTCGATAAACGCATCGCGCTGTTCGCGGCTGTCGCTGGGCAGTAAGATAGCGGAATCGTCAAGGGCGGCTTCCAGGCGCTCAGGATCGGTGGCAATTGACTCGTCAAGAAATTGGAAATGCTTGCGGTAAAATTCATTATCCAGTTGCTTGGTACAGCCAAAATCGATCACGTAAAGCTGATCGTCTTTGATCAGGAAGTTACCTGGATGCGGATCAGCATGAAAGATCAGCAGGGTGTGGATCTGGTGGTGATAGAAATCCCACAAAGCCTGGCCGATACGGTCACGTGATTCCTGTGAAGGGTTGCCGTCGGCAAACTTATCCAATGTCTGGCCGTCGATCCAATCCATTGTTAGAACCCGTTTCGACGACATGTCCGGGTAATATTCGGGAAAGCTCACATTGGCGATGCCGTCGGAAGCACGCGAGAGAGTCTGCGAGCGTTCGAGTTCCAGCTCGTAATTTGTTTCCTCTGCTAGTCTTGCTTCGACTTCAGCCAGGTAGGGCGCGATATCAGCTTCTTTGAGGCCAAGGATTTGGAGGGCGATTGGCTTTACGATACTTAGGTCGCTACGCAGGCTATCAGCAACCCCCGGGTACTGTACTTTGACAGCATAAGTGTGGCCTTCTTTAGTTGCTTTATGGACTTGGCCGATGGAAGCGCCGTGGGCTGCGGTTGGCTCGAAGCTGTCGAACATTTCGGCAGGAGACAGTCCGAACTCACGCCGGAAAGTTTTTACCACCAGAGGATAGCTGAGTGGCGGCGCCGAATATTGGGCTTCCGAAAATTTTGCCGCATAAGCGGGTGGCAATAAATTGCGATCGATGCTCAGCACTTGGGCCAGCTTGAGCGGCCCGCCTTTCAATTCGCTAAATGTTTTGTATACATCGTCGGCGTTGGCACTATCCAAGTCATCCTTGGTAGATGGGATTCCGAGCGATTTCTTACCATAATGTTTGAGGTAATTGACACCGACCTTGGCACCGGTTCCGACGAGCGTGGTCGCGCGATCGATACGATTAGATTTAATTTTATCCTGCTCAGCCATGATTGTTTCCTTTGGTTAGGAGTTGTCTGCGTTGGCCGATTCTTTGGCTGTGCCTTTGGATGATGACTTCGGTGCCAGGAACTTGAGTAGATCGAATGCGGAATCAATTGCCTGGGTCTGCATCAGGTCAAAAGCTAATGCGACCGATTTCTCTACATACGCGTCGGTGCGTTCGAACCCTTTGCTGGTATCTTTAACGAAATAATCGATTACAGAACGGGTGGCTAGCACCAGTGCATCCGGGTAACTTTCTGAGATTCGACCGCGCTCTGCAATGGCACCTGACTCTTTGCCGTGGGCGACGACTGATTTACAAAACTCACGCACCGCGTCATGCCAGCCATCGAGCCAGTTCGGACGGCTTGCGAGCTTGAGATGACCAAAACGCAATAAAACCAGTGAACGCATACCCAGGAGTTGCTCACTCAGTGCAAATAGAAAAGTCAGCATGCGCTGGCGTGCGTCAAAACTGTGCCATTCATCGCCGGATTGGATGCTATTGATCAGCTCACTTGCTTTGATTGCCCAAAACTCCGATTCCAATGCTTCAAACGAAGCAGCTTGCTTGAAGAAGTCAGCTTCCTGAATGCCATTCTCCTTACAAAACTTATATACGGAAACCGGCGGCTTGCCGTGTTCCAGCAAATGGTCAATATATGGATCGTAGAGTTGCTGCAAATTGCTCATACATTTAGAACGATTACGACACTCTTGAAGGATGCGCAAATGCAGAACGAGCAAACTGCTCGGTCAGCAGCCAACTTGTAACTCGCAGGATTTACCTGCTACCAACCGCCACGGTTTTGCAGCTCTATTGTTGTGTTTGGGATACCTCTTGCAAAGCTGGAGCCGGTATTCCATCGTCTACCTGCTATGAAAATTTCTATTGTTGTCGCATTATTAATAGTCAATTCTCTCACTTTTTCCGGTGCTGCTGAGGCGCAACGCAAGACCATCGACCTGCTTGAAGGAGAGGCGCTGGAGCACTTTCAACCGGCCGACCACTGGCACCGGGTGGAGCGTGCGGTAATGGTTCCCGACCGGACCGAGCTGACGACGCGCGGCAAAGGCAAAGGCGGCGTACTGGTCAACGGTCTAACCAAAGACATCTCTATCCCTTACCTGTTCACCCGTGAGTCTTTTGGCGATGTCGAAGTGGAGCTGGAATTCATGATCCCGAAAGGCTCGAACGCTGGAGTATACATGATGGGGCGCTACGAAGTACAAATCCTCGACAGCTTTGGCAAAGACAAGGTACGCAGTGGCGACTTGGGAGGGATTTATGCCAACTCAGCACCCAAGGAAAATGCTGCCAAGGCACCGGGTCGCTGGCAAACCATGCAGATCACCTTCCGCGCCCCACGCTTCGACGAGCAAGGTACAAAAATTGAAGATGCGGCTTTCGAAAGTGTCCTGATCAACGGTGTTGAAGTGCAAAAGGACATAAGCGTCAGCAAACCTACCACGTCCAATCCGCTGCCGGGCGAATGCGCCGCCGGCCCGATCGCCATCCAGGGGGACCATGGCCCGCTCGCAATTCGCAAATTTACTGCTACCCCGATCGATTCCCCAACTACTAAAGCGCAGTATGAAATCGATGCCTATTGGGCCGAGGTGGAACGCGCCGTGCGCGAAGGCGATTTTGCTGCTTATGCTGCTACCACACACCCGCATGGGGTGCTTATTTCCGGCAGCAAACAAACCAGCTACCCGCTGTCACAGGCACTGGCCCGTTGGCAATCCGACTTCGACAATACCAAATCCGGTAACGTTGCTGCTAGCGTGGAGTTCCGATTCTCCCACCGCTATCGCGATACGACCACGTCTCATGAATCTGGCATCTTCCGCTACATCGCCGAGCCGAAGGACGGCGAGAAGACCATCGACTATGTCCACTTTGAAGCCTTGCTAACCAAGCAGGAGAATCGCTGGCAGATGCTGATGGAGTACCAGGTCGGTCCGGCCAGCGAAGACGAATGGAACGCGCTTACTCCTTGAGTGGTTGCCCGGTTGAGTTTCAGAGTCTGGTGGTGCTGAAAGTCAGCTACGAAGAAGTATTTTCTTCCAGGCGTGGGAAGATCGGGGTGGGCGAGCCCAGTTGGTGGCCGTCGGGTAGCCGGGCTTCGAGTTGTTGTTCGAGCGGACTGTTGGGTGAGGGATGCCAGTTGAGCTGCGCGAAGATATTTTGGCTGGCATCGGGCATGATAGGTGACAGCAAGATGCCGCTAACGCGCAGAGATTCGGCCAATACATAAAGGGTTTCATCCAGCAAGGCAGCGGCTGACTCATCTTTAGCCAGCTTCCATGGTGCCATGATATCGACGAAGCTGTTGCATTCCGATATCAGCGAGGCAACTGACTCCAGGGCGGTGCTGACCATTGCCTGGTCCATGTGGCCGCAGTAATCGCAGGCGCACTGACCGGCCAGCGCCAGCAGGTTGTTGCTGCGTTCGTCAGCTGGCTCTTTACTGCTGAGTTTTCCATCGCGGTAGCGTCCGGCCATGCTGAGCGAGCGATTCAGCAAGTTCCCCAGATCGTTGGCCAGGTTGGCATTGTAGCGTTGGTGCAGGCGCTCCTCGGAAAAATCTGCATCGCGACCGGTGGCGATGTCACACATCAGGTAGTAGCGTATTGCGTCGGTACCGTATTTTTCTGCCAGGATGACTGGATCGATAATGTTGCCCTCACTTTTAGACATCTTGGCGCCGCCGATATTCCACCAGCCATGGACCAGCAAGCGTGGCATTTGGGCATCTGTAATCCCCATGGCGTGGAGCATGATCGGCCAGTAGACACCATGCGCCGGCACCAGGATATCCTTGCCGATCACATGCGCGTCGCATGGCCACCAATGGTCAAAGTCGGGCAGTGAGTCATCGTCCGGCGCTTTGCCGTAGCCGATGAAGCTGGCGTAGTTGAGCAGCGCATCAAACCACACGTAGGTGACAAAGTCGCGATCGAAGGGCAGTTCGATGCCCCAATCGAGTCGTGACTTAGGGCGTGAGATGCACAGGTCGCCCTCGAGGCGCTCGACCGCATTGACCAGTTCGGACTGGCGGAACGACGGCGTGACAAAATCCGGTGTAGCAGCCAGGAAGTCGACCAACCATTGCTTATGCTCACCCAGTTTAAAGTACCAATTTTCCTCGGCCAACTCGACCACCTCACCCCATTCGGGTCCGAACTCAGCCTCATCATTGCGTTCCTTGTCGGTCAGGAATTGTTCCTGCCTGATGCTGTAGAAACCGGAATGGGTCGCCTTATAGAGCTGGCCCTCATCGTGCAGCCGCTGCAGCACACCCTGTACCGCATGCGCATGCCGCGGGTCGCTGGTCTCAGCCCAGCCATCAAATTCAATTTTGAGTGTATCCCACAGGGCACGAAACTTTACTGTAACAGAGCGGGCGAATTCCTGTGGGCTGATGCCTTCACGGGCGGCGCTTTGCTGGACCTTCTGGCCGTGCTGGTCGACGCCGGTCAGGAAGAATGTCGGGCGTCCGCGCAGCCTGCTGTAACGCGCCAGCGTGTCGGCCAACACTTTTTCATAGGCATGCCCGATATGTGGCGGCGCATTGGTGTAATCTATTGCCGTGGTGATATAATATGACCGGTCGTCTTTCATTGTTCTGCTTTTTTGTCATTTGGTGGCGGTGGGTCACCTGGCGTGGTCGGCCATGCTTCCATTTCGGCGACGACTGATTCCGCATCCAGTTTTCCACCCCATGACAGTACCTTGGCTTTGGCGCCGGCTGCTTCTGCCTCCTTGATTTGATGGTTGCGGACAAAAAACAGCGACAGGCTTGACCAGGCTAGCTGGTCATTGGGCTGTAGCTTGACTGCCTGCTTACCGGCAACGATCGCACCGGCAATGTCATCGTTTTTCATCCTCGCCATTGCAAGTGCGTGCCAGCCGTCGAAGAAATCCGGCTGTAATTCAACGCAGCGTTGGTATTTTTCGATTGCCGCACTCAGCTCGCCAAGCGCCAGGTCACCATTGGCATCGTCAAATAGGTCGTTGATGTTCTGATCACTCACTGGCTATTGCCGCACGGTTCAGTTGCCTTCAAGGTTTGCAGCTTCGTTTCTATTGGCCAGCCACTGGTAAAAAGCGATTTGTTGCTTGCGTGCCAACAGGGCTTGGGAGATTTGCTCTTGTTCGGAGGCGAAGACAGATTCATCCGGCAACGAAGTGTTGTCGATGTGCAACAAAAAGCCACTATCACCGATGGTCGCATACTCGCTGGTCTCCCCGGCCTCTAAGTTGCCGACTAATTGGAAAATTGCTGCGGCTTCCGGTTCTTCCAGTTGCGGGTTGCTGAGTGAAAACTGTGCCAACTGTGTGGCTTCCTGGCCGGCCTCGATGGCTGCGTCGGCAAAGCTTACACCTTTTTCGGAGATTGCGGCCACGATGGTTTTGCGTGCTGCCTCGGCTGCTTCCTCCATCAGTTGGGCCGCCTGCTGTTGTACGAGTGTTGCGACGATCTGCTCGCGGGCCTCACCCAAGCTCATGGGGCGGCTGGGGATAATGGTCTGCAGGTGCAGGACGACAAAGCCGTTATCTGTCTGGATGGCATCGCTGTCCGGGTCCTCGTCACTCAGCGCGAATGCTGCGCGGACAAACTCAGGTACCTGGAGGAATTTTTCAGGAGGCTCAGAGTGTGAGAAAGGACCGTACTGGCTAATCTCGAGCGGTGGCTCGGAGCTTGCAGCAAGCTGCTCAAAATCCACCTCCGGCTCCAGCACGGCAATGGTAAACTCTCCAGCCCGATCGGCCAACTGCTGCAGTGCCTGGATGCTTTCGTTGCCGGTTAGCTCTTGTTGCTCTGCCGTTAAAGAGAACTCAACCGCCTTAACGATCCGCTGCTCAGCGGTCATCAAGTTGGCTTTATTCTGCTGGAAAAATTCGGTGATTTGCTGTTCGTCCGGGCTTACCTGGTCGGTGAACGTATTGAGGTTAAAGCGCACAATCGAGGTGTCATAGAGCCGGTTAAAGCGTTCCCATTCATTGCGCACCTCTCGTGGGTTGGCCACAGCGGCGGAGCCCAGTAGCTTATTGAGCCGCTCGAGTTGCAGCTTGGCGCGGATGACTTCCTGCAATTGTGTTTCGGTCATGCCATTTGGGCTTAGCGTGCGTTCCAAAAACTGGGTGTAGCGTTGGAGGTCAAAAACACCGTTGGTCTGAAATACCGGTAATTCGCGGATAACGGCAGCGATCTCGGCATCGGTCGGACGCAGTTGCAGGCGCTCCGATTCCTTCTCCAGAATGATCCCATTTAGAACAAATGACATTACTGCCTCGTCGCGGTTGGTAGCTTGCCCGATGGCCTGACCGGATAATGTGCCCAGCATTTCACGAAAACCGAGAGCTGCCGCCAGATTGAATAAGCGGGCACGGCGGTCGATATCAGTCTGCGATAGTGTTTGGCCGTAGAAGGTGCCGATATTGTTGGCACCCAATTTGTCCATCTCGGTACTATTGTAGAGGAATGCAAAAGCGATGATCACCAACAAGGTGATGATGATCAGTAGCGTCTTCTGGTTTTTTCTAATTAGCGTAATCATGCGGGGTGTTAGCTTGGTTGATTTTTCCGATTGCGGAAAGATCTATATGCGTGATGACTATGGCATGTGCAATGAGAAACTTAAAGTCGTCGTTTTCCAGGATGCCACCACAATCGGCAATTCGCGCAGATGAACCGTACGACCCGATAACCCGCAGCCGGTCAGTGGCTGCTTGAGAACGATTTTTGGCGCGCCAGATTTTAGCTGTTTTTGTTTCTTGGCAAGCTTTCCCTGATCTGAAATGTTTAGAACTGCCATAAATGATGGCATTAGTGATGCTATAAAACAATCAGCCATGAAAAATTCACAACTTCGCAGTGCTGTCTTAGCGCCTGAAACTGCTCCCCCGGAGGCAAATCACGAGACCAGCGGATTGCCGCGAACAGCTAATGCCAAGCGCTTATTGTTGCGGCTGTTTTTTTGCCTGATCAGTTTGCCGCTGGCCAGCGTGCAGGCGGCGGAGGCAGAAGAGGGGCAAACGGTTATGGAGATAATTCTTGGTGGGGGGCCACTACTTGTTCTGATCTGGATGGCAATTTTTGCTACCTCAATCGTAATGGTTGCGCTGGTGGTGCAAAACTTACTGACCCTTCGCAGAGATAAGGTAGCTCCACCACCACTGGTATTCTCGATCCGCGAGGCAATCACCAATGGCAATTACCAGGAAGCCTGGCAGATCTGCCAGAGCAATAATAATTATCTGGCGAATGTGATGGGTGGTGCACTGGAACGCATCGGGCGTGGCAAAGAGGCGACTTACGACGCGGTAATCGACCATGGTCTGCGAGAGGCGCAACTGATTCGCACGCGCAACAGTTATCTGTCGGTCATCGGTGTAGTGTCACCGATGTTGGGGCTGTTGGGTACTGTGATCGGGATGATCGGTGCCTTTTCCACACTGGGGGATTACGGGATTTCTGATCCGCGTGCGTTGTCAACATCGATCGCGGAGGTGCTCTTTGCTACTGCGGGGGGGCTGTTCATTGCCATTCCGGCATTTATTTTTTACTACGTATTCAGGAACTCTGCGCAAATCGCTATCGTCTTTGCCGACGACAAGATTAATAGCCTGCTGGTGGACTTGCCCTACGAAGAGTTGGAGGGTGTGCGGATTGGTGAACAATTTAGCGTGAGTAACCGGGAGATTGGAACCGAGGGCATGATGGCGCGTAGTGTCTCACTGTCGATGACCACCAATTGTCCGGTTTGCAGCGGCGATATCGAGCCCGGGGTCAACCCGTGTCCGCACTGCGGTGCCACCCTGAGCTGGAAAGACTAGGTCACACGGTTAACTGCCATGTTGCAATGTAACAAAGCCCAGCAAGCGAGGTTGGCAAAGCATCGTGAGTTGGATGAATCTCCGGAATTTCAAGTCGCACCGATGATCGACGTGTTGCTGGTGCTGCTGGTTTTCTTTTTGTCGATCAGTTCGACCGAATTGATGCAGGCGGATCAGGATATCAAGCTGCCGGCATCTGCAGAGGCCGGGAGTACACTTAAAAATAACACCCAGACAATTATCAATATCGGTTGGGAACCGGTGACCGAGATTGGCTCGATCACCATGAATAACGAAAGCTATCAGCAGCCGGAGGAATTGATGCCGGCAATTCAGCGACTGCTATTGAAGAACTCGTCGATGCGCGTGGTGGTTCGCGCCCACCGCAATACCCGCTACGCTTACCTGAAGGAATTAATGCAGGCCCTCGGCAAGGCAGGCGTTACCAACGTGACATTTTCTGTTATCGACGACCGGGCTGAGACGGAACAGGAAACAAGCTGAGGTATCATATGGCGGGACAACTGAGTACAGATGATGGAGATATCGGGTTTCAGATAGCACCGATGGTTGATGTAATTTTTGTGCTGCTACTGTTCTTTATGGCAAATGTAGGCGTGCAAATGATCGAGCGGCAGACAGATACGAACCTGCCCAATGTGAGTGACAGCGACAGCGCACCGGCAGCCAGTGAGCCTATCATCATCAATATTGCGGAGGACGGCCAAGTGACAATTGGCGATGAGCAGGTGTTTGTCACCCAACGCAGTCGGCGACCGCTATTGCGTAACTGGTTGCAGGAAAAACTGGCAACCGGACCCAACAGCCAGGTTGTCGTATTGAACCCGGACTCGCGCACCCGGCATTCACGAATCATCGAAGTGATGACGGCATGTGGCGCTGCAGGAGTAAAAAATATCACCTTTCAATAACCACTAACCCAAAAAAGAACAATGAGAAGCCCGGTAAATAAAGCAGCAGAGCTGAGCGAGGAGACTCTTGAAGGCGGCTTAAAGGTTTATCGCTGCCCACAAAGCAATGGTATTTACATAGCACTCGAGGACTATTGGAAATGGCAGCATACACAACCAAAGAATGATACGCCTGAGCAGGAGGATGCCCCCGAGAGTCCCTGTAGTGAATTTGATGACATGGTAAAAATTTGCCCGGAAAGCGGGACATTAATGACCCGTTATCGTGTCGGCCACGGTCTGGACTTCCGGGTCGATCGATCAGTGACCGGTGGTGTTTGGCTCGATGAAGGCGAGTGGGAAGCACTCAAGAACGGCGGTATCCACCGCAACCTGCATAAGATTTTTACCGCGCCATGGCAGAAAGCAATCCGCGATAGCGAGTTCACTAAGCAGCACGAACAACGACTCCAGAATAAGCTCGGCGCCGAGCTGTACAATAAGCTTACCGGACTGAAATCCGAGCTGGCACACCACCCCAATCAGGCCGAGGCATTGGCCTACCTCATCGAAGACCTGAGATCCAGGGAGTAGTCTGAAAGCTGAGAATGTTTCCTAGGGGCAACATGCGATGATCTTTGAAAGCCTGCAAATTGATGATTCCAAGTCGAAGCAACTTGGGCAGGGCATGCTGCGGCTCCTAGTTCTGGTGGTAGCATTTCAGGTATCTGGGTTTAGTGGTCCAGGGATTCAGGTGATCGGGTGGTCATCAATGCTGGGCGAGGCCTTGCGCAATCATCCGCTGGTGGTAGCTGTTAGTGACACCTTTAGCGGTGAAAGGGCATGTGCCAGATGTCACGCAGCAATACTCGAACTAGCAGATAAGCACCATGATTCCGGGCAATTACCCGCACACGATGAAAACAAACCTGTTCTCGGATTTACTCTATTGAAAGCATGGATTCTGTCTGCCAGAAAGCAGGTCGGCACTTTAGTTGTGTCTGGGATGTTTGCCGAGGCGTTGGACCCTGCCCCTTTGACGCCACCACCACGATGGTAATTTGAAGTTCTAATCGGGACAAATCCTGATCTTCAAGAGAGTGGTTTTTCCCTTTGCATGAAATGCCCGTGTGAACGGGTTTTTGCAGACCGGCTTAGGTCGGGGTTAGCAGGATTCTTGAGTTTGCTCTACGAGCTTCCCGGAATGACTTTTGGGAGCACGTCGAGTTCAATTAGCTTACAAAGGCTCAAGCTGTGCCTATATAAACAGCATGATATTTATGAATAAATTAATTGTATTTTCAGCGGGAATTTTTTGTTTTACCGGCACTATTCTGCCGGCGGATGAAGTGGTTATTGATAGCAAGCAGAGTAATGAGTTAGAGGTGAATAGTTTTTGGGATCCGAGTCGTCCAGACTCGCATGCGCCGATCGGAGTGATGTCTGACCATACCCATCACGGTGGTGAGTTTATGCTCTCCTACCGCTATATGTTCATGGCAATGGACGGACAAAAAGCTGGTACCGACAGCGTCAGTTCGCAAGGGGTATTTGAGCGTGGCTTTGCGGTAGCACCAACTAGCATGCAAACACAAATGCACATGTTTGGAGGGATGTACGCACCGGCAGATTGGCTCACCTTGATGTTGATGGGAAGTTACGGGGAAAAGTCGATGGATCATGTGACCGCACCGGGAAGTATGGCTAGGATTATGAGAGGGGCTACGTTTAGCAACGAAGTGAGCGGCTGGGGAGACCTTAAGTGTTCCGCACTCTTTCGAATCTATAATGACCATCATCAGCGTGTCCATTTAGGGCTTGGCGTGAGTGTACCAATTGGCGAACAGAATGAACTTGCTTACCCGATGCAATTTACCACCGGGACTTGGGATTTGCTGCCTAGTGCCACCTGGCTCTGGCAGGCCGGTATACTATCCGGTGGAACACAACTTTCCGGTAGAATTCATCTTGGTGATAATGACCGTGGATACTCTTTCGGGGATCGGGTCAACGGTACTGCTTGGTTGGCGTGCATGCTGTCAGACTGGGTGAGCCTATCAGTTCGTTTGTCAGCTGACTACATCTCTGAGATAGAAGGAGTGGATCGAAGAATTTCGCGTATAATGGCACCGCCAATGGATGCCAGTAATTCAGGGGGCACCTACCTTGATGCTGGTTTTGGTGTTAATTTTCAGGTGGCAGAGGGAGCGCTATCGAGAAACAGGCTTGGCGTAGAAGTTGTTGTTCCGATTTATCAGGATGTCAACGGTCTGCAGTTAGCTAGGGATTGGATGTTGGTTGTAGGTTGGCAATACGCATTTTAAAAGCAATATACTAACTTCAGAGTAAACCGGCTGGTAGGAATTATTATTCCACCAGCCGGTTTATTTTTTGCGGCTTTCCGGTTACTGTGGATTAATGGATAACGTTGCGAACCATGTCACCGGCTGCAAGTGTCACGACAGCGAGGAAAATACTGAATTGCTGGATAAGGCGTTGGTTGAGTTAGCGCAGTCGAACTTGCGAATGACTGCACCGCGCCGTGCCATGCTGGAAGTCCTGGCACGTGAGCATGGACCATTTACGGTAGAGGAAATCCATGACCGCCTGCCTGCCGGCACCTGTGATCTGGTGACACTTTACCGGTCGTTATCGGCGCTAGCGGAAGTAGCAATTGTACGCCGTTGCGATTTTGGCGACGGTGCCCAGCGCTTTGAAATCGGTGGCAACCACCACCACCATATTATTTGCCGTCGCTGCCATAGCGTCGAGATACTCGATAAGCAATGTGTCGCCGGACCGCTCGAGCAGGCTGCCCGTGATGCTGGATTTTCCAATGTGACCCACTCTCTTGAAGTCTTCGGGATCTGTCCCAAGTGTTCCGAGCAAAGCTAATCCGAATCTTGCCCGTAATATTCGCCTTCAGGGCCAATAGTCCAGGTTGTGATCATGATTAGGAAAAGGATACTGACTCAAAACTGCTCGTAATCGGGCAAGAGATATTTACAATTAGTGTGGATGGCATAGATTAATTATCCATGTCGGTATCAGCTCCATCAGAAAAAATTGCAACAAAACCTGCGGCCCTCCTGCTGCAGGCCGCCGAGGAAGCTGGCTGCACCGATATAGAGGCATGTCGAGAGACACTGGAAGAAGCGCGCGAGCAAAAGCGGCCATTGGTCAGCGCGATGCTGGATCTGGGTAATTTCAGTGAATCGGCCTTTTTAGAACGCTTGGCCGGGCTTACCGGCTTGCCGTGGTTTGGCGATGATATTCAGCCCGTGCCGGCGCCGTTGCGCGAGCGCTTTCCGGTACGGATTGCCTTACGCTATCATTTGCTGCCACAGAATGAAGAGTATGAACCGCAGGCTGAGACCAAGGATAGTGATAGCGAAGAAGAAACGGATGCGGAAGTGTCGCGGATCAGGATCCTAACCTATGACCCGTTCGATTTTTTTGCCCGGCAGACAGTCAACCGCAAGGTCACGGGGCCGTTCCTGTGGGGGATGGCCACACGTCGACAAATCCTCGAGTCGTTGCGGCAGGGGTACGGAATAGGAGCTGAAACATTTGAGGAGTTGTTGGCAGAGCGAGGTGATGATGCAGTGGTCAGCGAGTTAAAGCAAGAGACGACGATCCTCGATATGGATGACTCGGAAGCCTCGGTGGTTAAATTTGTCAACCAGATCATCCGTGAAGCGTTGCGCGAACGAGCTACCGATATCCATATCGAGCCGCTCGAAGATGACCTGAGAATTCGTTACCGGATTGATGGAGTGCTGCATGAAATCCCCGTGCCTTCCCAGATCAAGCTGCTTCAGTCGTCTGTCTTGTCACGGTTAAAAATCATGGCTGATCTTGATATCGCTGAAAGGCGGTTGCCGCAGGATGGTCGAATCAATCTGGAATTTGAAGGTCGCCCGATCGATGTGCGTGTAGCAACAATTCCGTCGGTCACCGGGGAAAGCATCAGCATGCGACTGCTCGGGCAGCAACGGTTCAATTTTGATATGCTCGGGTTAGATGATAAGTCTGCCGGAAAAGTACGTTCGCTGCTGGATATGCCCAATGGTATTATCCTTCTGACCGGGCCAACCGGCTGCGGTAAGTCGACTTCCCTCTACGCATTTCTGAGCGTGCTGAACACCAAGGACCGGAGGATAGTGACCATAGAAGACCCGGTGGAACAGAAACTCGAGGGGGTGATCCAGATTGCCGTACGCCCGGAGATCAACCTGACCTTCGCCAGCGGCTTGCGCAGTATCCTGCGTGGCGACCCGAATGTCGTCATGGTGGGTGAGATGCGCGACCTCGAAACTACCGAAATTGCTATTCGGGCGGCGCTTACCGGGCACCTGGTATTTAGCACCTTACATACCAACGACGCGATCGGTGGCATTACGCGCCTACTGGATATGGGCGTTGAGCCGTTTCTGGTCAGCTCATCGGTGCGAGCTTTTCTGGCCCAGCGACTGGTGCGCGTTCTATGTAAGGATTGCCGGGAACCGGCTGAGTACCAGCATGAATACCTCGCTGACATTGGCTTTCCAGTACAACATGCAGATAAAATCCGCAAAGCTGTTGGCTGTGAACGTTGCCGTTTCACCGGCTATGCCGGCCGCAGAGCGATCATGGAAATGTGTATTCTCAGCCCGCGCTTGGAGGAGATGATTACTGCACGTGAGCCCGGTACCGTGTTGCGTCCGGTAGCGATTGCCGAAGGAATGTTGCCATTGCGCCAGGACGGCTGGAATAAAGTGATAGCCGGTGAGACCACAGTTGAAGAAGTTTTACGGGTGACGGTATCCGACGTGGAGGCAATGGACGAGTGAGCGTCTTTAGTTACAAGGCGGCCAATCGTGAGGGGCGGACGCTCACCGGTGAAATCGAGGCACGCAACAAGGCCGATGCCATCATCCAGTTGGACAGGCAGAAGTTGCAACCGGTCAGCGTCATTCAGCTTGGCCAGGAGAAGGTTGTTACAAAGCGCCAGGGTAGTGATGCCGATCGCGAATCTGAGGCACCAATAGATGGGAAAGTGCGCTTATCGAAGCAGCAGATCATTTTTTTTACCGAGGAATTAAGCGATCTGCTGGATGCAGGTTTGCAGCTAGAGTCGGCACTGCGAATTATCGAGCAACGCCAGGAAAAATCCCAAATCAAAGCTTTGGCTGGCATGTTGCGGCGCAAGGTCAGGGACGGAACCGGTTTTTCTGAAGCATTGAAACAATCCAGTCCCAGTTTTGGTGACCTGTATTGCAGCTTGTGTGCGGCCGGGGAGCTGAGCGGTGCTCTGCCAAAAATTTTGAAGCGACAGGTTGGCTATCTTTCGATAATTGCTGATTTGCGCGGTCAAATTATCCAGGCGCTAATTTACCCGGCGTTTATTGTGGGGGCCGGATTACTGATGATGGTGTTGTTCATGCTGGTGTTGGTACCTCAGCTGATCAAGCTATTTGAAAAATCTGAGCGTGAGCTGCCCTTGTTGACCAAGCTGCTGATCGGTACCAGTAACTTTTTCAGTTCTTACTGGTGGATAATATTGGCGGTGATCGTGCTTGTGGTAATAGCGTTTATGGCCGTAATCAAGCGGCCTGAGGGACGTGTCTGGTGGGATCGGTTCAAGTTGGGTTTACCGCTGTTTGGTCCCGTGATTAACTGCGGTTTCCTGGCGCAGTTTTGCCAGACTCTGGCTAACCTGGTGGGTAACGGGCTGCCTTTACTATCAGGACTCAAGTTGATGCAAGAGGCCTCCGGCAATACATATTACTCCGGTAAAATCGAGCGGATAGCCAACATCGTGGCAGATGGCGGTGCATTTTCGCGAGCGATGAAACGGGTTGGAGGTTTCCCGGAGGTATTTGTTGATCTGGTGGGGGTCGGTGAGCAGACGGGTGATTTAGCCAGCAGCCTGGAGAAAGCCGCGACGCGTTACGAAAAAGAAATGAACCGTCGCATCCAGCAGATTACCGCGTTGATCCAGCCGGTTGTCATCACTTGTATTGCCTTACTTGTCGGCGTCGTAGTCTATACGATTGTGACCAGTATCTTCGAGGCGGTCTCGAGCATGCAGGCCCGTCCGCAATAGCGGGTTAGCCCTTGAATGGTGATCGCGGTCCGTGTAATCCGATTGCGGTTGTCACTGTACAAGGATGCGTCCATGCTGGCGCAATGAAATTTACAAATCTGACCCGCGACCTTGAGATCGGTGCCAACTCATATTTGCTGGAGGTTGATGGCCAGCGAATAGTCCTCGACAGCGGGATGCACCCGAAGCGCGAGGGGATAGAGGCTTTACCGGACTTCAGCCTGCTGGGGGCAGGGAATGTCGATGCGATATTGGTTACGCATGCCCACCAGGATCACATCGGTTCCTTACCATACCTGAAACGGATCCACCCAGAAGCCAACGTATTTATGTCGGATCCGACCGCTCAGTTGGCTGATGCCATGCTGCATAACTCTGTCAGCGTCATGAAAAAGAAGCGCTTGGCTACGGGTGATACAGCTTACCCTTTGTTTACTCACCGCG
Source organism: uncultured Chthoniobacteraceae bacterium (assembly GCA_964443575.1). Classification (GTDB taxonomy): domain Bacteria; phylum Verrucomicrobiota; class Verrucomicrobiia; order Chthoniobacterales; family CAKUMP01; genus CAYUDZ01. The sequence goes on along the minus strand of CAYUDZ010000005.1, from coordinate 28,528 downwards.
AAGTTGTGGACACTCTAAAAAATGTCAATTTTTGCCCGCTGCGGACACGCTGGACACTTGAGGGTGAACGCCTGGCACCCGGCGAGGCTGCTGCTGCCAGCTTTGAAATGTTGCATGCCGGCCACATACTTGGTTCTACCGGAATACTGATCGAAGCCAATGGTAAGCGTCTGTTTTACACTGGGGACGTGAACTTTGATGATCAGACTGTTAGTCAGGGGGCTAGTTTTCCGACAAGTGGTGTGGACGTATTGGTCATGGAAACGACCCGTGGTGACAGTCCCCAAGCGGCAGGTTTTACACGCGAAAAGGAAGAGCAGCGGTTCGTCGAGTGCCTCGAGGAGTCCTTTGTGCGTGGCGGATGTACGTTGGTGCCGGTCTTTGCACTTGGCAAGACGCAGGAGGTGCTGGCAATCATTCACAAGTATCGAAAACTGGGTAAGTTGACGACGAAACCTGTTTACATTGGAGGTTTGAGTACCAAAGTTACTGGAATTACTGACCGCAACTCTGCGGCCTGGCCGCGCCAATTTAGTGGCCTGGGGCTGGTCGATGCTACCGACGCCTATACCTTGCGTGGCCGGGAAATTCAAAAAACGCCAATCGATAAAGCCCGGGTCTATGCCCTATCAAGTGGCATGATGACCGAAAAAACCCTGTCCAATGCCTTTGCCAGACGCATTCTATCGCACGCAAAAAGCAGTTTGTTTTTTGTCGGCTATACCGACCCGGAATCTCCGGCCGGCAGGGTGCGCGCGGCCGGGATGGGGGGCAGAGCGACTACCGATGATGATCTGCCGGAGCAGGAGATCCGTTGCCAGATCGAGGAATTTAACTTCAGTGCGCATGCTTCACGCGAAAGCTTGTTGGACTACGCAATACGTCTGGCACCTAAAAAAATTGTGCTAGTGCATGGTGATCCTGCAGCGATCGAATGGTTCCGTAGCCAAATCAATGATAAGCTACCTGATGCGGAAGTCATCCTGCCGCAGCCGGGTCAAGCAGTCGATCTATAGCGACAGCCTACTCACAAATTTTTACCAATAAATACTTGACTAGCCGCTGTTTTTTACATCCCAAAAGCATCAAATTCCATACTTTAGGCATTTGCAACGCGCTCATATAACGACTATGATAGTAGCAATGAACTCCCGGAACCTGCCATATTTTGCTCTGGCTGCACTACTATTTGCATTGGTGCCGCCAGTAGCAGCAGAGACTCCTTACTCAAGTAGTGAAGATTTTGAAAAATACGCCCGCAAATTGCGTGAAAATGCCTTAATGCGTGTCAAACCGCAGGTTTTTGTGCCGACCACATCGCGTCACAGGTATTCCCGCTACCCCTGGAAGCGCAATATAGTAACAACCGTGTTTTGGGTTGGGGAGCTACCAACACTCAACAACCCCACACCAAATACGGCAAGCTCCTGGGACAAGCGCTGGAAGCAAAGTTTTGGTGGTTATGACAACCCTGATCCGAAAGTGCGCAAAGGGTATCGTCCAGCCGCATTCGTTCCACGCCAGAACCCCTTTTATATAGCTCTACCTTACAATGATATCATGCGCGGTGGAAAAACGCGGGCCGAAGCGCCACGGGTTGTGCCATGGTTCCGCGACCGCTTTGTCAAACAAGGCCATACCGTACTCAAAGGGCGATGGGTTGCTATCAGGAAAGGGCGCAAAATCTGCTATGCACAGTGGGAAGATTGCGGACCATTTCGGACCGACCACTGGCAATATGTCTTCGGGTCTGACCGCCCTAAGTGGAATATTAACAAAGGTGCCGGGCTGGACGTTTCCCCTGCTGTGCGTGATTACCTCGGGTTATCAGGAATCGATATAACCGATTGGAAATTTGTTAATTTTAAGGAAGTCCCGCGTGGGCCGTGGTCAGTTTACGGGACAAACAATACTTTCGTTATCCAAAAGCAACATGCAGAGCGGCGCTATGTTGAGCTGAAAAGTGGCGGCCATATCATTCGCTATACCAACCTCTAGTTGTAGCATTGAAACTAGTACGCCTGCGATTGTCCAACAGTAACATTGTATACGCCAGTTCACGCCCTGATGGCGGTTGGGAACTGCTTGAAGGGAGCCTTGAAGGAGGCTTTAAGCAGACTGGAAAGCAAGTTACCGGGCAGTTACTGGCACCAGTTGAGCCACCGGCAATTCTTTGTACCGGCCTGAATTATCGGCGCCATGCCGAGGAAACCGGTAAGGATGTCCCGCAGTACCCGATCCTATTCATGAAAATGCCAAGTTGCGTGCAGCACCCGGAGCACCCGATTATCCTGCCTCAGCACTTGGCGACAGAGTGCGTGGATTACGAATGTGAACTTGCTGTAGTTATTGGAAAGACCTGCCGCAATGCGACCAAGGAAAATGCATTGGAGTTCGTGCTGGGGTACACATGTGCCAATGATGTTTCGGCTCGTGACTGGCAGGGGCATCGCGGTGGGGGGCAATGGTGCCGGGCAAAGACATTTGACTCTTTTTGTCCACTGGGTCCGTGGATTGTGACTGCCGATGAGTTGGGTCCGGCAGACGATTTGGCTATCGAAACCAGGGTGAACGGTGAGCGCCTGCAGTCATCAAATACCAGTGATATGATTTTTGGTGTTGCTGAATTAATCGCATTCTACAGCGCCGATAGTACCATGTTGCCAGGAACAGTCATACTAACCGGCACCCCCGAAGGTGTCGGGGTCGCCCGCCAGCCACCACGCTGGCTGGTTGCAGGAGATCTGGTCGAGGTTAGTATTGAAGGTATTGGCACGTTAGCCAATCCCGTCACTTAAGCTACAGTCTGCTAGCTGTTAATCGCGGCTCCAGTCATACTTGGATTCCCAACCCAGCTCAGGTGGAAATTCATGATATCCAGCAGATAGCCAGTGGTCTCGGCCAAGATAGGGCGCAGTGTATTTTCCTTTGTTGGTCGGAAATGGAAAGGTCAGGATTTCGAAGACACCATAGCCGAAGCGGGAGAATGTTCTGCCGACGCCGCGGGCCAGACCATAGGATGCCGCCGCCGCGTTGCCGTCGTGGTGATTCACTTCGGCTATCTGATAAGATAATTCCGACCAGCCAAATAAGACATTGGCAACGCCCCGGCTTAATTTTTTTGTAGGGCCTTGATCAGCTGCCGGGGGCATATGAATATCTGCATATGCTGTGCCGATTGCCAGTATCAGGATTACCAACGAGGGAACTAATGTCTTCATGTTGACGATAATAATTATACTGGCAATATGTGGCAATAAAAAACTTTGCTATGCCCTGGTGTAATATTGGCTATAGCGATAGTGGTAATAATCGCTCACTTCAGTGCTGACAGAATTGAGTACCAATCCGGTTATCTTAGCCTGCCGCTGGTAGAGGGCATTGAGCGAGTTTTCTGCCAGGCGGGCAGAAGTTACGAATGCACGGACGACCATGATAGTGCCGTCGATGCTCGGGGCCAGTGTCGTCGTATCGTCAGTTGCTAAAATAGGAGCAGAGTTAAATATGACGAGGTCATAAGCTTCTCGTATTTCACCAATGAAGCTTTCCAGGTTATGCTGAAGTAATAACTCAGCGGGGCTACCAGCGACAGGACCACGCGGGATCAGAGACAGGTTTTCGTAGTCAGTCTGCTGGACGACTGACTGCCACGGAGTATCGTCACGCAGAATCGTAGTGAAGCCGAGCCGTCCATCAATATTGAAAATGCGTGCCAGGTCCCCACGTTTCAGGTCGGCGTCCACCAGCAGGGTCCGGGTTCCTGCGAATGCCATCGTAATCCCCAGATTGGCTGCTATAGTCGACTTTCCCTCTCCGGGAATCGAACTCGTTATCAGCAAGGTACGTAATTCCTCCTGGTCGGGCATAAAGATCAGAGACGAGCGCAGATTGCGGAATGCTTCGACAAACATGTAGCGGTCATCGTCACGGCCTAACAATGGTACAATGTCAATTTCCTCATCTGGAACTTCAGTTGGAATCTGTCCAAGGATGGGGAGGTTGAAATACTCGGTCACTTCGGTGAATGATGTAATGCGGTCGTCGGCGCGATCCAGCAGTAGCAGCAAACCGAAGCCTGCACCAAATCCCATCAATAAGCCGAGGCCCAGATGCTTTGGTACATCCGGTGGCATTTCGACTGCCGGGCGGGCTTCATTTAGGATCTGAATGACCTCCTGGTTGATATTCTTACTGATGTCGAGGTTTTGAATCGTGCTGAGCAGTTTGGAGTAGGTGTCACGGGCATTCTTCACGCGAATGTCCAACTTTTCGTATTCGGTACCCTTTCTGCGGGCTTCCAGATTCTTGACCTGCCAATCTTCGATGCTGGCCTCGATAGTTTCCAACTCGGCCTTGATGGAAACGATGCGGGCGTCGGCAGATTCGTCCATTTGTTCACGGATTAATCCCATCAAACGTTCGATGCGTGCCTTCTGCTCCTGCAAGTTAACCATTTTTGGGTGGGCAGGCTTCAGGTTCACGGCAAATTCATCGATAACAGTTTGCAGCTTAAAGAGCTCCTGGCGTGCTGAAATGTACTGTTGTTGCAAACCGCTAGAGTAGGACATACCTGGTCTTGAAGATTCCTGAAAATAATCTTGAGACTCATCACTTGAGCCCTCATCAAGTGGCTCAGTTGGTTGTGCTTGATCCAGCCCGGCGGCTTGTTGGGTGAGCAACTGGTCTGCTGTAAGGTTTTCCAGCAGCCTGAGCTCCTTAGTGAGCTGCGACTGCTGGTTTTTTAATTGTGATAGAAATCGTGCTGCAGTTTCGCTTTGCTGTTCCCAGAAGGCCATGTTATTAGCCTCGATAAAATCATCCAATGCCTGCTCGCGCTGCTCCAACTCGGTTCTCATGGAGGCTAGCTCTTCACTGATATCGACCATCATTGCATCAGTTTGTTCCTGGCGAAAATCGCGACGCATATTGATAAATTCGTCCATTACGGCATTAACAAATTTCTGCGTATAATCTGGGTTGCTGCCAACGCCGGTCAGAGTGAAAATGGATGTCCGAGGTTGCTGCGCAGCTGAAACCGAGGCACTACCCTGTAAGTCGGGAAATTCACGTCGAAGTCTATTTCTGGCACGATCGAGCACTTTGGAGCTGGTCATCAATTTGGTTTGGGTACCAAAGAATTGATTAACTTCTTCGTAATATGAGCTGCCGGTCTGTGTTTCGACCTGACCACTTACGAACATTTCGCCTACACTGCGGTAAAGCACGGGCTTGCGCGAGACGACCCACGCCTGATAGGCAATCCCGATACTGATGGTCAACAACAGAATCCACCAGCGCTTGCTCAACAGCACCCTCCAGCGGTGAAACCTTACCGACCAGCGCGAGATCCAATTATTACCAGCGGCAGTTGATTCGATAGGTGTTTCCATTGACTGCCTATTACCAGTTGAGCAGGCGTTGTGGTACGATGATGATATCACCGTCCTGCACAATAACATCCTTCTCGATTTGTCCCCGCTCGAGCACTGCCTTCATATCTACGATTTCAGTCTTTGAGGTTTCACCATCTGTGGCCTGACGAATAATTTTAACTTTGCGGCTATCGGCGAATTCAGAGAAGCCGCCGGCTGCTGTGATGATATCACCGAGGGTTTCCACCTTTCCCGGTATAATATTTTGAAGGCCGGGTGAATTGACTTTGCCGTTAACCCGGACCGTGCCAGTATCGATGGATTCTACATTTCTGGCGATAGTATCAATGGCCAGCTTGACCGTAGCTTGGTGGTAGTATTTTTCTTCCAATAATTGTTTAATCATGGCGCGCGAGGATGCTACGGTTTGACTAGCAACCTTAACCCTGCCAAGGTAGGGGATATCCAATTCGCCAGCGTCGGTGACCCTTAGGCGTACCGCCGGGTCTTTATCTTCCATGACTTGATAGGTAACCTGGTCACCCACACCCAGCTTGCGATTGCTATCCGCTACTGGAATTGCCGTGCGGACTTCATTTTGCTGGGCGGCTACGCTAACAGTCAGTGTAAGAAAAACCAGCGAAGCAAGAAGAAATGAGCGAGTGGATTCTGCTAGGTGCTTACTAAAACTCATAGACGAGAGACATCCTGACAGAATTTTGTTCGTAATCAGACAGCGGCAGATTACCATCCTTAGCTAGATAGCGATAAGCTGCCGAGACCGAAATGGATGGAGTTAGACGGTAGCCAAAGCCAATATCGAATCCGTAGCGTTCACCCTCCTCACCATTGGCTGCAGAGCTGCCATAGTTCTCGTAAAAGATTTCGGGCCGCAATGAAAAATAGGGGCTAATCCTCCAGTCCATGCCATAGATGATTCGAAAAGACGTGTAGTAGTTGGAGTCAAATCCCGGCTCGACAAAATTGGAAACAGTCAGGTAGTGGGAATAATACTCGTTAAGTTCGTTGGAGATCGTGCCTCGAAAATAGAAGCTGTCGCTACTAGTGCTGTCTTCTGCAGCGAGCTGATTATCAAACTCATTGCGCTGCCAGCCGCCCGCCAGGTTGACACTGGTATATTCACTGAGGGCGAAGTCTACATAAGGTCCGAATAGATAATTCTGTGAATTGCCACGCGAACTTTCGGTGTAGTTGGCATAGCTTGCCGATGCATTCAGGCCTACTTGAATTGACGGTGAAACAGAGTACGACGGGCGTAGGTAAAAAGTATCTGTTGAGCTTTCCAGCGAAGCAAATTCCTCTTCATTTGTCCAGAGGTTGTAGTGGGTGTATCCAGCAGTCAGGGTTAACTCTTCAGTGGCGGCGTAGTCAAGCTGTATACCAGCTTGGTTTTCATAACGACGGAATGTCGCCTGATTTGATATGGTGGGCAGCGAATAGGGCTCTTCCTGATAGCTGAAAGAGTCACTCAGGGTCACTTTGACATCCCCGACGAAAAAGACCAGTGAGAGCGCCGTATTAGGAGTGATAATTACGCTCTCAGAATCGTATTGAGAATTATCCAGATAATAATTGTAGCTGAGACCCACAGAGAGTCTTAGGGTGTTCAAATCCGAAAGTCTCCAGATCCCATCGACATTCGCAAATGGGCGGATGATGAAGTCTTCCAATTCCTGACCTGACGGTGCCAGGTCAATATTATCATTCCACTCACCACTTACGCCAACGGAAACAGAAAAGTCCATGGGCCCCAGGCGTAAGTTGTAATTCGGTTCGCTGTAACTGGGTTGGGCGAGTGGCAAAGCTGGTGTAATTTGCGTCCTCTGGTACGAGTACTGGGCGGACGCTGCCCCTGCCAAAATAAATAAAAGCAGCACTGATAGCAGGCCGATTGATCGTCCTGCACGGTATTTAAAATAAACGAATTTCATGGTTGGCTCCCCTAAATAAATATTCAGTCATATTTGCTCTCATTTATCGAGAATATTCTTGCTAACGAGAATCAAAAATGATTGTCTTATCTTTATAGGAGGAATCATACTAATAGTTGATATGAAAATGCAAGCCGTAAAAACTCACTTAGCATCAGTAACTTTTGCTATAATTATTGGAACATTGGCGGCATCTGCTCAGAGTACTGTCGATTATCCGAAGAATCTGGCACGCCTGCATCTTGGCGCCAGTTTGTTTGAATATAATGAGCGGTCACAGACTTACGAACCGACTAAGTCGATCAGCAGTTGGATGGACGATGACGAGGCGACCGGCATAGCGCCTAAAAAGGGTAAGCGCTACTACTTACTGGTATTGCAAAAGCCATCGATGATTCGTGCGCTGTCACTGTCTGCCGATGGCATGGATGGTACGATCAGCGTTTTTGCCGGTGATGAGCGGGCAGTACCGGGGAGTGCGTCATGGGCGCCGCTGATCACGGGTACCCCGATAGCGGAAATTAACGAGCGAGTAGCTGCGGACATAAACAATCAATTTGGTCGCTACTTGTTGATCGAGTTGGATTTGACACAGAGCGGGCCGCTTTGGAGTTTGTATGTTTTTGGACGTGAAGCGGCATCGGAATATAGCCTTGAGCGTCGGGCATTCCAGGTCAATAGCAGCGACATATTCGGGCAAAAGGTCAAGATGGAAACCATCATTGATCTGGCCAACATATATTCAGATGCCAGCGTACTTTACACCGCAAGCGGCGGCAAGTTGTCCGAGTGGCAGGTGATGATCGACGAGAGCCCGGAAACGGCATTTACCATGACTGGCAGTGCCTCTCAACAGGGACCATCATTTGCAATTCTACTCAACCAGAGTGCTCCGGTAAAAAGAATTTCTGTAATGGCCGACGCCGGCAGAGGAAAACTTGAATTTTATTTGATTGGCGGTTTGGCAGACGATGAGATTTTTCAGGTGAATATAGATGATCCTTACGCGTTACCCGAGTTTTCGCAAATCAACCTTGATGAACTGGAGCCGATCTGCGTGCTGGAATTTGACGGTCAAACAGATCGCATAGCAGAGAATGTTGCGGACAGTTACGGTCTATTTTTGCTGGGGCGTTGGATACCAGCGGTTGAAGGCGGAGCTATCAGGGTGCGTCAGGTGGATGCTTTTGGTGATCTTGACTTTGATAATTACGAGGTAGTTCTGACTCCCGAAGGCTACATAGCCTATGATGAATCCGCCAAGTCGTACAAAGCACTGCTGGATCCCATAGCCGAGGGACCGCTTGATGGCCCACCGTTGGATCCTGCTGTTCTGCCGCCGCCAATCTTCCTGACGCCGGTACCGCCGCTGATTACAGTGACACCAGAGGATGACCCGGATCCGACCCCTGAGCGGCCTGATCCCAGCAGCCCTTAATAGCTTATATTCAATAAGTTATCATTTGCTGAGTGTTCGGCTCAGCTGTGCTTGGTTCTGCTGATGTATTTGGCGACGGCGGCACGAAAGTCGTGATGTAGGGTGGCGGTCTGTTCGACAAAGCGCGGCTTAAACCATGGGAACAGCCCGACCAGATCATGTGTTACCAAGATTTGGCCATCGCAGTGGCTACCGGAACCGATGCCAATGGTCGCAATGTCCAGAGCACTGGTTATTCTATGGGCTATCTCTGGAATGACCAGTTCAAGGACAACTGCTGCAGCACCTGCGGCAGCCACCTGGTGGCTCTGCTCAAGCAATAGATCTTGCTCTGCTGGAGACTTGCCTTTCATGTGATATCCGCCTTCTATCTTGACCTGTTGGGGCAACATCCCCAGGTGGGCAACCACGGGAATTCCGGCCTGCTGGATGGCAGAGATCTGGTCAGGTAAGGCACCCTCGAGTTTCACTGCTTGTGCGCCTGCTTGCACCAGGAGCTTGGCATTGTGGATGGCGCGAGCCACGTTATCATATGAGTTGGCAGGCATGTCAGCAACTACCGGTGTACTGGTGACAGCACGGGCGACTGCCCTGGTATGGTGCAGCATGTCCTCCATGGTTACCCCGGTAGTGTCCGGCAGCCCCAGGACGACCATACCCAATGAATCTCCGACCAGTATCATATCCACTCCGGCCTCTTCAAGTAGCCGGGCTGTGGGGTAGTCGTAGGCAGTCAGAGTGGCCAGCTTGTGATCTGGTTTGCAGCGTTTAGTTAACCATTCCATTTCTTTATAAAGTGCAATCAGTAATTGGCACAGCGCAAGAGGTGTCCTGCAGGACGGCCAGTAATTCACTGGTTGTCGAGCCAATGCCAGGGACAACCCAATCAGGTGCTACTTGTGCCAGTGGCAGCAGAACAAATCTGCGCAAGTGCAACCTGGGATGCGGAATACAGAGGTTTTCAGATTGGTGTATCGTGTCCCCTGCTAGCAGTATGTCGAGATCGATTGTCCGTGGCGCATTACGTGGCGCTGGGCGTTGGCGGCCGAGTTGGTGTTCAATCTCCAGCAGTTTTGCCAGCATAACATCAGGCGGGATTGATGCCTCCAGCATGACTACGGCATTCAAGAAGTCATCGGATCCGGGCGGGCAATCGATCGGTGTTGAGCGGTAAACTGCGGATCGTTGGAGCGGGGCAGTTGGTTTGATTTGATCCTGTATCAGGTTGTAGGCTGTTTGCAGGTTTGCGCATTTATTGCCCACATTTGAGCCTAACCCGATCGCATAAAGCATCATAGACTATGGTGTTTTTATTGCCGATCTTAGCTCATGGGACCAGGCCCAGAACATCCTGCATGTCGTAGAGTCCGGGTGGGCGGCTGCTGGCCCAGATTGCCGCGCGGATAGAGCCATTTGCAAAGGTTTCCCGCGAAGATGCCTTATGCGTTAACTCAAGGCGTTCGCCATCGGCTGCAAAGACGACAGTGTGGTCACCAACAACATCGCCACCACGCAGCGCGTGGACACCTATCTCATTTTTTTCGCGGGCACCGGTGATGCCTTGTCGTCCATGCCTCGTATTTTCTTCATAGGAAAGACTGCGAGCAGCAGCCAGGATTTCAGCTAACCTGCGTGCGGTACCGCTGGGTGCGTCGACCTTATGACGGTGGTGCATTTCAATTACCTCGATGTCGAAATTATCGCCCAACGAAGTGGCCGCCTTATTGGCTAACCAGAAGAGCGTATTGACGCCAACGCTGAAGTTTGGCGCCAGCACTACTGGAATAGAATCGGCAGCCTGCTTGATGACTTCCAACTCCTCCCTGCTATGGCCGGTGGTACCGATGACCAAGGGTAAAGAATGTTCCCCGCAAAGGGTCGCAGCTTCTGCTGTCACCGAATGGTGGGAAAAATCAATGACCACGTCGGCATTCTGGATGGCATTTGCCAGCGAGTCGCCCTGATCGATAGCAGCTATAACCGTCACCTTATCGTTGCTGTCCGCACTGGAGATGACAGCCTGTCCCATGCGACCACGCGCACCATTGACCAATAGGTTCAGCTGGTTGCTCATATTAGGTTTAACGATGCCAAGGTCGCTTTCAAGGTTGTTGCGTTTTCCGGCGCCAGCTGATGCAACGGTAATCTTACTTCTGCGCTAAGTAGTCCGATTTCACTTAGCGCAAACTTGACCGGTACCGGGTTGGTCTCAATAAACAAGTCTTTAAACAATTGGTAGTGTTGGAAGTGAATTTGCCGCGCCTGTTCGTAGTCACCCTCTAAGCAATGCTTAACCAATGTAGTAATAGCAGTGGGCACCAGATTTGAAGCGACGCTGATAACTCCCGAGGCGCCAGTCGCCATGAATGGCAGCGTCAACGAGTCATCCCCAGATAAAATAGTAAAATCTGGCGGCAAAGCTGCACGCAGCCTGCTTACCCGCTCGACCGATCCGCCGGCTTCCTTAATACAGCGGATGGTTGGACAGTTGGCTGCCAGTTTGACCACTGTATCGACTGCAATTTCGATCCCGCAACGACCTGGAATACTATACAGGATTAGCGGCAACGAAGTGGCGTTGGCAATGGCTTTGAAGTGCTCGTACAGCCCGGCCTGTGATGGTTTGTTATAGTAAGGGGCCACCAGCAGGGCACCGTCGACGTCCGCCTGCTCAGCATCCTTGGTTAAGGCAATTGCTTCCGCGGTCGAGTTGGATCCAGTGCCGGCAATAACGCTGCAGCGTCCGTCAGCCGCATTCACTGCCTCGCGAATCACCTGACGATGCTCTTCGTGATCGAGCGTCGGCGACTCTCCGGTAGTGCCTACAGGAACGATACCGTCCACGCCACCGGAAATTTGTGTATCGATCAGCTTGCGGAATGCAACTGGATCGTAGTTTCCATTTTTGAACGGTGTCGCTAATGCTGTGAATGTCCCTCTAAACATAAGGCAAGATAATCTCCCCGTTGACACCTCAGTGTCGAGGAGAATTGAGGGGCTGGAGGTAAGCTTGCTAAGCTTCTGGTGCTACCACCAAATCCAATTTGATAACGACTTCCTTGCGAATGAGGTCGTCCGACATACCGGGATACCGGATCTCGAAATCAAACCGGTTAATATCGAACTCCGAACGGATCATTACTTTTTCTTCCTCTTTGCTGATGGTGGCGGGAAAGGCAATATTTTTGGTAACACCATGGAGTGTAAAATCTCCAGCTACCTGATAGTTGTCACCCTCTTGTTGCTCGATTGAGGTGATGGCAAAGCGTGCTTCAGGGAATTTTTCAACGTGGAAAAAGTCCTCGGAACGCAAGTGTTCCAATAATTTAGGGTGATCAGCCCAAGTGGAATTCATGTCGATAATGATGGTATGGTCTGTGCCATGCAATTGCCCATCTGCCAGCGTGAAATGACCTTGAAACTTTTCGAAGCCGCCCTCGTGACTGCCGGTTACTTTTGAACCGATAAAACCAATCTTAGACTCTGGCGTGATGACATATTTAGTTGCATCGACTACTTGCTGTTCAGGTTCGGGGGCGCTTGCTGTGTCCTTGCTAGCGAGCGGTTCGCTAACTACCGCATCCGGGGTTTTGTCAGCAGGGTTGTCGCACGATGTGAGCAGACAAAATGAAATTGCTAAAACGATGGGAAAAAAGATGCTGGATTTATTGATTAGTGACTGCATGGCGTATAATTCGGTTGTTTTTACTTTAACAACGCTCAATATACCGTTGCTCAAATGGAAGTCAAATCGTCGTTAACGCGAGCAGCAAGCACTTGCAATCAATCGCACAATCGGGTAGTCAATGCCACATGATGGCGTGGTATTCGATTAAGCTGGGTTGGAATTCAAGCTGCTTGGCAGTTTTGATATTGGCATTGCTGACCTTATTACAGACTTCCTGTGTGCAAGTTTTTCCACAAGCTAGCAAACAGCGAGTCAAGTCTGATGTCAGGGCCACTGCTTACACACACACTGAATCCGACCATCGCAAATATGGCAGGCGCAATGCCCTGGGCACGCAGCTGATGTATGGTGAGATTACCAGCGCTGCTGCCGACTGGTCGCGCTATCCGGTGGGTACCAAATTCAGGGTCAAGCAGACCGGCAAGGTTTACATCATCGATGATTACGGCTCGGCCTTGGTGGGCACTGATACCATCGATCTTTATGTGCCGACCAAGCTGGCAATGAGGCGATGGGGAGCACGCTATGTAGATATTGAAATACTTGAGTGGGGTGATCTGCAGCGCAGCAGGGAAATCTTGAAGCCGCGCTCCCGGCATCGGCACGTGCGGGCGATGCTGGAAGGTATGCCAGCCACGCTCTAGCTGGCTATACCGAAATCAATCTGACCGAGTAGATAGATAGGGAATGAAGATTTTTGTTACCGGTGGTGCTGGATATGTTGGCAGCGTATGTGTTGAGCATCTCATCAGTAAAGGCTACGACGTTGCTGTCTTTGATAATCTCAGTGAGGGACACCGCGCAGCCATTCATCCCGCGGCAACATTTTACCATAATGATCTGGCCAACGTATCAGAGTTAGCCGACTGCATAGCTGCGTTCAGCCCTGATGCGGTGATGCATTTTGCTGCCAATGCCCTGGTCGGCGAATCGATGCAAGAACCGACCAAGTATTTCCGCAACAATGTTGCAGGGGGGTTAAACCTGCTTGATGCGATGGTTCGGAATGGGGTGGGGAAGATAGTTTTCTCTTCGACATGCGCGACTTTTGGGCAGCCTGATAAGCTGCCGATCGATGAATCGATGCCACAGCGTCCGATCAACCCGTACGGTGAGTCCAAGTTAATGTTTGAGAAGTTGTTGCAGTGGTACGACAGGATTCATGGCATTAAGCATGTCGCGTTGCGATACTTTAATGTCGCGGGTGCCAGTGCAGATTACGGTGAAGATCACCGGGTGGAGACACATTTGATCCCCAATGTATTGAAAGTAGCACTCGGCGTGAAATCTCACGTTGAGGTTTATGGCGACGATTTCGATACGCCCGATGGCTCTTGCATCCGTGACTACGTTCATATTTTGGATTTAGCGCAAGCCCATTACCTGGCATTGTCCACCACTGATTCGGTGCAATATAACCTGGGTACCGGCGGCGGCACGTCAGTATTCGAGGTGGTCGATTGTTGCAGGGAAATCACCGGTTGCGAAATTCCAGTAGAAATAAAGCCGCGGAGACCCGGCGATCCGGCTCGCCTGATAGCCGGTTCAGACAAGATCCGCAGTGAATTAAACTGGTCTCCACAGTACCAGTCAATTGCTCAGATTGTCGAAAGTGCCTGGCGTTGGCATCAACAATTTCCCGCAGGTTATGGAGATTAACAATTTTTGCGAGACAGGAATTAAGGCTTTTCCGCTTGGCAACTTGCTGCCAAGCTGATTATTTAGCGCTATCCATGAACCCTTTTTATAAAATCCTTGCCGTATTCATACTCATGCCTCTGGTTGCATTTGCGCAGTTTGGCAGCTTTAGTGATGTTCCAATTGAGATAACCGCCGATGGCGAAACACGTTTTGAAGGTGGCGTTGCGGTTGCCGAAGATAACGTCGCCATTAGTTATGGCGATACCAGTATATTCTGCGACTTCGCGCAATACAATCCAGATACCAAGGACGTGTTGCTGCGTGGCAACATTCGAATTTTCCGCGAAGATTACATCTTCAACGGTGACCGGGCGGTCTATAACCTGGAAACTAAAGCCCTGCGTGCCGCAGACTTTGCCGGCGCCGCTGAGCCATTCTACTTTGGTGGTGAGAACCTTTCGACTATCGGAGCTGAAAATTACAGGGTGCGCAGCGGGTTGCTGACTACCGATGACGCGGCTGTGCCAAGTTGGCATTTCAAAGCCAAGAGTGTCAGGATTTACCCTGATGATCGCATTATTTTCAGCAATGTTTCGCTAGTACTTGGGAAAACTTCTGTTTTCTGGTGGCCGTACTTATTCCAGTCAATCGATGATGATATGGCCTTCTCGATCAGTCCCGGATACAATGAAGATTGGGGCCTGTTCGCCCTGACTTCCTATCGTTTCCCGATAGCAGGTGATGCCGCTGGCACGCTGCGTTTTGACGCGCGATCAGAGCGTGGCTTTGCACTGGGTTTGGATATAGACTTTGCGTTGGGTAGTGACGAGCGAAGCTTTGGTGAGCTGACAACCTACATCACTGATGACAGTGACCCGCAGACCAGCCCGAACGGTCGTACCCGTACCGAAGAAATTGATTCAGAACGCTATCGGCTCAGCTATCAGTCGCAGACTTACCTGACTGAAGATATTTACCTGATCACAGATATTAATTATCTGAGCGATGAGTTTTTGCTGGAAGACTTTTTCAAGCAGGAATTTATCATCGACCCGCAACCTGATAATGTAGTTGCGCTCACCAAGTGGAATGAAAATTACACGATTACTGCGATTGGTCGGGCCCAACTGAATGACTTTCAGCAGACCACTGAACGCTTACCTGAAATCGTGCTTGATATTAAGCGGCAGAATTTCTTTGGTACGCCGATTTTCTATGAAGGGGAGACCGGCATCGCCAGGCTGCAACTCTCACGTGCAGATGACGTGATGGTGCCACTTTCACTGGATACCACCGAAACGATGGACGGGGAGATGATGGCAGCGCCGATGCTGACCGGTCTTGATTTGGTGCCATTTATTGACCTTGAAACAACCCGCTTTGATACCTTTCATCAATTTACTTACCCGCGTACATATGGTGGATGGTTTTCGTTTATTCCCCGGGTTGGCTTTCGTGCCACTTATTACTCAGATACCTATAACCAGGATTTTGAGCCTACCGGCGGTTCCGATTACCGGCTTGTCTTTAACACCGGATTTGAATCTTCATTCAAGCTGACTAAAGACTACAGCGATAGCATCCGCTCGCGGGCGATTGGTCTTGATGGCATACGCCACGTCTTCCAACCGTACACCAATTTTTCTTTGGTAGCAGATTCCGGTATGGGAGCTGAGCAGGTCCTGCAGATTGACCGCCTGATCCCTTCCACCGAAATTCCACCTTTGGATTTCCCGCAATTCACCTCGATCGATTCAATTGATAACTGGTCGATCTGGCGATTTGGTATGCGCAACAGGATCTACACCAATCGCGATGGCGGTAAGTTTCTGTGGTTTGAAATTGATACTTTCATGGATATCAACTTCGAAAACCCCTACACCGATAACACCCTTTCTAATTTAAACAATCGACTGGTGTTTCGTCCGTTGCCGTGGTTGCGCTTCAACCTTGACTCGCAACTGCCGCTGGACAGCGATGGCTTTACTGCAATTAACTCGCAACTCAACTTCATGGTCACCGATTATCTGGATATCAACATCGGTCAGCGTTACTTGAGTGACAGCCCATTTTTCCGCGACAGCAACCTGTTTACCTATGGAGGATTCTGGCAGCTCAATGAAAACTGGGGATTCAGTATGCAGCATCGCTATGAAGCAGAGGACAGCACACTGGAAAGCCAGGAATACCTTCTCCATCGCGATTTAACCAGCTGGATTGCTTCTCTGGGTGCCGTGATCCGTGATAACGGCGATAATAATACGGACTTTGGTATCCTGCTGACGTTCACACTCAAAGATTTTCCTCAGCTGAACGTGCCACTGAATTTCGAGCCTAGCGGCGCTTCAGAATAGTAAGTGGTTTTCTGCATTTGCAAGAAAGGTGCAGGCTTGAATTAAGCCGCTGTCAGTTATCCCAATATCACACTGTTTATGTCATCAAGAATTAGTATCGTCGGGTCCGGTTATGTTGGGTTGGTCACAGGTGCCTGCTTTGCCGAAGTAGGGCACAGTGTCATCTGCGTAGATAATAACGAAAAAAAGGTTGCTGCGCTTCAAGCTGGCGAAATTCCAATTTACGAACCGGGCCTGGAAGATCTCGTGCATCGCAACGTAAGTGCTAAACGACTGCATTTTACCGGCAGCATTGAAGAGGGGGTAGATAACTCCGATATCGTCTTCATCGCCGTACCAACGCCACCGCGGGAGGATGGTAGCGTTGATTTGAGTTTTATTGAAAAGGTTGCCAGGGAAATTGCCAATGTGCTTAAAGAATACCGGGTGGTAGTTGATAAAAGCACGGTGCCGGTCAAAACCGGTGAGAAGGTTGCTGACACAATCCGCAGATATAATAAGGCGGGTGCTGACTTTGATGTAGTGAGTAACCCTGAATTTTTGAGAGAGGGCTGTGCGGTGCCCGACTTAATGAATCCCGATCGTATTGTCATCGGGTCAAATAGCGAGCGGGCCAGCAATCTAATGCGGGCCATTTATGAGCCATTCCACGCACCAATCCTGACGACTGACATTAACAGCGCAGAATTAATTAAACACGCTGCCAACTCATTCCTGGCATTAAAGATTTCGTACATCAATGCAGTTTCAGAAATATGTGAGGCAAGCGGCGCTGATGTAGAAATGGTAGCCGATGGGATTGGTATGGATAAACGGATTGGAAGGAACTTCCTCAATGCCGGAATTGGCTATGGTGGCTCATGCTTTCCCAAGGATCTCGCGGCTTTCATCAATATCAGTGATCAATTGGGAGTGCCATTTGGCATGCTCAAGGAGGTACAGCGCGTGAATGCGCATGCGCGCGACAGGTTTATTGATAAGATTCGCCAGAAGTTATGGATCTTGAAGGATAAGAAGTTGGCTGTTTGGGGATTGGCCTTCAAGCCAGACACCGATGATGTTCGCAACTCGGTGCCAATTGAGATAATCGAAATATTGCTCAAAGAAGGTGCGCTAGTGAAAGCATACGATCCTAAAGGAATGCAGAATGTTCGGGATTTCAACCTGATCCCCGGGGTTGAGCTTGTTGACTCACCACTGGAAGCAGCCGATGACGCTGAGGCCTTGCTGTTGGTGACTGATTGGAATGAATTTGCAAACGTGGAGCTAACCGAACTGAAAAATCGGATGCACACACCACTGGTATTTGATGGCAGAAATCTATTTGATCCAGAGACCATGAAAAGTCTCGGGTTTGAGTACTTTGGGATAGGAAGACCGCAAATTTAACTGCCAAGGGCATTCGGCAAAATTCTGCAATTTGGTTAATAACAAAATAGGCAATAGCCGATTACTAGCTCTGGAAATTCTGGAACGCTGGTCCCGTTCAGCTGATTTTGTCGATGCGATCTTCAGGGAGGTACTGGAAGGGGCCAGTGATTTAGCGGCACGTGATCGTCATTTTGTGCAGGAGCTTAGTTACGGGGTATTGCGCCACCTGCATGAATTGGATTTCATGATTGGTCAGTTGGCCACCCAAACACTGGATAGCAAGACGAAGAACATTCTGCGTCTTGGTATTTACCAGATATTATTTATGAGAGTGGCAGATCATGCCGCCGTCAATGAATCGGTTTCTCTAGCGGGACGGGCGCGATCTTTGGTAAATGCCGTGTTGCGCAGGCTGCTGCGTGAGCAAAAGCAACTGCAAGATCACCTTGCCGAACAATCTTTGGCAGCCCGCTACTCACATCCCGACTTCCTGGTGCAGCGCTGGCTGAAAAATTTTCCACAAGCCAAGGTAGAGCAGATGCTGCGTGCTAACAATGAGCCTCCGGCAATGACTATCCGGGTTAATCGGCTGACTGCGGCAGCAGAGCGAATTGATGCATCGGGCAAGGCTCAACAGATTCCGGGATACCCCGAGATGCGATTGGTTGACGAATTACCGACCGATTGGCTGGCTGCAGGAGATTGCTATATGCAGGACCCAAGTACTGTGTATGCCTGCCGTTTGCTGGCTCCTTTGCCTGGTGAAAGAATCCTAGATGCCTGTGCTGCTCCTGGCGGCAAGACCTCTCTGTTGGCAGAGATGATGGACGGTACGGGACAACTGGTGGCAGCGGATTCCGATCCGCTGCGGCTACAGCAACTGGGAACGAATATGTCCCGAATGAACGTGGAGAATGTCCAATTTACTTTACATGACTGGCTGCAACCCAATCAGGCGACAGCGCAGGCTAAAGCTCTACTCGGTGAAAAGAAATTTGACAGGATACTGGTCGATGCGCCTTGTACCAATACTGGTGTCCTGCGGCGTCGGGTCGATGCGCGCTGGCGCCTGAAGCAAGCGGATGTGGAGCGAATGCCGCGTATCCAGTTGGCGCTACTTGAATCGGTACTCAATCACCTTAAACCGGGCGGTGTTTTGGTCTATTCGACTTGTAGTATTGAAGATGAAGAAAATTCAGGGGTTATCGAACAACTAACGAAACGTCACCAGGAGTTAACTCTGATAGATTCGCAGAAGATATACCCATGGACGAGTGGGTATGATGGTGCTTTTGCTGCGCTACTGGAGCGTACAGGCTAGAGTGTTTGGAGAGGGAAATGAAACGGATTGGTAAAGTATTGCTCTGGTGTTTATTACCATTGCTGGCTGCCTGGTCATTTGGAGCTATTTATTACGATGGTCCCTTTAGAGGATTTGGCGGTAATAATTTGCTGTTGGCATGTTGCTGGCTCGCGGCACTGGTAGTTGTAATTTTTTGGAAAAGAGTTCGTCGATGGCGTTCAGTCGGCCTGCTTATATTGCTGTCAGGTGTCATGCTGGCTTGGTTGTTAATTACACCATCTAACGATAAGCAGTGGGCACCGGAGTATGCGCGCACCGGCTGGGTAGAAATCAGTGGAGAATACTTTGTATTCCATAACGTACGTAATTTCTCATATCCTGGTGGTGGTGAAGTGATCGAGAGCTGGGAAACTCGCAAGCTACCGATACGCAGTCTGCGAGGTGTGGATTACTTTCATAACGCGTTCATGGGGAACTTTTTGGCCCATCCGATTATGAGTTTTGACTTTGGTGAAGCCGGGCATTTGGCGCTCACTATTGAGACGCGCTGTGAGAAGCATGAAGGATTTTCATTTCTCGGTGGCTTTTACAAGGCGTATGAGCTGCAGTACATATTCGGTGATGAAAGCGACTTAATCCGGCTACGTACCAACATTCGTCAGGAACCGGTTTACCTTTACCGCCTGCAAGCCACATCTGAGCAAGCCAGAGAGTTCTTGCTGGAAACGATCACTGCACAAAATTATTTGCGACATAATCCGATGTTTTACAATGTTATCAGTGCAAATTGCACCACCAGCCTGCGGGCTCAGCGTCCGCTCGAAAAACGCAAGAGATGGGATATTAGGATATTGGCCAACGGTTTATTGGATGAGTTGGCTTGGGAGCGTGGTGCAATAGTTGACGCAGGGTTGCCATTTCAGCAGTTGCGTGAAAGCAGCCTGATTAACTCGCGCGCACAACAAGCTGAAGCTAATTTTTCTGCAGAGATTCGTGAAGGACTGCCGGGATATGAGTCGGATTGACTTACGGAAGGCAACTCATAGAGGCTTTTTCCATCCGCTTGGCGTCACCGGATCATTTAGCATGAGAGCGACCGCTTCTTGCGGTAAATTGAGCTTAATATTGTCCATGATCAGGTTAGCTTGCTCAAGATTGCCGGTAAGATATAAATTCACTACATGGGCGTATGCCAGGTGAGACGGTAAGCTGTCATTTTCTATGGCTTGGCGCAGCTTCTCGGCCACCTTCTCGCGTTGGCCACTTTGGATCTGAGCTAGCATCAATTTCAGCTCGATGATTTTTGAATTGCCAGTTCGCTCTCTAGCCAGTTCCAGAAAACTGATGGCCGGCTGGTGATAGTCTGTCCGTCGCAAACAATCAGATATCAGGATGTATAGATTGGCCGAGTTGCTATCGATATCCAATGCCTGCAGGCTTAATGCGATCGCTTCGTTGTATTCGCGGCGTCCGGCCATGCTCTGTGCTTTCAGGAATAAGGCGCGTACTTTTTGACTGTCACGTAAAGTTTGTTCCAGTGCCTTATCGGCCAGACTTGCCGCGGCGCTGAAGTCTGCACCATTGATGCGTTTTTCAGCCTCATCCAGAATTTTATCCGGGGTAAGCAATTCCAGCTTCTGGATCGGCTCAGGCGTTGCTGTGCTTGTTTTTAAATTAGATAAGATCTCCCGGTAGCCTGAGGATGGGCTGTCGCGTAAGAAAAGATAAGCCACGACACATGCGATGACCAGAATGTTGCCTACGATCAACCATACGTACAAACGCCTGTGCATCACCTTGTTGTCCTGCCTTCTGAGTCTCTTATTTTGAACCATAATTTGAAGAGGCTTTTTATTCTATCCTTACGGAGATAAACGCTCAATGCACCAAGTACCTTCCTCTTGTCGAGTATAAAGGAAGCGGTCATGCAGCCGACTGGCGGACCCTTGCCAGAATTCCAGCGTTTCCGGTACGACCCGGTAGCCACCCCAATAATCCGGCAGCGGCACTTCTCCTGATGCAAATTTCTGTTTCATTTCCTCGAATTTTTTTTCAAGGAATTTGCGCGACGGAATCACCTTGCTCTGCATGGAGACCCAAGCGCCCACTTTGTTGCCAAACGGTCGACTGACAAAATACGCCAGCGACTCTGCAGACGATATTTTTTCGATACTGCCACTAATGATGAGTTGTCGTTCCAATTGCAGCCAGGGGAATAGCAAAGTTGCCTTGGGGTTTTCGTCAATTTGCCGGGCTTTACGGCTATTGTAATTGCTGAAAAAAACGAAGCCACGTTGATCAAATGCCTTGAGCAGCACTGTGCGTAAGCCGGGTTGTCCGTCTGCGCCACAGGTCGCCAGGCTCATCGCATTAGGTTCAAGCAAATCGGCATCGATGGCTTGTTGAAACCAGAGCCGGAATTGTTCGATCGGGTCACTCTCCAAGTCTTCGCGGGTCAATCCACGTTCGGTATAATCGCGGCGCATGGCGGCAACATCAACTTGATCATTTTTCTGAACTTTTCTCATTAATCTGGGTTGAGGCGTAACATGATAGCAGATTTTGGTGGCACATTGATAGCGGAATGCGCCGACTCGTTGGTTTCATCGCCAAGTGGATCCAGAACCACGCTCCAGTTGCCCTCAGGCAAAGTAAGCTTATGATGATCGGTATCGCTGGCATTGATTAACAGTGCGACACCAAGCCATTTTTCGCCCTCTAAATCGCTGCCATCAACCGTGCAAATAATACTGTCACCGGAGGGGGTGAAATGGAAGTGCACCCGCGCTTCGACCTCCGAGGCAGTACGCAAGCGAAACAGCGGATGGGCTTTGCGGATTGCAATTAATTTTTGCACATAGTTAAAAAGTTCGATGTTTTTTTGTTTCAGTGACCAGTCAATTTGGTTGATTGAGTCAGGCGATTGATAGCTGTTATGGTCGCCGTATTTAGTTCGGAGGAACTCACTGCCGGCATGAATAAAAGGAACTCCTTGCGCCGTCAGGAGGATGAAGAAGCCTATGCGTGCCATCGCCTCGATTTGCCCGGCATCGGCATCGGGGCACGATAGTTTCAGCTTATCGTAGAGAGTCAGGTTATCGTGGCAGGTCATGTAATTGATAGTATGTGCCGGACTGGCAGCCCAATACTGGCGGCTGGCAGCCATGGTGTGCTCTACGTTGAAGCGGTGTGAACCATTTTGTATATAGCCCGGGCCATCACCACTGGGGTCACCCTTGACCGCGTTGCGGAAATCATCATTGAATGCCCCAATCCCGGTATCGGCAATGGAATGCTTGTCAGTTGGTGTTTGCAGCGGTGAGCTGTCAGCCTGCCATGGTTCCCCGTAGAGGATAATGTTTGGCTTCAATTGGCGCAGCTTGCTTTCAGCCTGCTTCATGGTTTCGATGTCAATCAAGGCCATCAGGTCGAAGCGGAAACCGTCCACATCGTACTCTTCAACCCAGTGCAGCAAGGTATCGATTATGTATTTACGGCCCATTGGCGCTTCTGAGCGAAATTCATTGCCGGTGCCGGAGCCATTGGAGTAACTGCCATCTGGATTATGTCGGTAGTAGTATTTCGGTACGTGCAAATTGAAAGGTGCCGCAGTACCGGTATGGTTATAGACAACATCCAGAATGACGCCGATGCCATGCTGGTGCAGCGCATTTATCATTGCCTTTAATTCAACCACCCGTGACTCATCCAGGGGATTGCTGGCGTAAGCCCCCTCCGGCGTATTGAACAGATTGGTCATGTAACCCCAGTTATAACGGTAATTCAGCTCGTCACCTTCATAATCATGGACTGGCAGAATTTGAACATGGGTGACCCCAAGTTCTACGATGTGTTCGATTCCGGTTCGAATGTCCGGGGCGCCGGGCAGATGAGTATTGTCTTCCGTAAAAGCCAGATAATTACCGCGGTTTTGCATACCCGAGTTGTCACTGATCGAGAAATCACGCACATGGATTTCCCAGATAATGGCGTCGACTGGCGATGCTTCCTCAGGCGTACCGGAGGTATTAAGTGCGATTTTGCCTAACTGTGGAGCTGCTCTGGTGATTCGGGCGCGGCGCGAACTATCGACCGCGTTGACAGCGTAGATATCAGTCGTTTCTCCGCGCTGTGAAAACCCGCAACCGCCAATTAGATAATTGTAGAACTTACCTTCCAGGTTTTCCGGGTAGTTTGCCGCCCAAATTCCTTTACCGGAACGTTGCATGGGCAGCTCACTGCGACCACTGTCACCCTGTGGACTATCATATAGGATTACTTGCACGGAACTAGCTGTCGGAGCAAAGACCCGAAACGTGGTTTCCCGCTCGTCCACTTGGGCACCTAACTTAGCCTCTGGATCGAGAAAGTAGTCGGGATCTTCGAGGATAGCCCTTGGCACTGCAGGAATGTAGGAGCCGTATCCCTCCATGGTAATTTCGTACCCACTGTACTCAATGTCCAATACAGTTTCAGTTACCAACTCAATCACGGTTGAGTTCAAGTTATCATCGGCAAATAGAAGCTTGGCTTCAGCAATTCCGATTAATATATCGTTATCCTGTTTCAGCTGGAAAAGCTTCGGGTTTACCTCCCCTGCGGTGATAGGGTGTGAGAGGTCGAGATGGATTATGTTGGCTGTGTCAATATGAGCGTCCGTCAGGTGCGGACCGGTCAATGGTTTTTCACAATAGATTTCGCTATGTCCCGCGAGCAAATAGACAGTGTTTCCCATGGCTGGTGTCCAGAAGCGGTCCTCGCCATCTTTATGCTTCCAATCGCCGCGTAACCTCGGGGCGATACCAATACGCAATGGGTTAGAAGGGATGCCATATTTGGCAGTATCAATCTGGAACACCAGGCCGAATTCACCGCTCCCCGAAGGAAATACCTCAAGATGGCGAGGCATACGCTGCTGGTAGGCATCCCAGGTCCAAAGCCCCACATTGTCATAATTACCCGAGTAATTAAGATAGTGGATGGTTAGCAAGTTGGATTCATCTGATAGTTCCCGTTGGTACCAGCTGACCGATGCCGGTAAATACAGCTTTGGTAGTCTGGTTGCGGTAAGTGCTTGCTCGATATGATAGTAATCACCGAAGGCAGCATAAGGACCTCGAGAGTCTGAGCTATGACAGACAGCCCAAAGCTCACAGGATGCGTGTGGCAGACAGGCGTCTTCAAACGCAGGCAGCAACTCCACCTCTGAACCATCCGGGTGCCCCGCTTTAGCATGACCTACTGCAAGGATCACACCTTTGTATTTTAAGAAAATGGTGCACGGGTAAGACTTTAAATCATCGGGCAGCGACAAAGCTGCGGTTGCTAGAAGGTCGGGGTTACTAATATTTTCGTTATCCTGTGTCATTATAAAATCCGATCTATCGGCTAAAACTAGTAAACGATCACAACGCACAGACCAAAGGTAAAATTTGTTACGGATTTGTGCTCTATTAGGGCTAATCCCAGTCGCGCGGGACGACTGGTTCGCCGGGACGGCGGCGGCGGATCGTCCGTGTTTCCGGAGCCAGGATCACCGTTCCGGCAGCTATCAGGAGGATGCTTGCCCAAGCCAGGATTTCGATCGGGATGATGCCTGCCAGAAAAAATCCAAATGCCGGAGCAGTGACCCCCCGCATGCCTGCCAGTGCAGTATGAACTGACATATACTCTGTCACATCATCCGGCTTGGCAATTTTAGTGACCCATAAGGACCAGGCAATATTACCACCCGACATGGCGATTCCAAAGAATAGTGAGCCGACGACAAAGCCAGTGAACCCCTGGACGACGAAGTAGCTGATGATCGCTGCGATAAAGGCAATATTGAGCAACAGTCGCAGCAGGTAGAAGTTATAGCGGTCGAAAATCGGCCCCCATACCGGGCTCAGGAATAGCATGGTGGCACTCGGTATCACGCCGGTGAGCATAGCGATCTGCTCGGCCGGCAACTGGATACCAAAATCCGGGTTAGCGACAAAATCCACCCGCAGCGGTAGCATCATCAGGTTGCCGATGCCCATGAGCATCCAGCTGATCAACAACCAGCGAAAGGCAGCATCCTCACGCACATGCCGCCAGCCATGAAACGGATTCGACGATGTGACTTTGCTTAGTGGCACGCTGGGCATCTTCGCCACGATTAATCCGGCGATCGCCGATGCGACGGCAAAGGTTAGCATCAGCCAGCGGTAATTATCGATCGACTCCTGTAGCAAAGTGCCGCCCAACCAGGAAAAACCTGCGGCGGCCAGCATACGCACTACCACCGTGCGGGAGAAGAGCTGCCCCCGTTTATCCTTCGGGTAATTATTCTGATAAATTTGGGTGATTAGCGGGATGCTCATGGTGAGGCCGATTGCGCCGGTCATGCTGCCGGCGACAAATGCCCACGGGGCAGTAGCCATTGAGGCAAAAAGGAAACCGGCACAGGCAAGTAAATGAAAAATGAACGCTCCAAATGCCGGGGTCCAGTTGCGCTTACGAACCAGCATGATGCCCAATGGGTTGAGGACCAGGCCCAGCGGCCCGCCAATAACCAATAGCGACTTGATTGTTGCTCCCGAGGAAAATGCTTTGACCGCAATAAGCAGCAAAAATGTCTGCATCGCGGTCTCGACAATGCCCATCAACATTGCCTTGCGACGGTCCAGGCTGTAAGTGCGGGCAGCTTTTTCCGGGAGAGCTGCCATCTTAGCTCTTGGTTTTTTGGTTTTGGCGTGGATCCAGCATGTCGCGCAAGCCGTCACCTAGAAAATTCAGCGCCAGCAGTGAGATCGACATGGCAAGCGCGGGGAAAGCAAGCAGCCACCAGTAACTTTGTACCGGGTTGATGACTTCGGTGGCATCGCTCAACAGCGAGCCCCAGCTGGAATAGGGCGCTTGCACACCCAGTCCGAGAAAGCTGAGAAATGATTCATCGAGGATGACTGCCGGTATGGTCAACGTCAGGTAGATTACAATGATGCCGCCTATGTTTGGCAGCAAATGACGGGTAAGGATTCTCCAATGACTTTGGCCGAGGGCTCGCGCGGCAGTGACAAATTGTGAATTCTTCAAGCTCAAGACCTGACCACGCACGATGCGTGCCATCGTGAGCCATTCGATCAGGCCCAATGAGATAATCAAAATGACAATTCGTGAGTATCCGGTCAGTCCGGCAAGCGGGCCATCAGACAGCCAGTTGGTCAACCGCGCATCAAAAGCGTTGATCAGTACCAGCACAAAGATCAATCTTGGTATCGAATAGAAGATATCCACGATGCGCATCATGATAGCATCCACCTTGCCGCCAAGGTATCCGCTGATCATGCCATAGGCCGTCCCGATAAACAGGCTGACCAGGGCACCAGCCAGTCCGACCAGTAATGAGATACGCGCACCCGTCATTACCCTGTACAGCATGTCGCGGCCATTTAAATCGGTACCAAAGGGATGCTGCCAACTGGGAGACTGAAGCTGGCTGGCGCTTACTTCCGCATGACTGGCAGGGAGTAATAGCGGGCCGGCCACGGCAAAGATGGCAAAAAAGCTGAGAATCCCGAGGCAGATCCTAATACGCAGAGCATGGCCTGTGCTGGTGCCCTTACTGGCCGGAGCTGTCGGGGAATTATCCATCGACTTGCATCCGTTTGTCCAGCAGCCCGTAGACGAGATCGACGATCAGGTTCATGGTTACCAATAGTGTGCAGTAAACGATGACAACACCGCCTAGCAGGAAGCCGTCCCGATTAAGGATCGAGTTAACAAAAAAGCCGCCGGCGCCCGGAATATTGAAGATTGTTTCAATCACGATCGAACCGGTCAGCAGGTGGGCTGCCAATGGTCCGGCAAAAGAAACTACCGGCAGGATGGCAACTTTCATCGCATGCTGGTAGATCACTTTTCTTTCGCTGACCCCCTTGGCTCGTGCGGTACGAATGAAGTCCTGGTGAAATACATCCAGCATGCTCGAGCGCATCAATCGGGCAATGTATGCCATGTAGGGAGCCGCCAGCACGATTACCGGCATGATCAGTTGGCTGGGGGTTCCCCAGCCGCCGACCGGTAACCAGCCCAGCCACAATGCAAACACCAGGATCAGTAACGGCCCGGTGACAAAACTGGGTAGTGAGATCGCCAGCAGTGCGGCCAGCATGGCACCGGTATCCTGCGGTTTGTTTTGGTGGATGGCAGCAAACGTTCCAAATAAAATCCCACCGGCCATAGCCAGGAGAAAAGCAAAGAGACCAAGGGAGAACGAGACCGGTAATGTCTGGGCCAGAATTTCGTTAACACTGCGGTTGCGATATTTTGTCGAAAGCCGCAAATCGCCTCGCAGCAGGTCACCGATGTAGCCGAAGTATTGCTCGTGCAACGGCCCGTCGTGTTGATACTTGGCCAGCAGGGCTTTTTCGATGTGTTCGGGTATTTTCCGCTCGCTATCAAATGGCCCACCGGGGGCCACCCGGATCAACAAAAAGGTGATAGTGACGACACAGAAAAGCACTATGACCAGCGCTATCAAGCGCCGTACAATCAACCCTAGCATGCTGCTGTGCCTCCTTTCCGCATCAGCGCAGGGTATGCTGATTCCGTTGTCTCGTCCAAGTGTAAAGCTGGGCGGGGTACTGCTTCGCTTTTTTGAAGTAGATGGCAATAACTCTGTGGCCTGCAGCTTCCCCCTGCACTCTGCGAGCTACGCAGGACAAGTATGGGTGGAATTGAATGTTGAATGTTGGTAGTTGAGAGTTGAATGTTGGCTATGGATTTGCATCAGGCATGGGAGTCGGAGTCATTGTCAAAAATAGAGCTGGCGATTTGGAGCTTGCTGGAATCTGCGCGCGACGATGCAAGGTGCGAGTGCCACACCCCGGTGGTGGCAACGACTGCACGATCTTCTTGGAGCCCGCTGCCACGGGTGAGGACGGTTGTTTTGCGCGATGTGGACCGGCTCGGTCGCAGCCTGGTTTTTCATACCGATGCCCGTTCGCACAAAGTGCACGAATTGACTGCCAGTCCTAAACTGGAATGGCTGTTCTACGACCGAAGTGAAAAAGTCCAGATACGGGCGTTGGCAACGGCCACTGTCCACCTGGTAGCTCGCGACGATGAGTATGCCATACAACGCTGGGCGGCCTCGAAGCTCAGTTCCCGCCGCTGCTACACGGTCAAACTATCGCCGGGCAGCAAGGTCGATAAGCCAACCGGGTGGCTGCCCGATGCCCTCGTCTCACGGGCTCCAACCACCGCCGAAAGTGAAGCCGGGCGTGAGAACTTTGCTGTTGTCAGTACAGAGGTGTCCGCAATGGATTGGCTGTATCTCTGCGCCGATGGCAACCGCCGCGCAAGTTTTTCATGGGATGGTGAGCAATGGCACGGCTCGTGGCTGGTACCATAAACGGCCACTTTAGACTGAACCTCATGATCT
>CAYUDZ010000004.1:36385-47310 GCA_964443575.1 uncultured Chthoniobacteraceae bacterium | reverse complement strand
CCTGCATGACGGCATCAGCTAAATGATCCGACTTTTTAACCATTGCCTCCGGCGGACAGCAGCGCGCCAACGTATCATAAGTTTCAGCTTGGGCGAATACTTCCACCAGCCCGGCTCCTGCGCGCAGGGCAGATTCAGCCACCAGCACGGCAGCACCAGTGAAGCCTGGCGAGCCGGCGACGATGCCAACCCGGCCATAGTCACCTTTATGGCCGGTATTTTCCCGCCGTGGCAGCAGGCAGCGCAGCAAATCCGAACTCGATAGGAAGAAGTTGGTTTCCTCAACCCCAAATACCTCTTCGTGGATATCCATCAGGCCGGCCAATGGAACCAGGGCCAGCCGCCCGGTGACTGCAACTGCCTGATCACTGAACAGCCCGCATTTCGGCAAGCCGATGGTTAACGTGTAGTCTGCTACTACT
Organism: uncultured Chthoniobacteraceae bacterium; assembly: GCA_964443575.1. Lineage (GTDB taxonomy): Bacteria > Verrucomicrobiota > Verrucomicrobiia > Chthoniobacterales > CAKUMP01 > CAYUDZ01. Next base: position 46,888 of record CAYUDZ010000004.1, on the reverse strand, counting down.
GCTTCGGGATCCACTTCTCCTTTGTCAGCGCCTAAACCGGTCGGTATATCGAGCGCAAATACCGTGCTATGGCTGCTGCTTGCAAGCTCTTTAATTTCACGGCACAGCTCGAGGTAAGGCGAACTGATGCCGGCGCGTGCACCGGTACCCAAGAGCGCATCAATCACGACGACCGGACCACGCAGGCTAGCCATCGATGGCATTTCGTCGACCACGCGATCACCTAGTTCCACCAGTTTACCCAGCGTCAAACTCGACAGCTGGTCGCGCGGGTGAGCCATGCGCAAACTGATTCGCCAGTCGGCATCGAGCAAGTGCCGGGCTGCTACCAACCCGTCTCCAGCATTATTACCTTTGCCCAAATATATTATAGCATGCCCGGGGCGCGGACAAAACTGCCTGATTGCTGCGGCGATGCCGGCACCGGCTTCTTCCATCAGTGCAGCAGCACTGGTGCCGCGTGCGATCAGCTTTTCTTCCAGCAGTCGCATTTGTTCCGCGCTTACAATCACACGCGAAATCTATGCCAATTAAGAAATGTTGGGCAAGCCACGAATGCGGATCGCCCGATAGTAATAAGTTGTTGCAATAGGCAGCCTGTGGCTAGCCATTGTAGCGAAACTTCATTTTCGCTCGTTTGGCATTGGCCTTGGCTTTGCGGCGGCTTTTTTGAACAGGTGTCTCAAACGCGCGCAGTCGGCGGACTTCCTCGAGAATTCCCTCGGCGTCCAACTTATTCTTAAGGCGTTTGAGAGCCCTGTCGATCGGCTCACCTTTACGTACTGTTACTTCCGGCATAAATTCCTTTTATTGTTTCAACTTACTTTCTGTTTGTAAGGGCGCGTATAATAGTAGCGGGAGTAATTCAGGTCAAGTAGGAAAATTGCTTGTTGCAAACTAAATTGCCCCTTTGCGGCGCAAGGCATCTTCCATCGCCTGCTCGACCAAGAGCGTGGCCAGCGACTGAGTAGCATCATCGAGCTCACGGATGGCCAGTTTCAGTTCATTGGCATTTTCGCCGTCGATTGCTGCCAGTACCCGTTGCTTGCAGGTTGTAATTCGGTGTACGTCCTGCGCATCGAGTTGGCCATCCAGCTTAGCCATCGCCTGCTCAACTGCCGGCAGCATTTCCCTGGCCTTGAGACGTGCTTCGGTGAGAACGCGCTGTGACATGTCTGTAAATGCGTGTTCGACTGATTCTGCAATCATTGCCTCGACATTAGCGTCTTCGACATCGACAACATTGCTCAGCTCGAGGATTTGTTCTGTGCCGCTTACTGTATCCCGGGCAAGGACTTGGAGCACCCCGTCGTTATCGATCAAAAATTGCACTCCGACCCGGGCCTGGCCTTTAGCTGCGGGTGCAAATGGAATTTCAAGCTTCCCCAGCGGCCAGTTATCTTTGGCCAGTTCGCGCTCGCCCTGCAGGACATTAATACTCATGGCATCCTGGCCGCTGACCGCGTTGGTAAATAATTCTCCCGCCTTGACCGGCAGCGTGGTATTGCGCGGAATAATGACGTTCATCAATCCGCCAAAAGTTTCGATACCCAGCGACAACGGGGTCACATCGAGCAATGTCATGCCGCTAATCGCACCGCTGAGCATGCCGGCGCGCATGGTGGCTCCAAGCGCTACAGCTTCGTCCGGGTTCTCGTTGGTGGCGGGTGTCTGTTGAAAAATTTGTGCTACAAGTTCACCGACGCAGGGCATGCGTGTGGCCCCGCCCACCAGCAATACAGCATCGAGATCGGTGGCTGCCATCCGGGCGTCTTCCAGCGCCTGCAGGCAGTAGGCCCGGGTCTGGCGCAATACCGGCATGGCTAGCTCGGCCAATTGCTCGCGCTGCAATTCCAGTGCGGCATTTTTGCCATCGATGAAGGGCAACTCGATACGTGTTATATCTTTGCTGCTCAACTCATGTTTAGCCTGGATACCTGCATCGTACAGCTTGGCCAACAGCACCGGATCGAGGCCGCTGCTGTCGATACCGAGTTCGCCAAGCAGCCACTCGACCAGTACATTGTCGATATCATTGCCGCCGAGCCGGGTGTTGCCACAGGTTGCCAGCACTTCGTAGAGCTGGTCACGCAGCTCGAGGATGGAAATATCAAAAGTACCACCTCCGAGGTCGTAGACGGCAATCCGTTGTATAGAGGAACTACTATCGAAGCCGGCTGCCAGGGCCGCCGCGGTCGGCTCATTGATGATGCTGCGTACCTCCAATCCCGCCTGGTTCCCCGCAGCAATAGTGGCCTTCCGTTGCCCATCGTTAAAATATGCGGGCACCGTGATGACCGCCTCTGTTATTTCAGTCTCCATCGCCCGCTCGGCGTCAGCCTTTAGTTTGGCCAGGATTTGTGCAGCCACATCGGTGGGCGACACGGTTCCGGCCGCGGTCTTAAAAAGAATCGGCTCGCCGGGGCTTGCAGCCAATGGTGTAGCTAAAGATAGTTCGTCTTGCGGACGGTCCCCCCGCCGCAAGCCGATCAGGCGCTTGGTAGACAGCAGGGTATTTTGCGGGTCCAGTGTCCTCATCCGGTACGCCGGGGCCCCGACCAACGGCGGGCCATCTTTAGGGTAATGCACTGCTGAGGGAGTCAGCCGACTGCCGTCTGCGCCCGCCAACAGCAGCGGAAAACCGGAGTCTATCACGCCAATTAGTGATTGGCTGGTGCCAAGATCAATACCGCAAATCATGCGCCTTACTTACAGTCGATCCAAGGTGACCGCAAGCGACTAGCCCCGCGACCCTTAATCATCAGCTATCAGGACTTTCTGGATTTCCCTGACCAGCTCCTCGATTTTAAATGGCTTACACACCATCCCGTCGAACCCAAACTTCTTGTATTCGGCGAGAGTCGAGTCGCTGGAGTAGCCGCTCGAAACGATCGCCTTGGCATCCGGGTCCAATTCTTTGAGCTTCTTGACGGCTTCCCGGCCACCCATTCCGCCCGGGATAGTGAGATCCATCAATGCCGCCCGGTACGGTTTACCCTCATCGCGGGCTTGCCGGTAGGCTTCGATCAGGCTCTTACCATCAGGATAGGTGTCCAACTCATAACCAAACCTCTCCAGCAGCAGCGGCAGGGTGTCGCGGATATCCTCCTCATCATCCATCAGGACGATACGGCCGTGACCGCGCAGTAGCATTGGCTCATTCGTGTCTTCTTCGCTCAACTTTTTATTCGAAGCTGGCAACAGGATGTGGAATGTGGCTCCCGCTCCAACCTCCGACTCGACAGTAATCGCACCATCATGGTTACGCAGGATGGAATAGGATGTAGCCAATCCAAGTCCTGAGCCTTGCGGCTTGGTAGTGAAAAATGGATCGAAGAGCTTGGGCTGCAGGTGCAACGGGATGCCTGGCCCAGTATCACTCATGCTGATGTGCACGTAATCACCGGGCACCAACCGGTACGGGTTATTCTCGACCAGCGCCTCGTTGGATGCCTTAACGTAAATTTTGCCGCCGTTGGGCATTGCCTGCATGGCATTGATGACCAAATTATTGATCACCTGGCTGATTTGACCTACATCGATTTCCACCGGGTCCAGATCGTCGGCCATATCGAATTCCACCTCGAGATTGGAGCCATGCAGGACAAATTCGGTTGACTCCTTGATAATGCCCGGCAGCAAGTAGGTGTTCAGTACCGGTGCCCCACCTTTCGAAAAAGTTAACAACTGCCGGGTCAGGTCGCGTGCTTTCAAAGAGGCCTTTTCGGCTTCTGCCAAGCGTTCATTGGCCTCATGGTCTGGGTCCAGTTTAGCCCGGGCAATTGACACGTTGTTGATAATAGCCAGCAAGATATTATTGAAGTCGTGGGCGATTCCTCCCGCCAGCATGCCAACTGACTCCAGCCTACTTGCCCGCTCGATTTCCTCGGCTATCTTGTGCTTATCGGTGATATCCCGGAATACCACCACCATGCCGACCGCCTTACCATCGAGGTCACGGATCGGCGTAGCGCTGTGCTCGATCAGCCGTTTGAAGCCGTCTTTTGCTACTAGCTGGCACTCTTGCTCGAGCGGCGGTTGATCACTATCTCCCTGTCCGGCATTCTGCACAAGGTCTTCCAAGGGCAATTCCAGACGCTTGCCGCTGTCGGGATCGATCACATGGTAGATTTGTGATAGTGCTTTGGCTTGTGCCTGCTTGGCGGAGTAGCCGGTCAGCTCTTCAGCGGTCGGGTTGATCAGGGCCACTTTGCCATCGAGGTCGGTGGTGATTACCGCATCACCAATCGAGCGCAGCGTGACCGCCAGCCATTCCTTTTCCCGGGCCAGCACCTCTTCCGCTTTCTTGCGCTCGGTCACGTCGCGGGCGTTGATCACAAACCCCTGGATACCCGGATGCTGCAACAGGTTGGTGGCAACCGCCTCCAGATGAATCCACGAGCCATTGGCATGCAGCAAGCGGAAGGATACCGCCACTTGCGTACCCGGCTTAAAGGCGGTTGAGGTTCCCAGCTCGAGTAGCTTTTGCAAGTCATCGGGGTGGATGTATTTGCGCGCATTACGCCCGATGAACATATCCACCGGAAATCCGAGCATCGATTCAGCCGACGGACTCAGGTAGCGGATCGAGCCATTGCTTTCCAGCAATGCCATGACATCAGATGAGTTCTGGACGAGGTAACGGGACAGCTCGTCCTGCTCGATAATTGATTTATTAAGAACAATCCGCGACGCAACCTGGACGATTTCCACCAACGCACCATTGGGGTCGCCGTCAGACATAGGTAAAAATTGAATCTGGAACCTGCGTTCCTCGATGTTGCCTACCACAAAACAGCAGTGAAATTGCTGGGCCTCACCGGCCAGCGCCTGCTCGAGGCAATCAGAAAAGTCGTAATTGTGACCACTTATAAAGATCTCGCTTACGCTCAAACCATATTGCAGTTCAACTTCAAAATACCGCCGCACCCAAGCCACCGCCTTTTCATTGAAGAACACCAACTGACCGGCATCATTGAACCCCATGCTGCCTACATTGGAAGAGCGCAACATGCGCTCAAAAAAGGTATTACCCAGAGATGGCGCCGCTTGCCCGTTGGGCACTTTCAGCGGCGGAGCAGGCGGAAGGACAACATCCGTCGTTTTGGGGATGATGCGCGGTGTGCTGAGAGATGTGGGTGTCATTCCGGCAATTTCCAATTACTGCGAAATTTTGTCACAGATATCTATAAGTACAATAGCTGCAATAATCTACAAAGGTCAAGATCAAGCAAAAGCTGGTTAAAAATATTGTGACCGCCAATTTCATACTTGCCATACTAGGCAGATCTCGACATCCTGAGCTCGAATTGTAACAAGGTAGTTAATCCCTTACTAACTAATACTCATCGAAAGGAATAATCATGAAACCTCATAGAGGCACACTCATACTAGTCTTCGGAATACTTGGTCTTGTCATTTGTTTCCCACTGGGCATCGCCGCCTGGATCATGGGCAACGCAGACCTCAAAGAAATGGACGGCGGGACCATGGACCCTGAGGGTCGCCAACTGACTCAAGTCGGCAAGATTCTCGGTATCATTACCGTGGTACTGGTTGGTATCGGCTTGGTGTTAGGTATCCTGATGACCGTTCTGGGTGCCGGCGCAGCTGCGGTTGGCGCCTAACGCGCACAGCTCGACTGCCTTCAATCCAACGATCGGGTAAGCTACACTGGACGGTGTAGCTAGTGGATGCTATTGCTATCGCTTCATGGAAAATTTGATTATTGTAGGAACTGGGTGTGCCGGGCTGACTGCTGCTATCTACGCCGGCCGGGCGAATTTGGAACCGTTGGTACTTGAGGGTAGCGAACCGGGCGGGCAGCTAACCACAACGACAGCCGTCGAAAATTTCCCCGGCTTCCCTGATGGTATCCAGGGGCCGGAGCTGATCATGGCAATGAAGAAGCAGGCGGAGAAATTTGGTGCCCGATTTCGTTTTGCCAGCGCCAATGGTTTTGAGCCGGGCAATGGCAGCCATCGTTTGCAAATTGACGATGACTGGGTAGAAGCACGCACGATCATCATCGCTAGCGGTGCCTCCGCCAAATACCTTGGCTTGCCCGGCGAGAAAGAACTGGTCGGCCATGGGCTGACCTCCTGTGCGACATGTGACGGTGCCTTTTACCGTGACGTGCCGGTCTGCGTGATTGGTGGTGGTGACACCGCTTGCGAAGAAGCCACCTTCCTGACCCGTTTTGCTTCAAAAGTCTACCTGATCCACCGGCGTGATGAATTGCGCGCCTCACAGATCATGGCGGACCGGGCTTTATCCAATGACAAGATAGAGCCGATCTGGGATACCGTACTTAGCGGTTATATAACTGACGGTGACGGTCATGTCAGCGGGGTTAAACTACAAAATGTCAAAACTGATGAGGCCAGTGAGTTAGATGTAAGATGTGTGTTTATGGCAATTGGTCATGAACCGAATACCGCTGCATTCGCAGGGCACCTGGAAACCCACGAAGGCGGGTATCTGGTGCAGCATCAGGGCACGGCCACCAGCATTCCGGGCGTCTTTGCCGCCGGCGATGTTGCCGATCTGGTCTACAAGCAGGCAGTTACTGCGGCGGGTCAGGGGTGCGCAGCGGCACTCGACGCCGAACGCTATCTGGCTGAGCTTGAAGATTAAGCATTGCGTTTGCCTGACATGGTTTCCCGACTCAAGTCATTGCTGCAGCGTATTGGTCGCTGGTTTAAACAAAACCACCCGGCCAAGACAGCAGCGACGTTGCTGTTGTCGGCTGTGAGCCTCGGGCTGCTCATATTTCTACTCGATACCGGGTCGGACTGGCGTGATGCCTGGCCTGACGATCTGGAGGAATGGAAAAATCCCAAGCTTGAGATCCTGGTACACACCGGGCTTTGGTGGGGTGGGTTGGTCAGCTTGGCACTTTGCATCGTACTGCTGGCCACGTCACGCTGGTGGCTGCGGCCGCTACCGGATGCGCAGCCGAATGCATTACCCGAGGTCAGGTTGGCAACATTCTGGCTGCCGGTAATGCTAGCGATGATCGTTGGTGCGGTGCTCAGCTGGCAGCGGTTGGGGGTCAGCCTGAACGATGATGAAACGTACAATTTGCGCCGTTACATCATGGGCTCCTACAAGTTAGACGAGCAGCAGCAGCCACAGTTTAAAGCGACCGACTGGCATGATGCCTGGTTTGAAAACCGTGGTGCCGACAACCATATCCCATTCACACTGGCCGCCCGCACCAGCTTAGGGCTATGGCAGCAGCTTGCCGGTACCGACGGAAAGCATTTTAATGAAGTGGCGCTGCGCTTGCCGGCATGGCTGGCAGCGGTTGCCGGGATTGGTACGCTGGCACTTTTTCTATGGGTCGCCGGATTCCCCCGGGCGGCAGTATTATCAGCATGGCTGGCCGCTTTACACCCGTGGTGGTTAAGGTTCGCCACTGAAGCGACGGGATACTCGCTGGCTGCATTGTGGATTCCGTTGGTCTGCGGGGCGGCCATGCTCGCCTTGCGCAGCGGGCGTTGGCTATGGTGGTTAGTGTGGGCCGCGTGTCAGTATTTTCTGCTTTATTCAGTACTGGGCAGTGTTTATTTCGTGTTGCTGCTGAACTTGGCATTGGCGGTTACTTTACTAATGCGCTGGAAACTCTCGTCCAAGCCGTTGCCCATGCAATTTCGCAGGTTTGCCGTCTCGCTGGCAGTTTCGTTGATCCCATTGGTATTTCTAATGGCACCGAGTGCCTACCAGATTGCACGTTACCTGGTAGTGGACCGCGTCGATCAAGCGATGGGCTGGCCCTGGGTGCGGAATATCTGGGGACTGCTGACTACTGGCTGCAATTGGAGTGGCAGCGGCTTTGTAAGCCCGTTGATCAAAACCGTCGAATCGCTGAAAGCGGAGGGCTGGTTGCTGCCCTTGATACTCTCTCTCCTGGCCATACCACTGGTGATTTATGGTGCCCACCGGCTGGCTACCTCGCGCCGCAGTGGTGCCGTCGTCTGTGCGGCCGCTTTAACCCTGAGCGGCCCGCTATTGTTCGCACTGGCAGCAGATTACAATTCATTTCTGCTCGATCGCTATCTGTTCTTTTACCTGCCGGGCATAATCGCCTTTTGCGCGTTGGCCATTGATGGAATTATCCGCTTGCTGGAGCGGCTGCGGCTGCCTGCGGTGGTCGCCATACTGCCCGCAGTGGTCGGCGTCGCGCTATTTGGCATTGGCACCCACCCGCAGCGCCAGGTGCTGATGAACAACCCGAAGGAAAACCTGCAGGCGGTAGCCAAGGCGATCCACGGCCAGGCCGACCCGCAGTTGGTGCCATCATCAGAAGTATTGCGTGGCCATGTCTGGTCGAGCATCTCACACTACGACCCGTGGTCGCGCAACACACCGTTCGATACCGATCTGCTGGCGCTCATGCGCGAAGCGCTCGAGAAGGATGTCCCGATGTATTATTCGTTCGGCTACCGGTCCCGGGCAATGACAGAGGCTCCGGTCAAAGCGGCCGTCGAACTTGCGGAAAACCCACTACTGTTCGAACACCTCGGTACTTTCTACAGCTTGGAACAGGACCAGTTCACGCATCGGTTGTTCAAGTTCCGCGGAAAAGCAGCACAGCCGCATCTGCCCGCAAGCGGTAATTAATTCTTGCCCGCGAATCTGCGCAAATAATTAAAAAATGGGATGACGGCAACAGCGCCACTTGGCTAAGTCGATCCAACGGAACGTTAAAAAATGGGTTCAGCCTCACCAGTGTGAGTCCGATTACGTCGATCCAACGGAACGTTAAAATATGGGGTCCAGCGTCACGCTGGTGGCTGCCTCGCAAGGATTTGAACCTTGACAAAGTGATTCAGAGTCACTTGTGCTACCGTTACACCACGAGGCAAATTGGAGCAATAGTGTAGTGGGAAGCGGGCAAATGATCAATGGAGAAATTTCTCCTTACCAGCCCAAGACCTTGGCGAAGATCAGCGGGGCAACGATCGAGGCATCTGATTCAATCAGGAATTTAGGGGTATCCTGGCCAAGTTTTCCCCAGGTAATTTTTTCGTTTGGTACGGCGCCGGAGTAGGAACCATAACTGGTGGTTGAGTCGCTGATCTGGCAAAAATACCCCCACAGCGGGATATCTGGCAGCTGTAGGTCCTGGTGCAGCATCGGTACGACACAGATCGGGAAGTCACCGGCAATACCGCCGCCGATCTGGAAAAAGCCAATCGATTGGGACTTGCTGGTGTGTTGGTACCAGTGACTCAGGCTGTGCATATACTCGATACCCGAGCGTACGGTGTGGACATTTTTTACATTTCCGGAAATGGTATGGCCGGCGTACATATTACCGAGTGTCGAATCCTCCCAGCCCGGCACAAATAATGGCAGGTGCTTTTCTGCGGCTGCAATCAGCCAGCTGTCATGCGGGTCGATCTGGTAGTCATCGGCCAAGCGACCATCGAGCAAGACACGGTAGAGAAACTCATGCGGAAAATAGCGCGTGCCGGACTGGTCGGCGTCCTGCCATTCTTGCAACACGGCACTTTCGATGCGGCGCATGGCTTCCATCTCCGGAATACAAGTGTCGGTGACCCGGTTCATGTGGCGCTGGAGTAGCGCCTGTTCGTCTGCCGGAGTGAGGTCACGATAGTTCGGAATGCGCTCGTAGTAGTCGTGCGCAACAAGATTAAACACATCCTCCTCGAGGTTGGCACCGGTACAGCAAATGCCATGCACTTTGTTATTACGGATCATTTCGGCGAGGCTCAAGCCCAGCTCACCAGTGCTCATTGCTCCCGCCATGGTCAGCAGCATGGCCCCGCCGTCCTGCAGATGGCTGAGGTAACCATCGGCTGCATCACGCAGGGCAGCCGCATTGAAGTGACGGAAGTGGTGATCGATGAATAAGCTAATTTTTCCGCTCATAGCAGAGATTTATCATCAGCGGGGAAGCTGCAGCAACTGTATTCATCGTGATTGGCACCGCAATTGCTCCTTAACATTGCAATTCTTTTTAGATCTGACACATTCACAGTTTAGAGTCGATGATAGTTTCGCTAGTACTTTTTTTAGCTGCATTTTTGCTAGTTGCACTGTTGACGCCACTGGTAATTAACTTATCGAAGCGTACTGGCTGGGGGTTGGATGAACCGGATGTCGTGCGCAAGAAGCACGTTCTAAGCACGCCACGTCTTGGCGGTTTACCAATCATGCTAGCAGTTGCTTTATCATCGCTGGCGCTTGTAATCTGGCAACCATCCAAGCTGGCTCTGTGGTTCCCGATTTTCCTTGGGGCAATCTTATTTTTCCTGCTGGGGCTTGCTGATGACCTGCGCGGTATGAATGCAAAACTGAAGCTGGTGATCCAGGTTGGTATTGCGCTGCTGGTCTATTCACTTGGTATCGGTATCGACCGGGTCTCCTATCCTGGTGGTGCCTGGTCGGTTGAGTTGTTTGGCTGGTCGCTGCTGGTAACGGTGTTCTGGCTGGTGGCAATTCCCAATATCATCAATCTGATTGATGGCTTTG
>CAYUDZ010000004.1:0-36375 GCA_964443575.1 uncultured Chthoniobacteraceae bacterium | reverse complement strand
ACATTAGGGGTGGTCGGGCTGCTGGCCGAACAGCAGGCAGTCGCGTGGTTTTCATTTACTTTGGCCGGCGCGTTGCTGGGTTTTCTAGTCTTTAATTTTCCGCCGGCAAAAATTTTTCTTGGTGATGGCGGCGCGTACTTGATCGGGTTTTGTATAGCTGCGGTGTCGACCGAGAGTTCGCAAAAAGGTTCAGTGGCTGCGGTACTATTTGTAACGATCGTCGCACTTGGCTTACCGATCCTGGACACCAGCTTCGCGCTGATCCGCCGAACCTTTCGCGGCTTCCCATTGTTTCATGCAGACGACGAACATATCCATCACCGACTGGAGGCACTTGGCTTCTCAAAGCAGCGCATCATCATCGGTGTCTATGGTATCTGCGTGGTTCTCAGCCTGATCGGACTAAGCATATTCTGGAGCCAGGGGCGGACGATCCCTATCGCCATCGGCTTTGTCTTTCTGTTGGCCGTCCTGGCAGTCCGGTACCTGCGATATTTCACCGGCTGGACCGACTTTCGACGTCTGCTAAATATGAAAGAGGGTCGACGCCGTGAAGTACGCTATGCGCTATTGCAGGCGCGGTTGCTGGAAATGGAGGTTGACCGCTGTGAGAGTGCCGCCGAGTTCTCCGAGTTGCTCAAAGCGGGACTTACCAGAACCGGGTTTACAATCGACGACAAGGAAACTAAAGATAAGCGTCGGGTGGTGCTGACGGATGGCGACGGTAACGACATGGAGTTGCTGGCACCAATCGACGAAATGATGCCCAATCACTGGGAACGCTTGGCAAAGTGCTTCGTGCCTACCTTTAAAAGGGCTAACTCAAAATGGAAACAGCTCACATCCGTGAATATGCAGGGCGATTAATTTTTTTCCTCATCGTCTGCACTGCACCGCTGGCATTTGGTGCTGTCGACCTTTCCTGGCAGCTTGTATTGACCCTGTTGTTTGCTGTCGCGATTATCATTCGTCCGCCGGCGTGGCCTGCATTCCCGAAATGGATTTCTGTGTTGGTGCTGATATTTTTTGTGTTAGTAGTTGTTAAAGAATTCAGCCCCGCCGGTTGGTTTGGTCAGACGCGTTGGCGGAGCATAGTTGAAGACGGTTTAGGGTATCAGCTCGGTTGGACATCCAACCCCTCACCTGCCACGGCATTCTTTCACCTGCTGGTCATCGTCTTGGCAACGCTATGGGTAATCTGGGTGCGCGATCTGGCCAGCACCCGACAAGGGGCGCGTTTTGTTATCGGTTGCATTACTATCTCAGCCTTACTGGTGACAACTGTTGGCCTGATCATGCAGCAGCTGGAACTGGAGACAATTTACGGAATTCGTGAAGTGCGCGGCTGGCAAGGGTTCGGGCCATTCCCCAATCGCAATCATACTGCCAATTTGATTGCCGTGGCAGCTGTCGCATCAGCAGGCCTGACGGCTGCCTTTTGGCGCAAGCACCAATTTGGCCCTGCCGTGGTGTGGACCCTGTCCTGTTTAGTTCTTTGCGCTGGCGTATTGGCCAGTAAATCCCGCGGCGGATTACTTGCGATGGTGTGTGGGTTCATGCTGCTTATAATCTTGCTGGTACTTGTCAGCAGACGGCGGATCATTGCACTGAGCATCGGGGTTGCCATGGCGCTGCTGGCAGGATCGCTTTTATTCTTTTACGGTGGTCCCTTATTGGAACGGTTTAGCGACTCGAATCAAGGCGGTGATATAACTGGTGGTGGGCGTTTCTCCATCTGGCCGGAAGTCGTCAGGTACTGGCAAGACTCACCCTGGTTCGGGCATGGACTAGGATCTTTTCAGGGCACCTTTCCGTTTTACCAGCAATATCCGTTGGACAATAAGTTAATTATTCACCCGGAAAGCAGCTGGTTGCAATGGTTGAGCGACTTGGGTGCAGTACCATTGGCCTTGGTGCTTGCGCTAACTGCCTTGGGCATAGCGTGGTTTGTACGCCAGCTCAACAAGTACCACCTCAGCGAGCTGATGCTTCGTGGTGGTGCCGCCGCTGCAGTAGCGGCCTTTAGCCTTCACTGCCTGTGGGATGTGCCAGGGCACCGTTGGGGAACTGCAATAATCGCATTCTCGCTATTAGGAGTTGCACTGGTGGGACCACGATCAGTGGAGCCGGAGAAATACTACGTCAAACGGATGCCACCAATGTTCAAGCTTGCTCCACTGATCATATGCGCGCTGATAGCTTTGCCGTTGTTGCCTCCTGCCGCGACATGGTCACCCCTGGGACTTGAAAAGTTCATCAATAGCCTGGGCCGACGGGAAACATTAAATAGCGCCACAGTAGACAGATTTCTCAGGGCTTACCCATTAGATATGAGGCTCCATGAACTGGCTGGCGTCACCAAGCTTAGTAGCGAGGAGCAACGTGACGCGGCTTGGGTTCATTTTGGAATCATGAGGCGGTTGATGCCGATGGCATGGTCGGTGCCGGCACAGCAAGCACTCCTGACCGCACCTGTCGATCAACAGATGGCATTAATTTTTTGGGGAGAGGCAGTTAAACGCTCGCGCCACCGTGGCTACACCATCTTGCGCATGGCGCTAAAATCGCTGCCAGATAACGAAGAAACAACGCGGTATTGGCGTTCTTATGCCAAGCACAACCCGGAGCACTTGTTATCGTTAGCTGAGATGGAGCCGCCAGAAGCAGGCGCCAGATTATATCGCCAATGGTTGGCTCGCAGATCCGCCGATGACGATCTTTACCGCTTTGAAATCACTTCGTTCTACAATTTGGTTCACCAGTACGGTAATGCGGCAGATCTCCTTTCTTTTATAGACAAACACATCGAACTGGCTGCAAGCGACGAATCGAAGTGGATCAGTTTATTCGATAAAATGGGGAACTACAAACTGGCTTGGCAATTCATAGAAGCAGCTATCCCCGCAACACTTGATCTCAGCAACACCTCGGTTGCTGCTGACTCTCTGCCGCAAAAGCAGAATAGTTATTTTATGAATCCGGCAGACTTTGAAGCTGCTAAAGAGTACATACTGGCACTAGAGACTGCAGGAAAGAATAGCCAAACCCTGCGTGAATTAAGAAAAATCATTGCGCGTGACCGGCAGGTACTGTGGTTTCGCTGGAAACTGGCCATCATGCTGGCGCAACAGAACGACTATAAAGAAGCAGTATCCGTTGCACCGCTGGGAAATTAGGTAGCAATTAAGCCGAATGGTATTGTAGGATCACGCATGGCTAAAAAGAATCCGCACAAGGTGGCCGCATATGCTAAGGCAGGCGTCGACGTCGAGCTTGGCAATCAGGTTAAGGGCGGAATTAATCGCCTGGTGAAAGCCACGCATGGTCCGCAGGTGCTGGGTAGCGTTGGCGGTTTTGGTGGATTTTTTGCTGCTGACTTCGGGCGGGGCATGAAGGAGCCCGTGCTGGTTTCCAGTATCGATGGGGTCGGTACTAAACTGAAGCTGGCATTTCTGACCGGCAAACATCGTTCGATTGGGCAGGATTTGGTTAACCATTGCGTGAATGACATAGCAGTTACCGGGGCGCGACCTTTATTTTTTCTGGATTACCTGGGAACCGGTAAATTGGAGCCGAATGTCTTCAAAGATATTTTGCAGGGAATATCCAAAGCCTGCGCGGCTGCCGGGTGTGCATTAATCGGCGGCGAGACAGCACAGATGCCGGGAATGTATCAAGATGGCGAATACGATTTGGCCGGATCGATTGTCGGCGTCGTCGATCGCTCCAAAATCATCGATGGCAGCAGGATCCGCCCCGGTGATAGTATCCTCGGATTGCCGTCTAATGGCCTGCATACCAATGGCTATTCGTTGGCCCGGCAGATATTATTTGAGCGCATGAAGCTGAAACCCGACGCCAGGCTTAAAGGGCTGCGAAAAACCATTGCTGAAGAGCTGCTGCGGGTGCATACCAATTACCAGCCCGTGCTGGCAGAATTAGGCAGCAAAGTACTCAAGGGTGCGGCACATATTACCGGCGGTGGATTAGTCGATAACCTGCCACGGATATTGCCTGCCGATACCGATGCCGCCATCGACCGCTCGCTGTGGAAGGTCCCGGAGCTATTTCAAATTTTGCAGCGGCGGGGAAAAGTAGCTATTGATGAGATGTATCAAGTGTTCAATATGGGGATTGGCATGGCATTGATCATAGCACCACAATCAGTCGCAAAGGTGAGCAGTGAAACCGGTGCATTTCCGATAGGCAAAATTATCAAAGGCAATAAAAAGGTACAGTTACTCTAATTGTTTATGGCAGACAAAGAAGGCAACAGTAGAAATTTATGGAAAGTTGGGGTAGGTATTGGCTTGCTGGGCGGGGCTGCACTGGCCGTTCGTTATGCCATGTCGCCTGCTACCCGCGAACCGCTGCCGGAGTTTTTGTCTCCCGATGCCTTTGCCACCAGGCTCTATCCCAGCAGTTATGGTGATATTGTCTTCCATGAAGGGGGTAGTGGCTCACCGGTAGTCTTTCTGCATGCCCCGGCTGTCGGCGGATCATCCTACGAATGGTCGCTGGTCTATCCGGCACTTGCCGATCGCGGGCATATTTTTGCGCTCGACTTGCTTGGATTTGGAGAATCCCAAAAATTAAGCCAGGCGGTTGATGCCGACCAGCATGTTGATAGCATCGCGCAGTTCCTGCAAGGTGTCTGCGACAGTCGTCCGGTGGCATTGGTAGCCAGCGGACTGGCTGGTGGATTTGCGACTCTGTTGGCATCCCGCCACCCTGACCTGGTAGCCCAGCTTTGCCTGGTAATGCCAACCGGGTTGTCTGAGTTTGGCAGGCGCAGGCTCACCCGACGCGCTTCGATTGCTGCCCACCTGCCGGCCATTAATCGCTTTATCTATAAAAATTACCTGGCAAGAAGGGCGGCAATTCAACGCTGGCTGACGAACTTTGCTTTTGGCAATTCCGACAAGGTAACGAGTGAAATGGTCGACGCCTATACTGCCTGTGCTCAGCAAAATAATGCAGAGCACGCCATCTACGCACTGATGGGTGGCAAGTTGAGCCTGCCAATCGAAGCGCGCCTACGCTTACTGCAGCAACGGGTGCTATTGATCTGGGGGGGACTAAGTGCTTTCCCGCCACTCGAATGGGCCAACCAGTATAAGTTGCTGGTACCTGACTGCTCGTTATCAGTGATTGAGAATGCCGGATTTTTGGCAGCACTGGAAGCACCGCATGAGATGATTTCTATTCTGGAAGAACATTTATTTGGCAGCATAAGAGCAATCTAATGCCGCCAGTTCTCCGAAAAATCAGCGCGTGCTATTACCAATCAGTTGCCTAATCAATTAACAAGATATCTTGAAGCGCAACAAGCTGCTGCCATAACGCAAGTTTTAGTCCCTCTGGCAACCGAAAAGGCGATAGTGGCTGGAGTTTCCGGTGGAGCCGACTCGGTATTTTTGCTGCACCTATTGCATGAGGTCGGTATTGAAAATGTTGTTGTTTGTCATTTGCACCACGGATTGCGCGGGAGCGAGGCTGACGCCGATGCTGAGTTTGTCCGGCAATTAGCAGCAAAGCTTGGCTATTGTTTCGAGCTCAAGCAGGCTGATCTTGCTGTAGAATATCCTGCCCTTGGTGTGGAGAGCGCAGGCCGCAGTGCCAGACGTGCTTTTTTTGCACAGGTTGCAACAGCCCAGCAGGCGAACACCATCTGCCTTGGACATCATGCCGATGATCGTGCTGAAACCATCCTATTCAACCTGCTCCGCGGATCAGGGACTGGTGGCGTTAGTAGTTTGCAAGTGACGGATAAACAAACTCTCTCTGGCAGGGAGTTCGTCATACTGCGACCTTTGCTGGCAATCCGTGCGGGGGAAATCAGGAACGCACTGGAGCAAGCCGGCCTCAACTGGCGTGAAGATGCCAGCAATAAGCAACCTGACTTCACCCGCAACCGGCTGCGCCATGAGGTAATTCCTCTATTAAATGAAGTCATGAGCAGGGATATTGTCCCCTCACTGCTCAGGTTGGCAGCAGTGGCTGAGGCCGAAGATGAATGGCTTAACCAGCAAGTTGAAGAACTCGCTTTAGATGTCGAAATTTCTGTGAAAAAGTTCCGCCCATTGCCTTTGGCATTGCAACGGCGATTGGTAAGAAATTGGCTGGCCGCCCGCGGCGTCAACGATGTGGGGTTTAACGAGATAGATCTGGTTTGTCAGCTTTTTCCGGCGGACAGCAAACTGGCTAAAGTCAATCTGCCTGGAGGCCGATTTGCCAGACGGCGAGCGGGCATCGTATTTTGTGAGTAAATGGCTTGGCTGATAAATAGAGTACGCTCTTTCGGCGCAGCATTCGCAGGATTGGCGACGATGTTGAAATCTGAACCCAACGCACGCATCCATTTAGCGGCTACAATTCTAGTCATTCTTATGGCAGCCTTTCTGGGCGTGAAAGCAGTGGAGTGGATCCTGCTACTTTCAGCCATCATAATCGTTTGGATAGTTGAAGCATTGAATACCGCGATGGAGGCACTCGCCGATCAGATTACTAAAGAATACTCACCATTAATCAAAAAAGCCAAGGATCTAAGCGCTTTCGCAGTACTCGCCGCAGCACTTTATGCCATAGCAATTGGGATTTATGTTTTTATCCCGGCTTTTGCCAAATATTGTAACTTTGCTGCAAATTAACGCAGCGCTGCTAAGCAAGCATTACTGGTGTGTCGCGCTCGCGAATCTCACGTTCGATTGCGACGTAGCAGCGCGGTGCGCGGTTTTCATCTAAAATTGGCGACATGCTGATGGAGACCCAATATGGGTTGCCATTTTTGTGATAATTGACCATTTCCACATTGATCGGCTTGTGTGTCTTGAATGCCGTACGCATGGCATTGACTGAGGATGGGTCGGTAGCAGGACCTTGCAACATGTGACCCGGCTTTTTACCCTTCAACTCGGGTAATTCATAGCCGCACATTGACGTAAATTCGGAATTCACCCATTGGATCCGACCATCTAAGTCGGTCATGACAAAGCCTTCATCAGAACGCAAATTAAAGGCGCGTATAATGTCAACCGGTACTTCGTCAATGCGGGAAAGTATGGACTCTTTTAAATTAGCATCCGGCACCAAAATTTCCATACTGTCAATTGTTGCGTCAGTATGGATATCGCACAACTGCGCAACATAATCACGAAGAATACCGGATTCATCCATGGCTCTTTCAAATGAAGCGCGCTCGTGACGCTCCAAAGCACCGAGTGCGTACAAAGACGCTAGAGTTTCCTGCTCTTCTGTTAAATCAAAGCTTCTTTTCATTTTAAATTAAATATCCACATTCCGTAACGCTGTTGGCTGTCAGTAAGATGCAAATCTATGGATAATATCGGAAATTCAACTTTTTCCTCTGATATATTGTGCGGCTTCGCGCGTGGCACGGCCCATATTTGTTTGTGCAGGATAACGTTTGGCCAATGACTGCAGTTGCTGCAGAGCCTCTGGTTTTTCAGATAACCCTAATGCATACACTGCCGATAAGCGGTAAATCGGTGTGATACGCCGATTAGCAGCCCAATTTGGCATCATCTGTACTGCCACCTCGGGAAAAAAACGCCCTATTCCGTACAACGAGTAATGCCGAAACCTTGGATCTCCAGTCAATAACAGTTGCTTCCAATAAGCCCAGTGCCTACGCCGATCCGCTAAACCATAAAACTCTCTGGCACTCTCGTTACTGTCTAATTTGACCAGTGCTTCCAGCTTCAATTGAGTATCGGTCGCTAATTTTAAGCCACCAGTTTCAATATTTAACCCCCTCAGCAGCAACAGCGCGTCTATGACCTCCGCCGCACTGCGTCGCGATGACACCGGAACGCTCGATCCTGCCTGTTCTCCACTGTCCGCCACGGGAAAGTCGGCTACTTCACTTAGAGACGGGTTGTTGAATAATATAATAGCTGCTAGTGCCAACTTCTCTTCATCAAGGTTAGATCCGGTTGATAGAGCGTCAGTCAAAGGCTCCAGCTGAAATGGAGTTTGTTCTATGATCCTGTATGGTCCCTCTAATTGTTGGTTGTTAAGTCCCAGAGGGACTGTTTTTAGCTTATATTCTACAGTAGCACCCGGCTCAATCGATTCGTTCAGATTCTCTACCAACATGACACTGTCGTTATAGCTCTGGAAGAGTGTGCCGGCTTTGAGTTCGTAGGACTCTGCTGCAGTTTTCGGATTCACTACCTGAACTTCGAGGAGATCGATGCCATTGCCCCTGAAAGTAGCAGTCAATTCAGCTTGGGCCGCAGCTTCTTCCGCAGCAATTTGCTCTTCCCCAGCTTGCTTTTTCTCAGCTTGTTTTTCCAGATAAGCCGTCTGCAATTGTCCTGGCAGCACTTCTGCCAGTGCTTTGGACTCGTTCTGGATATTGGCCCGCTGCGATTCGAAAATAAAATGATAAACCACTACAATCAGGGCAACCATTACAACTATTATAATAATATTTTTAATCATATGCTGCCCGCAGGTTCGAACTTCATTATATTACACCAAGTTATTCACATTGCTTGCTGTAATTTCTAGTTATTTTGAGCTCTTGAGGTCAAGCTTAGTTTATTGATCCTAGCCCGGATAAATCACAAACTTCGTAGTGAGACGAAGCGTGGGGTGCTTGGGTACAAGGCGGGCGATGGATTTCGCTGTGAGCTGTATGAGTACATACTGTAAATAGCGAAATCCAAGCCCAACGCTGTAAACAAGCGCCTCACGCTTGTCGCAGCAGATGGCTTGTGATTTATTCGGGCTAGCGCCCATCAGTCGTAGTAAAATTACTTATTTGCCAGGTTGAAAATTGGTTGAGTAGATTTATTATTATGTCATGAAAAAATCATTATTGCTGTTAGTTGGCGCTACGTCACTCGTCGCCACTTCTTGTACAAATGTTGGTCAGGGGCAGATGACTGGAACCGGCTTGGGGGCGGCCGGTGGAGCTGCGGCGGGTGCAATTATTGGTAATAACGTAAGTGGAGTATCATCCACTGAAGGCGCGATTGCCGGAGCTTTGATAGGTGGATTAACTGGAAATATCGTTGGCCGTCAGCAAGACCAAATCAGCGATTTACAACGCAACCAGGCCTACAGTGGCGGCGGCTACCCGCTAGCGCGTCAAACGGGAACATCCGGCTACGTTGTGAGTCCGTACCCACCATATAACACAATCGATGTGCGCGGCATGCCGCGTGGCTCTGTAGTTCTGGACCCGAGTACCAACCAGCGTTTTATCATTCCGTAAATAGCTAAGTCAGTGCGTCAATTATCAGCTGTGCGACGCTTGGCAGGCTGAGTTCCTTCAGGCTCAATGCCCTGAGCAGACGCTACGGCAGCAACCATCTCGCCACTTTTCATTGCCAGGACATCAGCCTGTAAATCGCTAACCCAGCGCTCGAAATTATCATTATCCGGATAATTTCTGATGATCGCCAATTTTTCCTTTACAGCCTTGCTGGACTGTCCGAGTACGTGCAACTCGTTGGCTCGTTCCCAATACAGCTTGGGCAGTTGGTTATTCAGGATATTCTCCTGCTGAAACGTCCTGTCGACCTCTTCAATTTCGGCTCTCAGCCGGGAAATTCGATTATCCCAGTAAGCAAGTATCTGCGGGCTTTTCTGCAGGCGTAGCTTAGGCAGAATCGTTTTCTCGTACATTCCATCAGCGTTACCAGGCACCAACTCCCACCCGTCCTCCTCCGGCAAATAGCTATCCAGATTGTAGGCACGTGCGATTTCGGAGCTGGCAATCGACTTTTTCATCCATTCACCCTCATTGCGCATTTCGGGTTCCATGTTGAGCACGCTGTCAGCAAAACTCTTCAGGTCATTGAAAGTACTTTCATCATCCGGCGGCGCTTGAGCGCGTCGAATCGACAAGGCCAAATAGACCAGGTGCAGCCTCAAGCCTTCACGAAAATACCGGTCTTCGAACTGGTCATCGTTTTTCTTCTTCCATTCGCGGAGCTGGCTGTTCTCGCGTGTTTGCCCGCTGTACTTAATCTTTAGCACCGCATCGTAGAACAGCTTGAGTGATTCAGTCTGGCTGGTTGACGCAGCCTTAATTACATTGTAAGCGGACTTCGCAGAATCGATCACCCGTTGCTCGCGTAGCTCGGTCAATTCCTCAAGTTGCTCAAGAATAGCATCGTAATCTAACTCATCGTTATATTGGGCTAATGCCACCAATGGCATGGCAAAAAGCAGTCCGGAAATTAGCACTAACCGAACGAAGAAGAATTGGGGGGCAGTCCGCTGAGTCATATCCATAAATTTGCAGATAATTTGCCTAAAGTAAAGTGATCTGACTGCCGGAAAATTACTTTGAAAACGACTATTTCAGATCGAATTCCTTGCGGCGCGCCTCGGCGTGGGCCCTGAGGCGTTTCATCACATCTGGATATTGATCCATCGCATTCGTTGTTTCGCAGGGGTCGGCATCGAGATTGAAGAGCGCCCAGTCGATGTGTTTCGTGGTCACCTTGCCGCGACGGCTATCGTGTCCCTCCTCAAGCACATGCCGGTAAGGATGCGGTAAGTGCATTTTCCAGCGACCGTCAGAAGTCAGTACTGCATCCAGCCTACGGCTATACTCGAATGCGTAGAATTCATGCGGGTGTGGCACCTGCCGCATGAATAGGGTTGCTAAGAATTCGCCTATGCGCTAATAGGTAATCCAGATGCCGGGGTGGTGAAATTGGTAGACACGCTTGACTTAGGATCAAGTGCCGCAAGGCGTGGGGGTTCGAGTCCCTTCCCCGGTAGTTTTATGATGATGGGCTGCTCTTGTGGCAGCTTGGCCAGCTCGCTTCGCAGCCATGCCAGTTGGGTTGCATCAATTAGGCCTTGGTACTTCTGCTTGCCGCCAAGAACTTTTACCGACTGCAGTGCCAGGCAGCGGATCTCACCAGCATCAAAGCCGAAATACAAGTCACTGGTCTCCATGGTCTGCTTAAACATCGCGGTCGGGTCACCATCCAGAATGTTATCTTCCTCATCCACAGCACGGGCAAAATCATGGTTGCCAATCAACCAGTGGGCGCGCGGCTTGATCTGGCGGGTAAAATTTCTGAATATTTCAAAGCGCTCACGGGAAACATCCAGCAGGCCGCTAAAGCCACCGTGGATACAATCGCCACCACCGATGACCAAATCAGGGTTAGAGTGATTGACTGCGTCTGCCAATTTCTCCAGCGCTTGCGGTGCGCCCAGATCACTGCGTGCATGGAAGTCAGTGAGAAAATGGATCCTGTACGGCTTGCGTGAGTTGCTGCCGAAGCCAGTGTGCAACGAAAGCATTCCAGCTCCGGTTGCTACTAGAAAGTGCCTGCGATTCATAGGCGAAAACTACCTCAGATAGTTACCTCATCAAGATAGCATTTTGCCTGTCGCGTAGTGTCGCTTCTCATCCACAAAATAATTTATCAGTTAAAGCCATGCGCTCTAGACATTTGCTTAACAATATCTTATCAGAAACCCATGGCTAAAAAAACATCCCCCAGAAAGTCACCAAGTAAAAAAGCTGTAAAGAAAGCCGCCCGCAAGCGCACAGCATTGCCCAAAGGCGACGATACCAGCGGTGACATTGAATCCCATTTGAAGGAAAAGCGGGTCTTCAAGCCGGAGAAGGAATTCAGCAAATCGGCGCGTATCGGCTCACTGGCCGAGTATAAGAAGATATGGCAGGAATCGGTCACCAAGCCACAGCAATTTTGGAAGCGACAGGCTAACGAGGAGATTTCCTGGCGCAAGCCATTCAGCAAAGTCTTGGAATGGAAGATGCCTGATGCCAAATGGTTTATAGGCGGGCAATTGAACGTCAGCGAAAATTGCCTCGACCGTCACCTGACGGAAGGTCGACGCAATAAAGCCGCCATCATCTGGGAGGGGGAACCGGGCGAAAAGCGGACACTGACCTACCAGCAGCTGCATCGTGAAGTCTGCCGGTTTGCCAATATCCTCAAGCGCAATCATGTGAAAAAAGGTGACCGCATGATTATCTACATGCCGATGATTCCCGAGGCCGCGATAGCGATGTTGGCCTGCGCGCGGATCGGTGCCGTGCATTCCGTCGTCTTTGGTGGCTTCAGTGCCGATAGCATCCGCGATCGAATTGATGATTGTGGCGCAAGTTGTGTTATCACCGCTGATGGCGGGTACCGGCGCGGCGGCATCGTGCCGCTCAAGCACAGTGTCGATGATGCTTTGAAAGCCCCCGGCCACAAAGTGAAGAGGGTCATCGTATTTCGCCGGGCCAATAATGAAATCCATATCCAGGAGGGACGCGACGTCTGGTGGCACCGTGAAGCCGAGTACGTGGATGCAAATTGTGAGCCGCTCGCACTTTCCAGCGAACATCCGCTATTCATTCTTTATACCAGTGGTTCGACCGGCAAACCGAAGGGAATCCTGCACACTTCAGCCGGTTACCTGCTGGGGGCCAAGCTATCGACCAAGTATATCTTTGACCTGCAGGAAGATGATGTCTTCTGGTGTACTGCGGACGTTGGTTGGATCACCGGACACAGCTATGTGGTTTACGGCGCGCTGGCCAATGGTGCCACGACCCTGATGTACGAAGGTGCACCCAACTGGCCGGATCCCGATCGTTTTTGGCGGATCGTCGATGAATATGCCGTCACTATTTTTTACACCGCCCCAACTGCCAAGTCGTCGGCAAAGATCGCTGTCCGATCGTCGATACCTGGTGGCAAACCGAAACCGGTTCGATCATGATTTCACCATTGCCCGGAGCCACCCCATGCAAGCCTGGCACCGCAACCCTGCCATTCTTCGGCGTGGATGCTGCGATCGTGGATGCCAACGGCAAAGAATGTCCGCCGAACGTCGGCGGCAAGCTGGTGATCCGCAAACCCTGGCCATCGATGCTGCGTGGCGTCTACGGCGACAAGGCCCGCTATCGTAAGACCTACTGGAAGGACTACGCCAAACAGGGCTACTATACAGCCGGTGATGGTGCCCGCCGTGACCGCCAGGGAAACTTCTGGATCGTCGGTCGCCTCGATGACGTGCTCAACGTGGCCGGACACCGCCTGGGTACGTCTGAAATAGAAAGTGCCCTAGTCAGTCATGATGCCGTTGCCGAGGCTGCTGTAGTAGGTCGTCCCGACGAGATCAAAGGCCAGGCCGTAGTAGCCTTTATCACTTTGAAAGGTGGAATTCGTCCGGATGATGCATTGCGCAAAAAGATTCGTAACCACGTCGCCAGCTCGATCGGTGCCATCGCCAAGCCTGATGACTTACGCTTTGCCGAAGCCCTGCCAAAAACCCGCAGCGGCAAAATCATGCGCCGCCTGTTAAAGCAAATAGCTTCCGGAACGACGATTACTGGCGACACCACTACGCTTGAAGATTTTTCGGTGCTGACCCGGTTGGCCGGGAACGATGATTAGCCCGGATACATCACTAGCCATCTAGCGCAGCGCGCTTTAGTCGCGACGTAGTCGGGGTTGCAATTCCGGGGCGCCGGGCATAAATAAGGGCATGGACAGATTGACTGACGAGCAAAAGGCCACAGTTGCAGGATGGATTAATGCCGGTGACGGCCTGGCCGATGTACAACGCAAGTTGCAGCAAGAGCTGGATGTCAACATGACTTATATGGAAACCAGGTTCCTGGTCGATGACCTCAACCTGCAATTGCAGGACCAGGAAAAGGAAGCTCCCGCAGATCTCGTAGCCGACCCGGATGGAGCCGAGCCCGCACCCGCGGCAGCAGACCCGGCCCTGGCAGGCGGTGGCTCGGTCTCGGTGACAATCGACCAGGTAACCCAACCGCAGGCACTGGTCTCGGGTAAAGTTACTTTCAGTGATGGCAAGAAGGCGTCGTGGATGCTCGACCAGATGGGACGGCTGGCGCTTGACCCGGAGACCCCGGGGTATCGACCGTCTGAAAGTGATGTCATGGAATTCCAAAAAGAATTGCAGCGAGTTGCAACTTCTCAGGGACTATAAATTTACCATCTTGTGAGGCTGCCGGAGCTAACATGGTAAACGCAGCAACATCACGCCAACTGCAGACACCGGATGGTACCAGAATGCACAGCCGGGAATGGCTGCCGGAGAATACCCCACCCAAGGTCGACCTGTTGCTGGTCCACGGCCACGGCGAGCATGTAGCTCGGCATGCCTATGGTGCTGAACAATTTACCGCTGCCGGCATGCGGGTGATAGGATGTGACCTGCGTGGTCATGGTCGCTCCGGCGGCCAACGCGGTCATATCGATTCCCTCCAACAACTCATAGCTGACCTCGATCTAGTCCTTAAAGAGTACTGCACCGATTGCTCGCGCCCGCTGGTTGCCCATGGCCACAGCATGGGCGGCTTGCTGCTCCTGCATATGGCATTAGCCAACCCTCAGCTTTTTGCTGCAATTTCGACCACTTCACCATGGTTGCGGCTGCGCTCAGCACCACCGCGCTGGAAACAATTTCTGGCGGATTGGGTCGGCAGGTATTTCCAAAAACTGACATTATCGACCGGTTTAAAACCATCGCAGATGGCGTACGACTCCCAGCTTGAGCTGCCTGCTGAGGAGAAGAATTTGAACCATCGTAGGATTTCGGCTGCGATGTACCGTGAGTTGACAATGGCAGCCACGCAGGCACTCGATGCGGCTGCTGCGATCACCACCCCGCTCTTGATCATCCAAGGTGATGACGATCCAATCATGGACCCGGAGGCCGCACGGGAATTTGCCGATGCAGCACATGCTGCCACCCGTCCGGTCGAGCTCGATATCTTGCAGGGGAAAATGCACGAGCCCCATAACGACGCAGGCCGCGACACACTCTACCAAGAAATTGCCGCATGGTTACTCAAGCATGCCAACCTGCAGCAAAACAGTTAGCACTGAATAGTGCACCCGATATTCGCCCTGCGGTCTAAATTCATCGAGACGATCGGCGATTAATCCAAATCGTAGATTTTGACCTGTGTCCACCAACTGCTGAAATTATTTAGAAATTCCTTATGCCCGGGGGCAGTCTGGTATTCGTCGTGGGCGGCAAGCGATGCGAATTCGAGGCTCAGGGCATAATGGAACGATTTATCGACGACCGGTCGGTCGGCTACTGCGGCAGGGCGACCCCAGTGGCCACGCTCAATTCCATCGAGTGCCAACAGCTTATCCAGCCCCGTCTCAAACTGCTCACGCTCTGCGTCACCGAGATACTCATCCTTCAACCAAAAATAGACATGATGTTCCATAGCTGCTCAGCAGAGTAACTTCAGGACGAGTTAACAACAAGTCTGCATTGCATCAGTCGTGCAGATTCAAACCTATCGCCTGCATTGTTTGGCGAAGATTGGCCTCAATGCTGAACTGTTGTGCTTTGAGGCTAAGCGTTGCGGCAGCCTGCTCGCGCCGTTCCTTGTCGCTCCAAAATTCCAGGCCCGCAGCCAGGTCATCAATGTTGGCCGGATTATCAACTATCCAGCCGTCTTGTTTATTCTCGATGATCTCGTGAAACCCATTGGCGGTTGTCGTTACAACAGGTACCCCGTACGCCATTGCCTCAAGACAGGCATTGGAAAATGGGTCATAGGTTGTTGGCAGGATAAAAATGTCGGCCGCCTCAAGCAACGGCATCATACTGTCAGTTTCTCCGACGAACCGTGCCACCTTAGATGAATACTTAAGCCGCTTGCCTTTGCCGGCTACCAGCAGGACTGCCCGTTGTTTGCGTGCCAACTGCTCAACCGCCCTGGTGGCAAACTTAAGGCCTTTGCGTCCCCAGCCGCTGCCGGCAAACAATACCAGCAAATCTTTGTCTGCCAGCAAGTGTTCTTCACGTAACCGTTTGCCGGCTTCGGGGCTGCGGCGGAACGACTGAATCGGCACGCCATTGTAAACAGTGCGAATGCGATCCAGTGGGTAACCATAGTGATCGAGAATTTCCTGTCTCACCATGTTCGAATTGACGATGATAGTGCCTGCTTTCTGATCAGCCATCAGTTGCTCTTCGAGCCTGAGAATTTCCCGGTGCTTGCGGTTCAGCACCCTTGAAACAGATCGCCAGGGCGCTTCGAACTTTTTGCGTCGCTGTAACCAGGCGCGGTGGACACCATCACCGGCACGGTAGGCATCACATTCGTCAATCCGCTCCAGGCTGTAGAGGAAATCGCAATGCCGGGACGGGTCCAACTTGGCCAGGTTGTCGGCAAAAGCACTCGGTGAGCGTCCCTGAACCGGAACCACCTCACCCACATTCCAATCCGCAGCCGGCCACTCGGGCGAAGAAAACAGCACTGCTTCGTGGTCAGCTTGTGCCAGAGCTTCTCCCAAACGTTTCAAGTAACGCTCAGCGCCACCGCTCGCGGAGTACCCCCTGCGTACCAAACCTACTTTCATAGATGATCTACTTGCCGGTCCTTGCCCGGTATCTGCGTACTGCTAATCATGTGGTCTATGTGAGCTGCCCTCTTTCCTATCATCTGATGCTATGGAGCTATGCCAGAATTCAACACTCGCCTAAATTGATCAGTCGGTCAAGCGCTTCGAGCGCACTAGCTACCGGTAAGTCATGCAGTGGCAGGCGTTTACCCTCATTAAAGTCGGCAGTGCGCAGGATTGTTGTCCGGGCTGATTTCCAGTGCCACTCTTCCGCACGAGTAGGGCCGAATAGTGTCAACGAAGGGATGCTTAAGGCTGCTGCCAGATGAGCACTGGCACCATCAATCGCGACGACCGCACGCGCCGAAGCTATCGTTGCCAGCAGTTCCCGCAGTGACGTTTGGTTGAACAGATTCACCAGCTTAGTGCTAGCTGCAGCCGCAATTTGCCGGACATGATTTGCCATCCAGGCATCACCCTGACCGATCAGAACTGGCGACAAGTCGTAACTCTGATGGATGTCGTCGATGACACGCGCCCACGCCTTGACACTCCAGGTTTTGCTCCGCCAAGCCGAGGTCGGGCTGATCAATACTGCTCCGCGCGGGCATGACGCTGGGTGAGCGTCGGCTGGCGGTGAAAGTAAACGCGGCGGCATAAAGCCATCATTGCTCCCGTGCACTGCGCGGTAATGGCACAGTGCCCGGTACTCATAGCTTAACGGTTTTGCCACAATATCGCTAAACACCAGCGGGTGGTACCAGCGCTTGTATTGCGGCCGAATCAGCCGCAGATACTTGCGTGATGCTTGGGTCATAAAGGCACGCCAGACAGCCTTGCTGCCGTGTTCGAATACCCACAACTCATCGTACTTTCCGGCTTGGCCGGCTTTGCTGACTCCCGGCATCAACTCGAGCAGTGGTTCAAAAACCGGCTTGGTTATCAGGTCGACGTCACTCCCGCTATGTTCCGCAAGTTTCGCCAATGCGGGTTGCAGCAGCAACGTATCACCCAGTTGTTTATAGCTGATCGCGGCACACTTCGCCATTACCGCAGAGTTTTGTATGGGATGAGCGGTTTGTCCATGCCTCAGCAACGATTAGCATAATTTCATTAGACAGCGAATAGCACACGGGCAAAACTAGCAGCATGTTTACCGGCATAGTAGAAGAGATGGGTAAAGTTAAGTGGATGAAGATGAGCGCGGCAGGTACCGAGCTGCGACTCGACGCCTCAAAGTCGCTGGTCTCCAGCCTGGCCATCGGCGATAGCCTGGCTGTGAATGGGTGCTGCCTGACGGTTGCCAGAAAGCGTGACGGTACCCTGTGTTTTGATGTGCTGGAAGAAACACTACGCGCCACTGCAATCGGTAAACTTCGGCAAGGTAGCGAGGTCAATCTCGAGCGACCGATGGGAGCTGGCGACCGCTTTGGCGGCCATTTCGTGCAGGGCCACGTCGATGTCTTTACCAAGGTTGTAAGCCATACGGAGCGCGGCGAGGATACTCGTCTCGAAGTCGAACTGCCCGCAGAGTTCAACACCTTAATCGTCTATAAAGGCTCGATCGCAATCAATGGTGTCAGCCTGACCGTCGCCGAGTGCCAGCCCACATCATTTGCAGTGTGGCTGATCCCGCATACCCGTGCGGTCACTAACCTGGGCACGCTCAGTGCCGGTGACCCGGTAAACCTCGAATTCGATATGCTAGCCAAATATATCGACCGCATCCTCGAAGCACGCCTGGCTAACCTACCAGAACAGGTGCAAAAATAGATTGCGTTCTGATTACTAAGTAATTCTATGCATCCTACTCAAATCAAGTCAGATAGAAAATATTACCAGATAAGTGTCTGTCCCTTTATTGACATTTATTGACAAATAAAGAAGAAATATTTAAGACAAAACGGGCACTATTTATAGCGGCGACGGGCGGCAATTATCAGGTCGCGGTAGGTGGCTGACGGGTTATCACCATTAAAATCCTCTTTTAGCCTGTTGGTGCCCTTGGTGTAATCCAGTGAAAACAAACCGAAGCGCGGCGTGTAACTTCCCCACTCGTAGTTGTCAAATAACGACCAGTGAAGATAGCCGACCAGTGGAATCCCCTTATCCAGGATGCGTAATACTTCGTGCACATGCAGTCGCAAGAACCTACTGCGCGTCATGCCATCTACCCGCTCATGGATCAGATTATCAAAATCACGCTGCAGGGCCATCCCGTTTTCAGCGATCAGCACCTGGCGTCCGCCAAATTCCCGGCTGTAGTAGTCGCAGAAGATATCAAGCCCGCGCGGGAGTACCCGCCAGTCCCACCATTTGCTGGTGACAGTATTCATCATCCACTCCCGAATGCCCGGGGTATGCAACACATTGTCGCCAAAACGCGGAAAGCGAAAGAGATGGGCCATGAATGGGTCATAGTAATCAAGGCCGATATAATCCATGAAGCTGTCGTGCTCCGAGTGCTCCAACTCATCCAGTAGTGGAGCAAATTGACCCGGGGAAAACGTTCGTCGGCCCAGCCAATTACTAACCGCCTTAAAAATGCGCCCGCACCAGTAGGGAATATCACGGTGCATTTCGAGGCCGGCTTCACGAAACGCATCACCCAACGCGTCTGCCTTGTCGCAGATATAGCCGTGCAACTCGCTGCGCTTGATGCCCCGTTCTTTGGTTGCTACAAGGTCGAGCATGATCTTATCCGACCAATACAAATCGCTGCAGTAATTGTTAAATGTCACCAGTGGTCGCGGCCAATTTTGTTTGCGGTAGAGCTTATGGATGGCACCATACGCGCGTACATGTCCACGCAGCAAGCCATTGAAGGCGCGATTGGCGTTGCCAAACCCGCGCATCCCGTGCCCCGAAGGAAACTGGCTGCCCATGTAGGTATTCAACACCAGCATGTTCGGCTCGTTGATAGTGATCAGCCAGTGGATCGGCGGCTGGCTGTAGTCATCGGCCAATTTGTTATTGATCGAAAACAATGCCGCCTCAACGAAGCGGGCGAAGTAAGTAGGTACCTCAGGCTCCAGCCAGACATCAGTACCCAGCCACTCAGGGTGGGTAAAATGCTGTAAGGTGACAATCGGCTCGAGTCCTGCGTCGCGGCAGCTGGCCACCATATCGGCATATCCGGCCGCTGCACTTTCATCGACCGAATCGGTAAAACTGGAAGTCGGTTGCAGGCGGGTCCATGACAACCCGAGCCGAAACGCGTTCAGCCCGATTTCATTACAGGCTTTAAAGTCCTGCTTATAGTGCAACCAGAATTCTGCCGCCTTGCCAACCGGCTCAACCTTGCCCGCCTCCTCGGCGACTGCCCAGTTGGTTCGCAGCGGCGAGTCACCATTCATACCCCCTTCCGATTGGTAGGCAGAAGTGGCGACCCCCCATAAGAATGGCTGTCCGGATTGGTTCCGGTTTAATTTGGATGGGTCGCTCGGCTCGCTCATATTCAACTATTCCCTGCCTGATGATTATGGCGGATGCAAGAGCTTAAGCAAGCTTGCACGAGATCAGCGCTTTGCTAGCATGTTGATGTGCGCTGGATTGCGGTCCTCACTATCCTGTCAATTCTCATTACCTACCAGCAGTGGACAGGGTTAGCAGCGCATGCCCATACCCGACACAATGGCCCGGTGCGGATCAACGAACAGCCGCTGCTACTAGTGGAGTTGGAACTCAGTGCCGAAGAGCGACGTAAGCGGGAACTCTTCCTGCGCGCACGGGATGGCATGCGCCAACAGCCCACGCCCAAACCAACACCACGGGCGACACCACCGCCAACCCCCAGAGCTACCCCAAGGCCGGTAAGACGTGCGACTCAGGAGCAAGCTCCGGAGGTCAGGCAAAAAGAAAAACAAAAACAGCGGGTGCTTAAGTACCAGCGCACCACTCCGCCCAAGGCAACACCACAGCCACAGCGTCAAAAGAAAGATTCGCGCACCACCCGCAAGCAGACGCGTTCCGACAACCGGCAGGATGATGCTGCGGTGATCGTGCATAAGTCAGGGCTCCAACAAGAGCAGGGGTACGCACCGCCACCGGAGAAAGAAAAAGAGCCGAACTTTTTTCAGCGCGTTTTTGGTGGCCAAAAGAAATACAAATATCTGACGCGTTCGGTTCGCAATCGCATCGACCGGGCCAAGGTACGCAAAGGCCGCTGGAAATACATCATCGTCCACAACAGCGGCACCCGCCAGGGCAATGCGGCCATTTTTCACCATTATCACAAAAATGTCCGCAAGATGAGTAATGGCATGGCTTACCACTTCGTGATCGGTAATGGCCGCAAATCCGGAAATGGGCAAATCGAAATCGGCGCACGCTGGGATCGCCAGATCAACGGCGGGCACGTCGCCAGCGACTATCTCAATAATATAGCAATAGGAATCTGTCTGGTTGGCGACTTCAACCGCGATAAACCAACCAAAGCCCAGATCGAAGCCCTCGAGGAGTTGATCGATTATTTGCACCGCCGGGTTGGCAAAGTTGACGGCCGCCGCTCGATTGTCAAAGCCCATAAAGAAATAAACCCGCGGCCAACTGATTGCCCTGGAAGAAGGTTTCCCTACAGTTGGCTTCATCGTAAATATTGATTATGAAAATAGGAATAACAGGAGCTACTGGGTTCATCGGAGCACGCGTGATAGAACGATCTGCTGCTAACGGCCACAGTGTAGTTGGGTTTTCGCGTAATCCCGCCAAACAGATCCCCGGCTGCGATGAAGTAAGAGCATTCGCGATGGACACGCCATTGGATTGCACCGGTCTGGATGCAGTCATTCATTTGGCCGGGGAGTCGGTGCTGGGTATTTGGACGGCTGCCAAGAAGCAGGCGATCCGTGACAGCCGAGTCCTTGGCACACGTTCGGTTGTGCAGGGAATTCAGGCAGCCGGTAATCAAGCGGCACTCATAGCCGCATCTGCGATTGGTTATTATGGCGATACAGGTGAGCAGGTTGTCGATGAATCCTTTCCGGCTGGAGAAGGGTTTTTAGCAGAGGTCAGTGAGGCTTGGGAAAAAGAATCACTAAAGGCTACTAACGATGGAACGCGTGTGGCCCTGCTACGCATTGGCTTTGTGCTGGCTAGCCAGGGAGGCGCGATGGATAAGCTTAAGCCGGTATTTCAAATGGCGCTTGGCGGGCGACTCGGCTCCGGCAAACAATGGATGTCATTGATCCACGTTGATGACGTAGCCGGTATGGCAGTGTGGGCTGCAGAGAATCAGTCTGCCAGTGGCGCCTACAATTGTGTCCTGCCTGAGCCGATCAGGAATTCCGAATTCACCGGTAAAGTAGCAGAGCTGCTTGGGCGCCCGGCAATCATGCATGCACCGGCATTTGCGATTAAGCTATTGCCCGGTGAGTTACACACCTTGTTTCTGGATTCTCACCGGATAGTTCCTAGTGCCGCACTGGACGCCGGATATACTTTTAGCTATGCAACGAACGATAGTGCGTTGAAGGAAAGCTGCGGCTAAAAAATTTCTCAACGCATCAGAATGCTCACACATTGAGCATATAACTATCAACTACAGACGCGATTCGACGATAGTCTTGAGCTTCATCATCCCGCGGCGTATACGGGCCTTGATGGTGCCTAACGGTTCGCTCAACGCTTCGGCAATCTCGTTCTGGGTTAACCCACCAAAAAAGGCCATCTCGATAGCTTGTCGTTGCTCTTTAGAAAGTTGCATCACCGCATTACGCACAACTTCGCTGCGCTCTAAACCATACACTTCCTCAGAGGCGTCTTTATGTGCCTCATCCTGGTGAACTTTACCTTCTTTTTCAGCTTCATCGCGTAAGCGGGCACGACGCTGCTTTGAGCGCAGTCTATCGATCGCTTTATTGCGGGTCATGGTCATGGCCCAAGTGAGAGGCTTGCCACGAGAAGAATCGTACATAGAGGCTTTCTCCCAAATCTGGATAAAAACATCCTGAAGGACATCCTGAGCATCGTCAGGATTGTTGAGTACTTTATACGCTGTGGTATAAAGAACTCCCGAATAGCGGTCATAGACTTCCTCGAAGCTACGGCGGTCACCTTTGCCGGTGTTTTCGAGAAGCTGCTTCTCGTGCTGAAGCTCTTCTTCCTCCTTAGTCATTAATGCGATCATTACTTATATGTGAGTTAATTGGAAATGCAAAAACTATTCGCTCTGGTTATCACTTCAGATGCATCAACCGTCTTAAACGCCTGCCATTCTGCCTTGCGATGCGCTAATATTCGTAATTAGTCTGCAACATTACTCATGATTTTGCAGCGCTGCCATGACTACCACTACTTAATACGCCGCTGGCGCGCTGTCTGTGCGGCATCAGGGCTAAAAATCAAAAAATGTGGCACAGCAGATGGCTACCAGTGTTACGAAATATTTTCACCTTTGCTAACGTTGCAAGGTGGAATTTACATCTCCGCAGGGATTCATGGCGACGAGCCTGCATCCTGCAGCGGCTTGATCGATTGGGCTGAGCAGCATGTCACTGAACTCGCCGAGCTGCCACTTTTGATCTATCCCTGCCTCAACCCATGGGGGCTGGTAAATAATAATCGCAACGACGCTGGCGGAACCGACTTGAACAGGGTTTGGGAGTCGCCTGCGACACCATTCATTTCTTACATTATCGAGCGCATCCGCAATTACCAATTCGACTTGGCCTTGACCTTGCATGAAGACTTTGATGGTCAGGGACTCTACATCTATGAACCCGTCCCCAAGGGAAACCTTCGCTCATGGGGAGCAAAATTGATTGCTGCCGCAGCACCATTTCTGCCTGCTGATCCACGCAAGACCATCGATGGCAGGCGCGCCAAAGATGGCATGATCCGGCCTGCGGGTAAGAACCTGCCGTTTTCGGAATTGCCGGAAGCCGTCTACCTGCACCTCCATCACGCCCAACGCACTTACACCTTCGAAACGCCCTCCGAATACGGCCTCGACCGGCGTACCGCAGCGCAGGCTGCACTGGTCAAATCAGCCATCGAGATGACTTTGCGGAAATGATTTAATCTACTAAGCAAGAACGGTAAAAAATCCATGGGACCAGTCTTCTCCATCCTGTTCTGGCTAATACTCTGTGCTATCTATGCTGGCATTTTTCTGTTTTTTGCCGGGCTCACAATACTTGGCTGGTTCAAAAAATGGCGCTGGCTCAGCTGGCTGGCCGGTATCCCGGCGACGCTCATGGTGGTTCTGGCCGTTGTGGTCGCTGGGCTGTACTGCTTTGTCATCATCGACTCGATGAACCCGCGCAGCGTCTACGCTAATACCTTCGGGGTGAAGCCGGCCGCTGACGTAACCGATATCCAGAGCGATTTGTATTGGTTTGCAGACACCGGCAGTACTTACCTGAAATTTCGCACCACCGAAGACAGGTTCAGAAGCCTCTTAGCCAGCGATTTATCGCCCATTACCCCGGAAGAATTAGGCAACTACGGCTTGGCCGGCAGTAGCACCCCCGACTGGTGGGACTTAAAGAATGACGCTGAAGGCTGGCTTTACTATTTCCGCGAGCACAACCATGCTGACGATGTGGCAGATAGCATGTTTGCTGCCGAATGGGAACTCATGGCGTACGATCCCGGCACCGGGTTTGTCTATTACCACTTTATCGGGATCGATTAGCGCATCGGCCACTGCGCCAGACTAATGGACTCTTTGCCGCTCTTGCGGATTAATCTGCGCCGAACTGACGAATGCCTCAATTTCGCGGATTGCATTATCCGTCTCAAGGATGCGAGCGTAGCGGTCGCGCAGGGTCGTCAGAGACGCCTTGTGCAATTCAGGTGTGACTGTCGTGCAGCAGTCTTCGACAACAGTTACCAGGTAGCCGAGATCACAAGCATCACGCACCGTCGTTTCCACACATTCATTGGTGTAGACGCCAACTATAAACAGCGCGTTAATCCCAATATTCTTCAACACATAGTGCAGATTGGTCGATGAGAAGACACCACTGGCAGTTTTGTTGATAATGATTTCATCACCACGGGGCGCTACCTGTTCGAGAAATTCCGCTTCCCTCGAGCCTGGCGGAGCATGCAGATGCAATCGTTTATGCCCATTACTGCGGTCGCGCCCATCACTGGTCAGTGATTGAATCCGGGTATGGATTACTTCCAATTTATACAAGCGAAATGCATTCTGCAGTCGTCGCACATTGGGAATAACTGTTTGTTCGAGCGATGAAAAGTAATACTCCTGCGCTTCTTCGCTGATTCCCGCAGGAATAGCATCACGAAATACCCCGGCATCTCTGGCCGCATCGAGATATTGCAAGTCGATGCACAAGAGTGCGGTTTTGCCGCCGGATAAATACGTATAGTGGGTCGGGTTATCCTGGCCAAGCGATTGCTTGTAGATTGCATTGAGTGGATCAAGAAACCCTTCCTCGCCTGCCGCCGGGTGAGTGTCCGCACCATCATCCGTGACCGATTGTTTCAGTTTATCCATAGCACTAAACAACTTCCAGCAGGTCGATCACAGTCTGTAAAGCCAAGTTGGCACCAGTCTCGATGTCTTGCAGTGCCGTCCACTCGGCCGGCGAGTGGCTCTGCCCATCACGGCTAGGCAGGAAAATCATCCCAACTGGTGCCATGGTAGCTATCAATTGTGCATCGTGAGCCGCGCCGCTTGGCATCAATTCGTAATCGATCCCCAGTTGCTGTGCTTGTGTAACCAGCCGCTCAACAACTTGAGGGTCACACGTGACCGGCTCAATCATGCTGACTTCTTCAAATTCGAAGTGCAAGTTGCGGCGGCGGGCAATCGCCGAGAGCGCCTTACGAAAAGCAATTTTCAACTCTTCCAATCTTTCTTTATCTGTATCACGAACATCGAGGGAAAATTCCGCGTTCCCCGGGACGGTGTTCGCAGCACCAGGGGTCAACCCCACATTGCCGATCGTAGCCCTGCTGCGGTCACTGCCATTTTCTTCAAGCACCCGCGGTAACTCGTTTGCAAATTCAGCAAGCCCGAGAAATGCGTCGCGGCGCATTGCCATTGGCGTGGTTCCGGCGTGGTTGGGGGTGCCACGCAAACGTGCTGACCAGCGGAATAAACCGGTAATTTCATCCACAATACCAACCGGCTTCTTAAGAGAGTCAAGCACCGGCCCCTGTTCAATATGCAGCTCAAGGTATGATTTGACACTATTCGGCTCCCGTCGTGCCTCGAGTGCCGCCAACGGATCCATGCCATGGTAGTTCATGATGTCGGTGAGCTTAACGCCATTTAAGTCGAGTGCGGTCAAGATAACATCCGGTGACAGGTTGCCGGTAAATGCCTGTGAGCCCAGCATTCCGCCAAAGCGACCTTCCTCGTCGCTGAATGAAATGACTTCCAACGGATAGCGGGTCTGTAACCTGGATTCTATGATGACCCTGGCACACTCCAAGCCGGTCAATACCCCCAAACTGCCGTCAAGCTGGCCGCCACAGGGAACAGTATCGGTGTGTGAGCCAATAATGACCGCAGGTTCATCGTTGTCTGGTGGCCAATGACCGATGACATTGCCCGCGCCATCCATGCGGACTGCCATCCCCAACTCAACCATTTCGTTCTTCAGCCACCGGCGGGCTTCAATGTCCGCCTCGGAAAATGCCATGCGATAAATTCCATGGTCGCTGTCTTGGTAGCCAATACCGGACAGGGTACGCAAGTTTCCCTTTAACCGCTCCATGTTTATGCACAGCTCGTGTGCTGGTGTAGCCTGTGTATTGATGTCTGCTACTTCTTGTTCCATTCCTGAGCGTATCACGATCAGCGCTTGATGCACCCGGATTTTCGTTTGCCCACACTTGCCATGATGTTATTATCGGCACTTACACATAACGCAGACCGGGAAATTTAAGCCTATTTTTTACCCAACTACATTTCGATTCACTCATCCTTTTCTGTTAATTTGTCTGATAGCGACAGTTAACTCATCTGTGTTGGCAGCAGTCGCACCCGGATGGGAGAGCAATCAGCGAATCATGGCAAATGAAGGGCATGCCTTGCTATCATGGAAGGCCACAGATGACGACAGCGAGTATCAACTGGAGCAAGCCGTGGGAGAGAATCGCGGCGGGCAACCCGACTTTACTCAAACAGTAATCCGGTATCAGGGCCCTGATATAGCCTACTTTATTTCGGGTTTACCAGAGGGCACTCATTACTTTCGGGTAAGCGCTGTGGGCAGCTCCCAATGGAGCCAACCGCTAGCGGTAGTCGTCAACTATCCCGCAGCCGGTAGAGTAATAGTCCTGTTAACACTAGGTGCCGTCTTATTTGCCAGCCTGACCGCCATCATCTGTTACGGTCATTGGAGCCGTCGTACTGATCAGGAGAGCAGCGCATGAGCAATCTGCAAGAACATGTACTTGGGACCGGAGTGGGATATATCCTGCTGGTCACTTTTGGTCTGATCTGGATCGGGCTCGGCATCTATTGGGGGCGCAAAGCCAAAGATCTTGATGGCTTCATGCTGGCAGGTCGTAATGTCGGCTTCGCGCTGGCTGCCGCTACCGCCATGGCCACCTGGGTCACCTCCAACACTGTCATGGTAGCCCCACTGTTCGCGCTCAAAATGGGTATCTGGGGGATGCTGGCGTACTGTACTGCCAGCTTCGGCCTGTTCCTGTTTGCCCCGATGGCCCAGAGAATCCGTACTCTCATGCCCAAGGCCTACACCAGTGGCGATTTTATCAGGCTGCGCTACGGCTCGCTGGCATGGGTCATTTTCCTGGTCATTTCTGTTGTCTATTCGATGGCCTGGCTGGTCAGCATGGGAATGGCTGGCGGTAAGTTTCTCGAGGCCCTAGCCGGCATACCATTTTTACATGGCATGTCAGCCATCCTGTTTGTTTGCGTGCTCTACACTCTGTTCGGCGGGCTTTACGCCGTGATCGGAACCGACTTCATCCAAAGTGTGATCATCCTCGTTGGTATAGTCATCGTTGGCGCGGTGATATTGTCACGCATCGAGATAGCGGAAGTATATGCGCGCTTGAGCGAAAACCAGCCGGAGTTGCTAAAGGTTTTTATGCCGGTAGCTTTGCTGGCGGTATTCAATAATATGTTTTTTGGTTTCGGTGAGGTATTTCACAACAATGTCTGGTGGAGCCGTGCATTTGCCATGCGCAAGGGAGTTCCGATGAAAGCGTTTTTTCTCTCAGGCTTACTATGGTTGCCGATCCCGGTGGCCGCCGGATTCATCGGCCTCTGTGCCGGGCCACTGGGAATCAATATCCCCGACCCGGACATGGTTGGGCCGATCCTGGCTGGACAGCTGCTCGGACCGACGCTGGCAATCTTTGTTTTCATCGTGCTGTTCTGTTCCCTGGCATCGAGTATCGACAGCTTACTCGCGGCAACCGGTGATCTGGTAACCGAAGACATCTACCGCAAAGGACTGAAAGGTGATAAGTCTGACCGCCAAACCAGAAGGGCCGGCACTTGGGTAATTATCGGCTTGGGGCTGTTGACCTGGGGGCTTTGTTGCTGCAGCCACTTCCTGGGATGGGATCTGATCCAGGTATTGTTCCTCTCAGGTCCATTGGTCGCCAGTGCGATATTTCCCGTGGTAACCGGACTTTATTTTAACAAAGTATCGATGCCGGGTGCGGCACTGGCGATGCTGTACGGCAGCCTGGGCGGACTACTCGTGTATTACACCATTGGCTGGTTCGTCGCCTCGCTTGCGGGCGCAGCGATTTCGGCATTGCTGGTTGTGGTAACCAGTTATATCAAGCCCGACAAATTTGACTGGCATAACCTGAACGAACACCCAACTGGAGACCAGGCCTGATGTTCTCTCTATTGTTTGTGCAAATACTGGTTTGGCTGGCACTGGCCTGGACTTTGGCGGGTGCCGTCACGCTCATCATCTTACTGATAATTGACATAATGAAGGGGGAAATATGGTAAACAAAAATGATAAATCAGGATATCGTACCAATCCGCTGCTGGAGGTTCTGTCACCGCCTAAGGATTCAGAATCACTCTATCCGGAGCCAGTACCCTTGCATCGCGATGGCTTCATCAACCTGAATACAATCCAGCAACTGACCGGAAAAAATATCGTTGAAGTCGGGCAGTTCAGCCGTGCAGATGTCATCGAGCTGGCTAAACTGGCATCGATCCTGGAAGCGGTGGACATTGGACCTTACAACCCACTTGAAGACCTCATTGCGATCACCGCATTCTTCGAAGCAAGCACCCGCACCCGTACATCTTTCGAGAGTGCGGTGCTGCGTCTCGACGGCAAAGTGATCAGTATCCCTGACGGCCAGATTACGGGGGTAAAGAAAGGCGAATCGCTCGAAGACATCGGCGAGATGTTCAATGCCTACGGCGACTTCGTTATCATGCGGCACACCGATACTGACGCCCCTGAGCAAATTGCCAGGAATTTGCGCATCCCGCTGATCAATGCCGGCAATGGTACCGGCGAGCACCCGACGCAAGCACTGGCCGACTGGTACGCATTGTTAAAGTGGCGGCCTGAACTCACCCGGGTTGGCAATGGCCAGGGCTTGCACTTCGGCGTACTTGGTACCCCGGGCAGTATGCGAGCGGTAAAAAGTTTTGTGCTGATGTCATTGTTATTCAAAGAGCACGTTTCAAAGATCACTTTTATCTCCGAAATGGCAGACCCCTTCGGCGAAGAATTGCGTAGCGAAATCGAAGAGGCAGGAATCGATTACGAAGTCACCAATGACATCCAGCAAAGCTTGCCAGGGTTGGATGTGATCTATATGAATTCAATCGTCCATATCGGTGACAGCTACAAGAATATGGATAAGCAATTTAAGCTTAGTAGCGAGAGCCCGCTAAAAAGTGATGCGGTGATTTTACATCCACTGGCGCGTCTCGATGAACTGGACACCAGCCTCGATGACACCCCACACAATTTATACTGGTCGCAGGCCCATGGTGCAGTCTTCATCCGTCAGGCATTATTAATTGTAGTGATGGGGCGGTACGGCAGGCTGCCGGAAGACCTGCCCATCCGCCCAGAATAATAGACAGGGAATAATCTATGTGTGGAATAGCTGGATTTTGGAAAACGGACGGCCTGGGTG
The DNA here is from genome assembly GCA_964443575.1 of uncultured Chthoniobacteraceae bacterium. Classification (GTDB taxonomy): domain Bacteria; phylum Verrucomicrobiota; class Verrucomicrobiia; order Chthoniobacterales; family CAKUMP01; genus CAYUDZ01. Next base: position 6,943 of record CAYUDZ010000004.1, on the reverse strand, counting down.
CTGATGCCGAGCGCGACCTGCGCGGCATGATCGACATCCAAGTCCATCGCGGCCCTGACGGCCAGGGGGTACACCTCGACCCCGAGCGGGGGTTGGCCCTCGGTCATGCCAGACTGACAATTATTGACCTGCATACCGGCGCCCAGCCACTCTGCGCCGGCAACCGTGAGCTGGCACTGGTGGTCAACGGCGAGATTTACGACTATAAAAAAATCCGCGCAGAGTTACTGACCCGTGGCGACCGCTTTACCACCAAGTCTGACAGCGAGTTAATTCTCGCATTGTACCGCCGTCTGGGGGTTGAAATGATGTCCCGCTTGCGCGGAGAGTTCGCATTTGCTCTCTACGACCGCAGAGAAGACCGGCTGCTGTTGGTGCGAGATCGTTTTGGGATCAGGCCGTTGTTCTACCATGTAGCCGACAATGGCATCTATTTTGGTTCGGAAGCCAAAGTAGTCCTGGCCCATCCGGATGTCCCCTGCCGTCTTGATCGCAAAGCCGCGCTCAACCAGCTGATGCACACCATGGTGCCGGGCAGCAGCGCGTTTAGCGGGGTAAAAGCCGTGCCGCCCGGCAGCATCCTGGAAATCAAACGCCGCAACGGCAGCTTCGATATCAATCAGTTAACTTATTGGGATCTGGAATTTCCTGAGGAAACAGACTACGACGACCTGCCGGAAGATCACCATATCGAGGCTATCCGCGAGAAGTTGGTCGAGGCCGTGGCACACCGTTTGGAAGCCGACGTGCCGGTAGGCTGTTATCTTTCCGGTGGTATCGATAGCTGCTGTATCCTGGGCATGGCATCCGGTGCCATGCAGTCGCCGGTCAAGGCATTTACCATCAGTTTCGATAGTGATGACTATGATGAGTCGGCCATCGCGCGTGAAATGGCCGAGTCCGCCGGCGCGGATCAGGACATCATTAACCTCAAGGCAGAGGAACTTTACGGTGAGAATTACTTGCGCACGGTGTGGCACGCGGAGCGGACATTTTACAATACCCTGGGCGTGGCAAAATGGTGCATGAGTCGGCACGTCCGTGATGCAAATTACAAAACAGTCATAACCGGGGAAGGTTCTGATGAGCTGTTTGCCGGATACCCGGCTTTCAAACGCGATATGTTCCTGCATGGATTGACCCACGAACCGGAGGCCGTACGCCAGGAGTATGAGGAGGCACTTGCCAAGGCGAACAAGTTGTTCCAGGGAGCAATCTTAGCCGAGTCGCCGCACACCCACCCGGCATGGGAAGAGCTATGTGGTTTCACCCCTTCGTGGATCCAATCGTGGATCGCAACTTGCCGATTGGCGCGGCCATTACTGTCGGCCCAAGCCAAGGAAGAATTGGCAGAATATGATCCGGTAGCCGAGATAGCCGAGGCGATCTCACCGGCACTGCTGCGCAATCGCCACCCTCTGGACAAAGCCCAGTATACCTGGAGCAAAACGATGCTCGAAGGACAAATCCTGAACTGGGGTGGCGACCGTGTTGACATGGCCAACTCGATGGAGTCGCGTCCGGCATTCCTCGACCATCATGTGGCGGAAGCTGCATGCAGGGTGCCGCCTCATTATCGCATCAAGGGAAATATCGAGAAATATGTCTTACGGGAGGCGATGAAAGGCGTGTTGCCCGAGGTCCTCTACCAGCGTGAAAAATTCGCATTCATGGCACCGCCAGCCCACACCGACGCGGCCAAGCAGGCCAAAGTCAATGATTTGATTGAAAATTATCTGGACCGCGACACCGTGGAAGCGGCTGGGTTAATCGATTTCCAACGTCTCTCTACTTACCTGGAAGAATATCGCAGTGACAACGATCCTGCCTCGCTGGTGCGCAAAGACGCCCTGCTAAACCATTTGCTGTGCCTGCATATCCTGCACTGCCAGTATGTCGAGGGCCACAAGCCGGCCGCCGCTTAATGGCTTAAACTCCCGAGTAGACGCCAAAGCCGCCGTCAACGTGGATTATTTGGCCGGTAACAAATTTGGCGGCATCACTCAACAGGAAGTGCAAGGCCCCGCAAATTTCCTCCGCCTCACCGAAGCGTCCCATCGGCGTCTTATTGATAACCTTTTGGCCACGCTCGGTAGGCACTCCATCAGGTTTCATCAGCAAGGCACGGTTTTGCTCGCCGATAAAGAATCCCGGACAAACCGCATTAACACGCATCCCGTCGCCATGGCGCTGGGCAAACTCCGTAGCCAACCAGCGGGTTAAATTGTCCACTGCTGCCTTGGCATTGGAATACCCGATCACACGGGTCAATGCCATCGCTGCACTGGCAGAGGAAAAGTTAATAATCGAGCCATGGCCCTGCTCAACCATCAGCTGCCCGAAAGCCAGCGTCGGCAACAAGGTGCCTTTCAAGTTCAAGTCGAATACCTTGTCATAATCGGCTATCTGCAGATCAAAGATACTTTGCTCCGGCGTGATTACCGCCCCCGGCATGTTACCCCCGGCAGCATTAACCAGCCCGTCCAGACGCCCCAGCTTCTGCTTAATTTCGGCAGCCACCTGCGCCAGCGCTTGCGCATCGGTTACATCACAGCCAAACCCCAATACCGCCGGATTGACTTTCCTCGCCCGTTCCACTGCCGCCTTGATCTTCTCTTCATTGCGGCTGAGAAAAATCACCGTCACCCCCTGGTGCAACAAATACTCAGCCGCCGCTCCTGCCAACGCCCCGTTGGAGCCCGTGACCAGCACCACTTTCTCACTCAACTCAAATAGTTCACTTTTCATAATTATTATGAGCATACAGCGCCGTCGCCGTTTTTTCAATAACCTTACCGTAAATATTAAAAATAAAATTGCTGCGAGTCAGTAGAAGCATCAATCGAACTACCCGGCTTCAGGGACGCTTCAGGTACTCTGCCGTGCGGCAAGCACTGCAAATACACCAGCTATCAGGAGATCAGCCAATGCCACGTATTTCAAGATCTCCATATCTTGGGTAAAGCCCAAGACCAACATCACGATGGCACTGATAAACAGTGCTATTGCAATGATAAAAAATTGTAGTTTCCGGCTCTTCATTGCCATCTCATTCCGTAATATCCTAAGACTACACTAATGTCCCTTTAGTGCTGGGGATCCCGGGCATCCGATCATCCAGCGAGACGGCTTCACGGCATGCTCTGGCCAGTGCTTTAAAGATGGCTTCAGCCATGTGGTGGGCATCTCTTCCGTAGAGAATTTCGATATGCACGTTGGCTGCGGCATTCACGGCGAATGCCCGTAAAAATTCCTCGATCAACTGAAATGGAAAACCATTGCCCAGCTGCTCGATGCCGGACGGCACCCGATACGCAAGGTACGGACGCCCACTAAAGTCTACGACTGCGCGAGCCAGTGCTTCATCCATCGGCACATAGGCGGCCCCGTAGCGGCGGATCCCTGCCTTGTTGCCGAGGGCCTCCGCGAGCGCCTTGCCAAGAACGATTCCGCTATCCTCTACAGTATGATGGCAGTCGATTTCGAGATCGCCTTTGATCGCAGCCTTGAGCCGGAAGGCACCGTGCTTGGCAAAAAGCTCAAGCATGTGGTCGAAGAAGGCAATCCCAGAGGACACATCACTAGTTCCGTCACCGTCCAGCCCCAGCTCCAGCTGAATAGACGTTTCGTTGGTGTTGCGTGTTATCTCTGCTACGCGATTCATACTGTGACATCTTGGGGTGATCCGTTGCCGCTGGCAAGCGGCAGTTATCACTTACGGTCCGGGTTTGTCAAAAATATCACCGAGTGCTTGAGCTGCTATGCCAATTCCTGCAGCACCACCAGCGGTGCCAATGATCTGGTTCATCGTCAATGTTCCACGTGATTCGTAGAGGACACCATTGTCCACTATCGACTGACTGAATACTACCGGCTCAAGATGCTGTGCCACGGTCTCGGTAGCAGGGAGCTTGGAAAGGTCCAGCTGCTGGTTGATCCCGGGCATGAATGCCGAGAACAACAGCAAAGTCGGCCGCAGCAGCGTGTAAGTCCGGCTGAATGCCTCTCTGGTATCCAGAAATCCGCACGCGGTGGCAGGTTCGGGAAGCCGGTCAAAAGCTGTACCATATAATTCGCTGTCAGCCAGTGTCGTGGGATTGCTAATGCCCTCGCTGTGCCTGCGCAAGGTATCTGCATCATCAGAGATCAATAGGCGGTCGGCAGCCAGGTACATGGCAGGCTGCACGGGAATCGTACCGAGGCTCGGCAGCGAATATAGCTGCTCTCCATTGGCGAGTGACTCTTTTCGAAATGGCGGCAATCCGAGATTGCCTGAAGTCAGTTCATCCATGATCAGGCTGGCCAGCGCAGCATCTGCTACATCAACCGAAATCATGAAAATCGGCCGCTGTGAATCCTTCTGCCAATCTGCATGAATCGAATACTCGGGACCAAAGGCGCGGCGAAACGCTGCGGCATCATAGCCTTTGCTTTTCAGTTGCTCGACAATCGAGACCAATGGCCGCAATAGCCCGGTCTGATCGAGTGCCGGGTCCGGCAACTGGAATTTCTCGGGCAGCACCAGTAGGTCAGAATAATAAAAAACGGTGTTCTGGGTAGTCAACTCCAGGCCCGCATTGCTAAGCCTTTGCTGCGGCAGATCAGCATCATCCATGAGAAAAAACGCTACATCACGAATGCTGGTGCCCTCAAAGCAAGTCACCGCCGCCAGCGCTTGAACTTTCTCCATTTCCTTAACTCCTTCAGGTGTGACTGTCTGGCCACTTGCGAGACTCAAGGATAGCAGGCGCTTACCGATCTGGCGCATATCGAGGAATGCCAGTGACTCACGCGTTTCTGGTAGCTTGGCAACGCACTGCCGGTAATTCTGATTGCTGGCCAGGCTGTCGGCATCAGATCGGCCATCGATGCGTTTGAGCAGCGCTTCCATGGCAGCTAGATCGTTTGCTACGTAATACCAGTCACCGTGCTGGACGCCGGCAATCTCCCAATTTTCGGTTTTGTAAGTTTCCACATTGTATCCGTCTATCTGTTGCAGATCGGCCTGCCCGTCCGGAAACTCCTGCGTCACATAGTCTTGAATTTTTTTCAGCGCAGCGCGCAATGCCTCCTCGCCGCCGCGAAATTGGAACCCCCCTGATAATTGCGGTAGCGGCTGGTCGATTCCGGTAACCGCCAGGAAGGCGCTGCCGGTATCCAGCTGCAACAGCGGGTCTAGTATAGGAGTTGCCTCCGAAAGCTGCTGTAGATTGGCCAGCGGTTTTTCCAGGAATGCGACAAACTCAGGTTCACGACCAATTTGCGCCAGACCTGTCTGCCGCCAGCGCTTAGCCGACTCGCGCAGGCTCGGTAGCTCAAGGTAAATAGCCGCATCGGCAGGCGCTAGACGCGACAGGACGACCTCCTGGCTGCCAGCGCCTGGACGCAAGGTCAAAATTACCGCTGCCGCCAGCAGCAACAAACCAATTAATAATAGAAATTTTTTCATACCAGATCTCAATCATTCTCCAAGGACGGCCGTCGTACTGAAACTGCTCAGCACAAGGCCACCATCCAGCAAGCCTATAAATGAGCCTGATCAGAGATGCAAACCCCGAAATACAATGAATTTAAGCAGTACCTGTTGAAATCGTTAGCAGTTCGACTTGCAGACGCTTATCTGGAATCACATGATATCAGGCATGATTGCATACCTGCAGGGTACGTTAGTGGAATCGTATCCGACACATACCGTGATCGACGTCAACCACGTCGGATACCATGTACTGATCCCGCTATCCAGCTACGACAAGCTGCCGGCAATTGGTTCTGAAGTGAAGTTATTGACTCATTTACAGGTGCGGGAAGATGCCCACATACTGTTTGGGTTTGCCACTGAGCCAGAGCGCGATTTGTTTCGACTGCTGGTAACCCGAGTAAGCGGTGTCGGTCCCAAGCTGGCCCTCGCAGTTTTGAGCGGTATGGCCGTGGCACAGTTCCAAAATGCCGTTGTCGATAACGACGTCAGCGCAATTTCTAAAATTCCCGGGCTGGGTAAAAAAACGGCGGAACGAATTGTGCTGGAACTTAAAGATAAGGTCGGGGTCGCCGCCGCCTGGCAGGCCGCAGGCCAGGCTCCTGCTGGCAGCCCGCGCGAGACCCATGCCAATGATGCCGTGCTGGCATTGATTTCGCTCGGCTATAAACAGACAGATGCCCAGCGGACCGTCCGCCACATCCTCGACTCGGAATCCGGTGAGTTGCCAAGCGAGGAATTGGTGCGTAAAGCACTCAAAATCCTGGTGGGCTGATTTTTTATTCCTAATTAAGCCAGCATGGCCAATACTATCAGAGTGAAATATCGAATGCGTCCGTTTCGCCTGGGTACGGGAAATTTTCCCGCCCGCCAACAACTGTTCATCCTGGGACCCTGTGTTATCGAATCTGAGGCATTCATGCGTCGCATGGCCGCCAAGCTCAACCGCATGGCGAGTGAGCTGGAGATCAACTGGGTGCTCAAGGCGTCCTATGATAAAGCCAACCGCACCTCGGTGAAATCCTTCCGCGGCCCGGGACTGGACGCTGGCTGCAAGCTGTTGGCCGAACTGGGTCAGCAGTACAATGTCCCGGTCACTACCGACGTTCATAGCCCGCAGGACGCCGAACTAGCCGCCGAGTACATCGACGTGCTGCAGATACCGGCATTTTTGTGCCGGCAGACCGACCTGCTTGTCGCTGCTGCCAAAACTGGTCGCGTGGTGAACGTGAAAAAGGGACAATTTCTCGCACCTGCCGATGTGGTAAATATCGCAGAGAAGCTCGAATCCGCCGGCTGCAAGCGCTACTTCATAACCGAACGCGGAACCACATTCGGCTATGGCAACCTGGTCGTCGACATGCGTTCCCTGTTCTGGATCAGGGAGCAGGGAATCCCTGTAGTTTTCGATGCAACCCATTCAGTTCAGCGCCCCGGTGGCGGCGGCGACCGCACCACTGGCGACGG
>CAYUDZ010000003.1:46643-47925 GCA_964443575.1 uncultured Chthoniobacteraceae bacterium | reverse complement strand
TACGTTACTTTACCCGTGGCGGGATCATTGGCAGCAAAGAATTTATCAGCCAGGTCTACGAGCAGATCCGCGATGATCACTACTGGAAACAGCGGGAGGAGGATCACATCGCACGCAAAATGCAGTTCAGTGATAATATCCGCGGGCGCGAGTTCTTTGCCCTACGTTGTGTGCCGTAAAATTCAATAAAGGGACAGACAATATACTGAGAAATTTTCGTGATTGAGTAAGGGGCGTGGTCCGGCTGACACTTGCCATGTGGAAGATTTTTTCCAGCAGGACAGGGATAAGCAGGCAGCTACCGGTGACGGTACTGAGCCGTCGGTGCCGTTGGCGGCGCGGATGCGGCCACGGACACTGGATGAAGTAGTCGGCCAGCAGCATATATTAGGTGAGGGGAAATTGCTCAGGCGCTCGATTGAAGCCGACCGGATCAGTTCGGTCATCCTGTATGGGCCGCCGGGCACCGGCAAGACCAGCTTGGCGCATGTGATCGCGCAGGCGACCCAATCAAAGTTTGAAGCGCTTAATGGGGTGGAGAGTGCGGTGGCTGATGTACGGCGCGCGATTGCCGGTGCGGCCAACAGATTGGCTACCAGCGGGCGGAAGACGATTTTGTTCATCGATGAGATCCATCGATTTAACAAGGCGCAGCAGGATGTGTTATTGCCGGACGTCGAAAGCGGGACGGTGCGCCTGATCGGGGCAACCACCCACAACCCGTATTTTTATATCAACAGCCCGCTGGTTTCGCGTTCGCAGGTTTTTCAGCTCGAGCCGCTGACGGCAGCAGAGTTGGAAGGGTTGCTGCGCCGGACGGTGACTGATCCGCGGGCCGACATCGACAGCGCAAAAGTGGAAATTGCTGATGGGGCGTTCAACTACCTGGCTGAGTTGAGTGATGGTGATGCGCGCAAGTGCCTGAACGCGCTGGAAATTGCGCTCACGACAACACCTGCGGGTACCGATGGCAAAATCCATGTTGACCGCGAGGTGGCCGAGGAGAGTATCCAGCGCAAGGCGGTCGTTTACGATGCTGACGGTGACCAGCACTACGATACGATCAGCGCGTTTATCAAGAGTATGCGGGGTGGTGACCCGGATGCCACCCTTTACTGGCTGGCCAAGATGCTTTATGCCGGCGAAGACATCCGGTTTATTGCGCGGCGCATCGTGATTGCTGCCTCGGAGGATGTCGGTTTGGCAGATTCCAATGCCATCCAGGTAGCGGTCGCGGCGCAGCAGGCAGCTGGCGGGCCTTCTGCCGGTCCTGTATAATTCC
>CAYUDZ010000003.1:0-46633 GCA_964443575.1 uncultured Chthoniobacteraceae bacterium | reverse complement strand
CAGCAGGCAGTCGAATTCATCGGCATGCCCGAAGCGCGGATCCCGCTGGCGCATGCTGCGGTTTATGTTGCTACCGCCCCGAAGAGCAACAGCGCCTACATGGGCGTTGAGCAGGCAATGACCGACGTCAAGCAAGGGCGCACACTGGCGGTGCCGGAGCACTTGCGAACCAAAACACGCAAGAAGCTGGCGCGTGGCAGTGGCACCGATCCGGCTGCCACCGAATACAAATACGCACACGACTATGAAGGCAATTTTGTCCCGCAAGCCTACCTGCCTGAAGGCAGGGTGTATTACCAACCAAGCGATAACGGCTTCGAGAAGCGGATCGCTGAACGGCTGGAATACTGGCGGGCACAATTTGCAGCGAATGCCGGATCGGCAGGTGACTGAACTTGGAAACTGTGCTTTGCTTGTAGATATGTCCCAATCAGGATTCCCCGACCCGGAAGAAATGCAGCGTCGACTGCAGGAAATGATGAAGCAATTTTCCGGTCCCGGCAGCGGTGTTACGGCAGGTACAGCGGAGCCGGAGGCCGCCAGTGATGTGGAACCCGAGCAAGAGCAGGAAGATCCGCTTGATTTCAACTTACTGCCGCGCGATATCAAAGAGCACTTGGATCGATTTGTCATCCAGCAGGACGAGGCAAAAAAAGTGCTGAGCATTGCGGTTTGCGATCATTATAACCACGTCAAGTTTTTGCGTGAATTGGAGCAGGATGATCCGCTAAAGGCACGCGCAGTGGAGCATACCAAACAAAATGTGCTACTGCTCGGGCCTACCGGTGTCGGCAAGACGTACCTGGTCAGGCATGTTGCCGAACTGATCGGAGTACCGTTCGTCAAAGCTGATGCCACCAAGTTCAGTGAAACCGGCTATGTTGGTGGCGACGTTGATGACCTGATTCGCGAATTGGTACACAAGGCGGATGGTAATGTCGAGCTGGCCCAGTATGGTATCGTCTACATCGATGAAATCGATAAGATCGCCGGCTCGAGCTATTCGATCGGTAAGGATGTCAGTGGCCGTGGCGTACAAATTGCGCTGCTTAAGCTGATGGAAGAGACGGAAGTGGCGGTGCGCAACCCGATGGATGTCCAAGCGCAGTTGCAGGCCGCTTTCGAAATGCAGCGTGGTGGTAAGCCACAGCGTGACACCATCAATACCCGTAACATTTTATTTATAGTCAGCGGGGCATTCAGCAGGCTCAGCCCGATTATTGGCCGCCGGGTTGGCAAGGCGTCGATTGGTTTTGGGGCGGAGTCGGCGCAACGAGCCGAAGAAGGTGAGTTATTTCGCAAGGTCAGTACCGAAGACTTTGTCGAGTTTGGCTTTGAGCCGGAATTTATCGGCCGTTTACCGGTGCGGGTGGTTTGCGATCACCTCGATGAGCATGACTTGTACTCGATATTGAAGCGGTCCGAAGGCAGTATTATTTTGCAGTATGAGCGGGCGTTCCAGGCCTACAGCATCGAGTTGTTTTTCGAGGACTCGGCGTTGCGCAGGATTGCCGAGCGAGCCGCAACCGAAAAGACCGGGGCTCGTGCGCTGTTGACGGTTTGCGAACAGGCGCTGCGTGATTTCAAGTACGAGTTGCCCGGTAGTGGAGTCAAGTGCCTTCGCGTCACCCCGGACCTGATCGAGGATCCGCTGCGCGCGTTGGAACATGCCAGGGATTTGAATTTGCAAGCGCGCGAAGTCAACGCGCGGGAAATCATCGATGAGTTTGCCAGCCGTTTCCGTGACCGCCATGGTGTCGAAATAATATTTACTGCCGAAGCTTTGGATCGTTTGATCGAATTGGCAGCCGGCAGTGCTGATGGTGTTCGCGGTATCTGCGAAAATAAATTTAAAGATTTTCCTTATGGCATGAAATTATTGCATAATGCCGGCATCAAATCGATTGAAATACCGAAAGCAGCGGTTGATGATCCTGACAAGTGGTTGAGCGACCAAGTTTTAGATTCCTATCAGGAAAAAGCGTAATAGTATAACTTTGCCTTTTATGGCAATTACTTGAATAGCGATGCGATATTTAAAGATAAGTCTGCTGATTGGTTTACTGGTGGTGGTGGCGGTCAGCCTGATGATGTACTTTGGGCTTTTCTACCAGGTTGATTTGGCTTTATGCAAGCTGGTTGGGCTGCCGCTGGAGGAAGCTTACCGGATCCACTATTATCAATTTGCGGTGATTGGGTTTTGTGCTTTGGCGATAGCCTGGACGACGATTGATATTATCCGTACTCCGTTGAAGTACTTTGTCCCGATCGTTGGCTTGCTTGAGTTGGCAGGGACACTCTACATAGCCAGTCTGTTTGGTGTTTTCTTCTCGCCGCTTCCGGCGGCGGCAGCAGTGGTGCTGTCTTTTGGGATTGCCATGATTTATGCGCGCAGCAAGCCGGGCCGACGGAAGTTACAGCTGCGGCAGCTATTTGGGTCGAGGATTTCGGAACCCAAATACATGCAATTTCTGGATGAAAAGTCACCGATAGAATTTTCTGGCAGGGTCCGCCATGCCAGTGTCCTAGTGTGCCGGGTATTCAATCATACCGAAATTATGGAGGATATTGAGCCCGACGAGTATGTTGCGATTATCAATCGCTGGCTTGGTTGCACTGCCGACTATTTGGTCGAACAGGGGGGGTATATTGATGTTTGCGATGGTGAGGGTGTTCGCTGTGTGTTTGGCGCGGTAATGGATGAGTTTGGCCATGAAGCGCTGGCACTGGATTGCGTCCTGGAGTTGGAGCGCAAGCTGCGTAACCTCAACGGTGAGATCGAAGCGGAATGGCATCGTCGGCTGGATTTTGCGATTGGCATGAATAGTGGAGATGTCGTGGCGGCAACCTACGGTGCCCGCCCGCTCAGCAGTTACAGCGCGTCCGGTGAGGTCGTTGATTTTGCCTGGCGCCTGCCGCGTATTTGCAATGATTACAGCGTTACGGCTGCCGTGGCGGGCTCCACCTACGTGGCTTGTGAGAAGGAATTCGTATTTCGTCCGATCGACATGGTTTACGGTGCTGACGGGGTACCGGTAGAGATCTATCAGCCGCTAGGTAGGGTTGGTGAGGTCGACGAGAATGTTATTGAGTCTGCCGCGAGTTTCTGGGAGGCAGTTGTCCTGACTCGTGAGCGGGAAACTGCCAAAGCACGTGAAATCCTCGATCAGTTGAGCCAGGAGGATCCGCTGGTAGCATATTATCAAGAGCGGGCCTTGATGCTAGAATCATTCGAGAACCCGTCTGACGCCTCGATTCGCAAGCTTTCGGATACTGCTGTCCGATGAAGCGGATTGAGCTGCCCGAGCAAATCCAGAACCTAGTGCTGCAATTCAAGCGGTTGCCCGGGGTTGGTCCACGTAGTGCCGAGCGGATTGCCCTGTGGCTGATGCAATCGGCTGATGCGCGACCGGTTGAGTTGGCAGCTGCGTTGGAGCAGGCTCACCGGGGCGTTGGTTTTTGTCCAGTTTGCGGATTTTTTTTAGCTGCAGGCAATTGTGCAGTTTGCACGGCCGAGCACCGGGATAGCGGAATGCTATGCGTTGTTGAGCATCCGACGGACGTCCTGCCGATTGAGCGCTCTGGTGCGTACAATGGCAGTTATCATGTGCTGGGCGGTCGCCTGTCGCCGTTGGATGGTGTTGGCCCGGAAGACTTACGGATCAACAGCTTACTGGAACGGGTGGCAGATAGCGAGCAGCTAGAAGTGATCCTGGCCCTTAGCAGCGATGTGGAAGGTGAGGCGACTGCCAGCTTTCTGGCTGAGAAAATGTCCGGCTACCAGGTGCAGATTACGCGCCTTGCCCAAGGGTTGCCTGCGGGTGGCGGGCTCGATCATGTTGACACCCTCACCGTCAGCCGCGCAATCGAGCAGCGGCGATAACCACAAATTCTACAGCCTGCCAGCGTGAGTGGCCAAGCACCTCACGCTGCGTCTCGCTACGAAGTTTGTGATTGATCCGGGCTAGCCGCATTGTCTGCCACAGCGGTTGGCGCATCAGCTATGTTCAACCGGTAAATTTTTAGTCCGGGGTTAAGTACGGCAACGCGTTGACGTGGCCATTCCTGCAGCAACTTGCCATGCTGGTGCAGCAATGCGCTGTTTGCAGGCAGATTAGCAGCGATCCACTGATCTACTTCGCTCCTGCTATCCACGGCAAATTCCTGGCGGATCACAGAATGCACCTTCTCAAACTCCAGAATGAGATAAACAGTTGCTACAACGAGCAGGACATACGGGATGGCCCTTGTCCATCCAGCAGCGACAAAGCGCAGGCGTTGGCGTAGTTTTTCCAGCAACGCGGCAAGAAATAGCAGGCCAAGTGCGGCGGCGGTGACACCGCAAGCTGAGAGCGGCATGACATAACGTCCCGAGAAGCGTTCGGAATAGAGCAACGCCCCAGCGTAAAGCAGGCCAGATACAACCAGTGCAACTTGCGATGGTCTGCGCCAGAACTTCATCATCACAAAGGCAACTATGTAGACACCACCAAACCACCAGACCACCCTGGAAAAATCGTTGCGTAGCATGTCCACGGCTTTCCAGTTCAACACCAGGGTCGCCTCCGAAGAGCCGCTAACTTTGTGCATCTCGCTTTCGAGCGCCCACTGCATCCGCGACAGTTCGCTCAGCGGCCCAATATTTATTATGCCAAAGACGGCAGGGCAACGACAAGAACAACCCCGGCAAAAGCCAGCTTCCTGGCAAATGATACATTGCCAGGACCAGCCGCTGCAATGATTGAGAGCAGCGCGGCCAGGAGTGTCAGCACACCAATGTATTTGGCGCTGACAGCCAGCCCGGTAGCGAGACCCACAATGGCAAAGCGCCGGTAGTTGGGCTTATGCTCGGCAAAGGCCAATGCAGCCAGCGTGGCACCCACCCCAAACAGCAGGGCTCCGTCTTCCTTAAAAAAGTGCCCGAACTCGTACAAATGGGGGTTAAGCAGCAGCAACACCGCGATAACAATAAACCCAGCATAGCGAAAGACGCTAAAGCCTAGTAGCGCTAGCAGCACCGTCGCGAGGGCGGTAAATGCGGCAGATAAGCTTCTGCCCAGTTCAGTGATTTGCTGCAGGTCCTGCCATGCATCCTCAGAGCCGATGGTCAGGTTGAGAAATTTTACTTGAAAAGTGGTGATAACCCGATAGTCTTCACGCCCTAATGCCAAAATCCACAGCAAAAGCCAAGACCAGGAAAGCGGTCTCGAAGCGCTTCAAGCTTACCGGGACGGGAAAAATCGTACGACGCAAGTCGGGCGCCCGCCACCTCATGAGTTCGAAGAATGCCAAGAGGAAGCGCAATCTTGGCAAATCAACACTGGTTGATGTGACTGACGAGAAACGCATCAAGGAGAATTTGCCATTCAGCTGAGGCTGGTTGGTAAATTCAGCGACTGCCCGCCTGCCTGGCGGACTGAGACGCCGGGATAAACGGTCGAGCGAGGTAGGGGAGTCGAATAACAAAACAGCACGACCGAAGGAGCACCCGAGAGGGTGAATAGACAAAATGCCTAGAGCAACCAATGCGCCTGCCAGCAGGCGTCGACGCAAGAAAGTTATCGAGCAAGCCTCGGGGTTCCGGGGTGCGCGGGGTAAGCTGTTCCGCTATGCCAAAGATGCCACGATGAAAGGCAAGTACTGGGCTTACCGTGACCGCAAGAACCGCAAGCGTAATTTCCGCCAACTCTGGATTACCCGCATCAATGCGGCTTGTCGCGCCCATGGTATTACCTACAGCCGCTTTATTGAAGGCTTGAATGCCGCCAAGATCGACCTCGATCGCAAAGTGCTGGCCGAGATCGCCGTTACTGATGAGGAAGCATTCAAAAAGATTGTCGAGGATGTCGCCCAGGTGGTAAAGCAGAAGAGTTCTGCTGAGAAAAGCTCTTCGGCCAAGTAGCTCGAGTCATTCATCGACACAGTCGCGTTGCGGGTGGTTTTTACCCGTGACCATGCCTATGGAAAAGCAACTGCAGGACATCCGCAGTCAATTCACTGCTGAGTTAGCCCAAGTGACCACCGATGCCGAATTGGAGGCGTTGCGGGTCGCATTCCTGGGACGCTCGGGCCACGTCTCCAAGGCCAGCAGCGGGATGAAGGATGTATCCAAGGAGGATAAGCCGAAGATTGGCAAAATGCTCCATGAAGTTCGCACTCTAGTGACCGAATCACTAGCCGCCAAAAGCGATGAGCTACAGGCTGCCGCAGACGCGGAGAAATTGCGTGGGGTTGATCTAAGCCTGCCGGGTCGGCCGACTGCCCGGGGTGCGTTGCATCCGATTACGCGTTTACTTGAGCGCTTCACTACCGTGATGCGGCGGATGGGGTTCGCGATTGCGGATGGCCCTGACATCGAATCGGAATGGCATTGTTTCGATGCCTTGAACACCCCGACTGATCATCCTGCACGCAACGAGCAGGACACTTTTTACCTTCCTGATGGCAGGCTGTTAAGGACCCAGACGTCGCCGGTACAAATTCGTGTAATGGAGAATAACCCGCCACCGGTGCGAGTAATGGCACCCGGTGCGTGCTATCGCCGGGATGAAGTGGATGCGACCCATCTCTCGCAATTCAGCCAGATTGAAGGACTCTATGTTGCACCCGAGGTATCCCTGGCAGACCTTAAGAGCACCGTGGAATTTCTCGTGCATGAAACGTTTGGTACTGACACGGAGATCAGGTTTCGCCCGCACTTTTTCCCATTTACTGAACCCAGCTATGAGATTGATATCCTGCTGCAGGCTGCCGGGCGCGAGCCCTTCTGGATGGAGTTGGCAGGGTGTGGTATGGTTGATCCGGCAGTGTTTGAGAATGTTTGCAGCACCCGTGGCGACCGTTTGTATGATCCGGAGATGGTCAGTGGCTTTGCTTTCGGTTTCGGCCTGGAACGGCTGGCCATGTTGCTGACCAGTTTGCCGGACATCCGCTTGTTAATCGATAACGACATCCGCTTTTTGTCCCAATTTCCGTCATGAAAGTTTCCTTAAACTGGCTGCAGGATTATGTGCCCGTGACACTTGGCGTCGAGGAGTTGTCGCGCTTGCTGACTTTTGCCGGGGTCGAAGTCGAAGCGATCCAGCGCACTGGTACCGATGCCAAGAATGTGGTTGTGGCCAAAGTGGTTGCATCTGAGAGGCACCCGGATGCTGATCGCTTAAGCGTTTGCCAGGTTGAAGACGGTGGCGATGAGTTACGCCAGATTGTCTGTGGCGCCAAGAATTACAAAGTCGGTGACAAAGTGCCACTGGCATTGCCTGGCGCGGTCCTGCCCGGCAACTTCAAAATAAAAAAAGGCAAGCTACGTGGAGTTGCTTCCAATGGAATGTTATGTAGCGCCAAAGAACTGGAATTGGCCGAAGATGCGGATGGTTTAATGATACTTGCTGCGGATGCGCCGGTGGGCATGCCGATCAGCGATTGGCTAAAGGGTGACACCATCATCGAGATCGAGGTGACCCCTAACCGGCCTGATTTACTTGGCTACTTGGGGATCGCACGCGAACTGGCCGCGCTGACCGGCGGCACCGTAAAGCGCCCGGAGGTCAAGGCACTAGCCAAAGGCAAAGGCCAGTTGCAAGTGCGTAGCGATGATGCCGATGCCTGCCCGTATTACTCGGCTACCCGGATCGCCGGGGTGGCGGTCGGGCCCAGCCCTGCGTGGCTGGTTGAGAAATTGACGGCGGCCGGCTTACGCCCGATCAATTCGGTGGTCGACATTACCAATTTTGTGCTACTGGAAACCGGGCAACCGCTGCATGCTTTCGATGCTGATAAGTTAAGTGGTGGTATTAATGTGCGGTTTGCCAGTGACGGTGAAACAATTGTAGCGCTGGATGGTGAGCAATACGATTTGGACAAGAATAACCTGGTCATTGCAGATGACAGCGGGCCGGTTGCAGTGGCTGGAGTGATGGGCGGAGAGCCTACCGGGGTGACCGAGCAGACGTCATCGATCATCCTGGAGAGCGCATTGTTTGCGCCTGCGGTAATTCGGCGTACCAGCAGGAAACTGGGACTCTTTTCTGATAGTAGCTATCGCTTCGAGCGAGGGGTTGATCCGCTAGGGGTGGCAGCTGCCGCTGCACGTGCAGCACAACTTATTGTCGAGATTGCCGGGGGCAAGGTCACCGGTGGACTGGAAAGTTGTGGCAGCCTGCCGGACGGCAGCGAACCGATTGCGCTGCGCGATGCCAAGTGTCAATCGGTCATGGGTTATGAAGTCGAGCGTGAGAGGATAATAGAACTCCTGCGCTCGTTTGGCCTCGAGCTGAGTGCGAAGACCAAGCAGTCCACTACCTGGCAGGTGCCATCGTTCCGACCTGATCTTACTCGTGAAATCGACCTGGTCGAAGAAGTAGCAAGGGTAGAGGGACTGGATAAGGTGCCGGCCAAGAGAGAAGCCTGGATGAGCGAGATCTCCGAGGCTGACCGCGTCTATGACTTTCAACTTAACATCAGCCGATACCTAGCGGGGGCGGGCTATTTTGAGGCTAGATCACTTACATTGATATCAAGCGAAATGGCGGCGGATGACATTTTCGAGATGAGCCAGCCTTTGGCGATCCGTAACCCGCTTGGCGCAGATAGTGCGATCCTGCGCCCCAGCCTGCTGCCCGGCTTGTTGAAGGCAGCAGCACTGAACGTGAGGCAGGGTACCGAAGCGATCCAATTATTCGAAATTGGCCGGGTCTTTTCTGCACAAGCAGACCAGGAGGAGCGTACCATGCTGGCGCAATTGCTGACCGGTAAGGCGGCGGCGACCTATAGTTGGCATACTAAAGATTCCAGACTGCTGGATATCTTCGATATGAAAGGCGCGTTCGAATCGCTACCGATGGTTGAATTCGAGATCGTACCATGCACTCAAGGCAAAGCTGCATTGGCTGCCAAACTGGCAGTTGCCGGAGTTACTATTGGCTTTATCGGTCAGCTTGATCCGGCGCGAGCCCGGCAGTTGGGGATCGAGCAGGCTGTGTTATTGGCAGAATTAGATCTCGGCTTGCTCCGAAAGCAAGTCAAGCATGCACGCAAATACTCAGAACTCCCTAAGTTCCCGGCAGTTACGCGCGATATATCGCTGGTTGTTCCGGCTGAGGTGAGTCATGCCCAAATAGAGGCTGTGCTTACCGGTACTGCAGAGCCGCTGCTTAACGAAGTTCGACTATTCGATGTGTTCACCGACCCGGAAGGAAAAAAGTTGCCTGCTGACAAAAAATCCATGGCCTATTCCTTGACTTACCGCTCTCCCGAGCGCACACTAACAGCAGACGAAGTTAGCGCAGCCCATAGCCGGATAATGGACGAGTTAAGTGGGAAAATACCGGCAGAACTGCGCGACTAAGTCACTGTTCTTTTCCAACAAATTTCATAAAATTTACCCTGCGGTGTTCGAGTAACACGGTGAAAGTCCCGAACCGATATAAATTGCTCCTAGGAGGCTGGTTCGTGGCAGAATATGACAGGCCTTTTACAGGAAGTCAGACATTGCCCCGATGGTCATCCGCCCTTGCAAAGAGGGAACGGGAGCTTCACCAGAACGGCACTGCGGGGTAATTTTTTTTTGGTAAAATGAATCAACTCAACAATCAATTAGCCCGAATCAATCACAAGCCATCTGCTGTGACTGGCGGGAGGCACTTGTCTACAGCGTTGGGCTTGAATTTCGCTATTTACAGTATGTACTCATACAGCTCACAGCGAAATCCTGCGCCCGCCTTGTATCCAAGCACCACACGCTGCGTCTCGCTACGAAGTTTGTGATGGATCCGGGCTCGCCGGCTTTACCAAAAAACTGAGGAATTCGCTGAGCATAAATGCAGATCGGTTAGTTGTTAGCCGGGTGTGGGCTAGCGATGACGACACGGAATCCGTAGATGACATCTTTCTGCTCAGTCTCGACGAGGTTGCGGCATGAAATCCACAGCTGAGCTTTACGAAAATTGCTCCATCCACCACCACGGCAAACAGCCCAGTCATTGAAGCTACCGCCACCACCGTAATTGTCAGCAACCCATTCCCAAACGTTGCCTGACAAATCGTGCAAACCATACTGGTTGGGAGGGAAACTACCTACCGGGGCAGTTTTAGGAAATCCATCATGATACCCGCTGATGATGCGCTGGCCTTGCGAGTACGCAGATGTCACATCGGCCAGGTTGGCGACTGGCTGTTGCGGTGGCCAGTCTGTCCCCCAAGGAAAAGCTACCCTATTGCCGCTATCGCGCGCAGCGGGTGAAGCACCACCCTCGTCATCGAACCCACAGGCGATGCTCCACTCAAGATCTGTCGGCAAGCGGTACTCCAGTGTATCGGATAACAGTCCGAGATCACGTTCTTTGCCGGTGAGCCATTTACAAAATGCACGCGCGTCGTCTTTAGTTACCAATACCACGGGGTGATCAGGCTGTTGCTCGAAGTCGGCTTGTTCATGCTGGCGGCCAGTGGCAGCTACAAACTCGCTGTAGTCAGCTACCCGAGTTTCCCACACAGCAAAGAGCACATCCGCCTCGGTGACTGGCCGGAACTCCATACCCAGCGAATTCTGCCATGGTTGCCCAAGCATGGCCCGGTTATTGCGTTCCAGCGCTACCGTATGCTCTGATGATTGATTGGCCACTACTTCAACATTTGCCGTGGTCGACGTGTATCCTTCAAGCTGCAAAGAAAGTTTTAACTCGCCGACGCTTTGTCCGGTCAATTTGAGCGGTGTGTTGCCGAGGAATGAGTCACCGTGATAAACACCTGCACCTGCCGGTAGCGATCGAATGACGATGTCACCTAGGGGGTGCGTATCTACAACGAGATGAAATTTTCCGGTGTCAGTCTGGTTATCCAGTCCTGCCTGTGCCAGTTCGGCTGCAGTGGCTAGCCTGTAATAGTGGTGATTTTCCAGGTACCCTTGATTTTGTGCGATGCCGGTATACCAGCGCAGGAATTCTTCTTTGGCTTCTATCTCTGCAGTTTGTGCCTGCCCGGTCGCCGCGACATAATTGGCAATAACTGATGGTGGTACCGGGGTGCTTGACAGGTAACGCTCGCCCTCGGCTAGAAACTCGATGCCATCTGAATTAACCCATGATTGTCCGGCTATCGGTTTCAACCAAGCCTCCAGCTTGGAACCGATGAGTAATTGTTGTTCATGCTCGATGACGCCGCGCAACTCGAGTGGCTTGTGGCCAGCTAGTTCCAAGCGTACAGTTAGAGGTCCAACTGCAGCATTTTCGAGGTAAAACGGTGTTTCCCCGAGATGCTCACCCGCGATGAGTACTTTTGCGCCGGCGGGGGGGCTAATGACTTTGAGGCTGCCAGTTGCAAGCGCAGGGGTGGGGGTTGGGGTAGCAGCTGCATGAGATCCCTTATGAGGTTGGTTTGGGAGCTTATGAAAATAGTAAAAATAGGCACCCAAGGCAGTAAGCAGGGCCAGCAGAATGGTAATTATACCGGTTGCGGAAAATGTACGGCGCGTTGTCTCCCTGGCAGCTGTGGTTGCCGTCAGGGCGCGCTCTAACTGGCCGGCATCTTTATATCTTTGATCCGGACGCGGGTTACAGGCTTTGCAAATCACGTCATTCAGCAAGTGGAGTTGCCGCTTTTTTTCTGGCGCATGATTGAACCAGCTTTCCGGTAACTCCGGGAAGTCCAGCCGATCCTTACCTGTTGCCATTTCGTAAATGACCTTACCCAAGCTGTAAACATCTGCACGGACTGTCCCGGGGCCTTCGGGAGGTACATAGCCCTCGGTGCCAACAAAGCTGCGCTGACCACTTGCAGCAACCATCCCGATATCTGCCAGCTTTGGTTTGCCTTTCACAAAAATAATGTTTGATGGCTTAATATCGCGATGAACCAGATTGGCCTGATGCAGCGCGGCGAGTGCAGCTGCAATTTCCCGGCCAGTATCCAGGGTGAAAGCGATGGCGCAAGGGCGGTCTTGCTGAATCAGCATGGATAGAGTCTTGGGCTGGTAGTCTGCTATGTTATCACTGGCGCCATCCAGCGGGTCTGCGCGTTCCATGATGCAGTAGTAGTACCCTGCATTTTTATTGCGCCCGACATGCAGTACTTCGACCAGCCCGGGGTGGGTGCGCGAGACCTCCTCGAATTGCTTGATGCCATTGAACTCCCGTTCGTACGACTTGCTGCTGTGAAAGCTTGATTGCCGGACAATTTTAACTGCACGCAGCGCCCCGGTAATTGTGCGGGCCAGCCAGACTTCACCGTAGGACCCGGACCCTACGAGTTTGAGTAGCTCGATGTCAGGTATGTCTAAATGCGCCTGATCAGGTGTGTTGTTAGAAATCTGCTCGCTCAAGTCGCTTCAACTCCTTCTGTAGCATGGTTCCAATCCGATGCTTGGCAAGGTAGATTTGAGCGATACTCACGCCTAAGTCTTGCTGTACTTTTTGTGTCGGCCACTCCTTGATCACGTAGCAATCAAAGATTTGAAACTGCTTTGGGGATACCTGGTTGCGCACCCGTTTGACGGCAACTTGGCTGGCATTCTGTTTCCACTCCTGCTCCCAGATGGCATCATGATCGGAGGCCTTAGCGTCAGGGATGCGCTCGATTGTTGCGGTCCTTGGCAAACCATCAGTCTGCTGGTGGCTGGTATCGTTTGAATTGGAGAAGCGGTCGCGCTTACGAAACTGATCGGCAATCCGCCAACGGGTAAGATTAAACAGCCATGATTTGAATGTTCCTGATCGAGGGTCGTAGCGACCATCTTTTGACTGTTTTGCTACCGCTAGAAGGGTTTCCTGAACCACATCAAATGCTTCATCGTCGCGCAGTCCATTGCGTAGCGAAAAGCGATAGATGACGCGCCAGTAAATGTCATGGAACTCCATCCATGTTTTCTGGTCCTGCCAGTCATCCAAGCGCTCAATCAGGCTTTTCCGAGTCTTCTGAAAAGCATCTTCATCCAGCTGTTCTGCCTTTCCATCTTTCACGACGCGCAAGTTATAGCATGGCTTATTGGAATTGTCGCTGCTGGTCATCAGCTGGTAGCAAAAAAAGTTAAAAACTTTGAAAGATTAGCTCCTCAAGTCCCGTATCCCCGCATGAAGGCGGTCAACAACTGACCGCCAACATTAACTAATGAGGAGCAAAAAATGAAGAGTAATCAAAAAATCAACAAATTAGCGGGCCTGCTGGCCGCAATTATTATTTGCAGCAACTGTATTGCGGCCGAAAGCCAAGCTGAGGACAGCTATCCGGCAGGTATGTTAGCTGCGCGTGCAGCCGGGTCTGAGCAGCGGATCTTCATACCATTGAAGAAAACGGAAATCCACATGCAGGTAAGCGGGGGTATTGTAGCCACTGAGGTAACCCAGGAATTTAAGAATGAGACGGGTGATCCACTTGAGGCGGTTTATGTTTACCCTTTACCATCGGAAGGCACGGTAACCGGGATGGTGATGCAGGTTGGCGACCGTATTATTCAGAGCATCGTGCGAGAAAAACAGGAAGCCAGAGAGATCTATGAAGAAGCGGTGGCAAGCGGCAAACGGGCAGCACTAGTGGAGCAGCAGCGGCCGAACATCTTTACCAATTCGGTTGCCAACATCATGCCTGGTGACACGTTGTTGGTGAAGCTGACACTGATGCATACCGCGGATTATCGGGAGGGGGTTTATAGTGTTACCTTCCCGCTGGTGGTTGGACCCCGTTACCTGCCCTTTAATATTCCAGTGCCAGATGCCAATGAGATCACCCCACCGTTGCTGCACCCAAGATATGAATCCGGGCATCGGGTGCAAATCTCGGCGTCAGTTGAAGGTTTACCGGTGGAGAGGATTGATTCCAGCACCCACGCAATCCATGTCGCGCAGGCATCGGGCGGTAATAGTCCTTATGCGGTAGAGCTTGCCACTGGTCCGGTACGGGCCAATCGTGACTTCCATCTAGATATCCATTTGACCCGCAGTGAAATGCCGCGTGCCGAGCTGGTTGTTTCCGATGAGGACGACCGGCATGGTATGTTGACCTTGTTGCCACCAGTGGCCACAGAACTCCGTGCCGCACGCAGGCAAGTTCCGCGTGATGTGCTATTCCTGATCGATACCAGCGGATCGATGAGTGGCGAGTCGATCGCGCAAGCGCGCGCCGGCCTGCGCAGATGTTTAAACATGCTGCAGCCACAGGACCACTTTACCATAGTTAGGTTTGCAGATGATTATTCATCATTTTCACCGGATCTGCGGCTGGCTACTGACGAGCGTGTTGAAGCGGCGCGAATGTACGTCGATGGATTGGAGGCAGATGGAGGAACTGAGATGCAGAAAGCCCTTGCGCACCTGTTGTCGATTCCCGGCACTGAGTCATCGATGCGACTGGTCGTGTTCTTGACCGATGGTAGTGTTGGTAACGAAGAGTCACTGATGCAGTTGCTGCACGCGCGACTTGGTACGACACGGATGTTTACCTTTGGGATTGGCAGCGCTCCCAATGAATATCTGATGCGGGCAATGGCTGATGCCGGTCGTGGGCAGACACGTTTCATTCGTTCACATGAGGATATTGGTGAGGTAATGTCTGACTTCTTCCGCACCCTGGAAGCTCCGGTAATGACGGATATCAACATCGAGTGGCTCGCTGCCGCAGGTGATACAGTAGCAGATGTCGAGTGGCAACCGCAGCCGATTCCTGATGTGTTTCACGAACGACCGGTTCGGATCTTTGCTTATCTGCCACATGGTACGGTACAGGCAGTGAGGCTGTCGGCGAAAGTGGATGGCCAACAAAAAGTCATGGAGGTGCCGTTGGCTGCGGCGACTATCAGCTCCTCGGCGCCGTTAGGTAAGCTATTTGGCAGAGGCAAGATTAGCAGGCTGATGCTCGATTACACACTGGCAACCGAAGATGCCCAACGTGAACGGCTTAAAGCAGAAGTGACCGGGCTGGGGCTGAAGTACCAATTGCTTACGCAATTTACTTCACGGGTAGCGGTCGAGCAGGTTGTGGCTAATCCGAGCGAACGACTCAAGCGCCTTAAAGTGCCAACTGAATTACCTGCAGGTTGGCAGGCAAACTCGTTTTTTCCAACAGCAACTAATGATCCGCTGTTACTGGTTATCAGTGCCATTTTTATCCTATTTGCAATGGTGTTGATCGGATTGTGGGAGAAAGCCCGCTACACACGCCGAATCGAAAGGAGTGGAAAATGATGAAGGTATTGCTGGTTTCGGTGTTGCTGGCAGGCGGAGTTTGTACTGGAGCGCAACCCGCATGGCACCTGGTTAAGCGTACGGTCGCAAGCATAGTAGGACAGCAAATCTGGCAAAATTGGCAAAATAATGATGAATTGCCAGATGGAGAGTTTAGTGGGTTGTATCCTGCGTTCTGGCTGCAGGTTCCTGCAGCCAGGATTGACTCACTTGTATTGAGCGGTGCCAACAAAAGGTCTCTGACCTATTTTCCAGCGCTAACCGTCTTACCTGCAGCAACTGCCGTGGACGGGTCACCAATTCGAGTAGTCCTTGGACACCGTGATACACACTTCCGCTCGCTGGGTAAAATAAGTCAGGGATCAGAAGTTATTGTCGAAAACAAATCTGGAGAGCTTGAACGTCTGGTCGTCATCAGGCGAATGGTAGTAGATGCTGATAACGCGATGGCGAGCGTTTATGATGCCTTGGCGGCACGATCAAGTGCGCCCCTTGTGCTAGTGACCTGCTATCCATTCGAATTTATCGGACCAGCCCCGCAAAGGTTGATTGTGGTTGCTGAGCAGGTGAAATAACTTCCGTGGCAATTGCTCAATATTTGGGAGCGCTGACGGTATTAGCCCTGGCATCTTCCTGGTGTCGGTGGACGATCCTTGAGGCGATCTCGGTGATCATTTCCTCCAGCAGCAGGCGCAAGTGGCGGCCTTGGCGGTAGTCGGATGGGGCGATATGGCGGACGCGATCTGCAGTGCCGGTTAACTGGTAGCATTTTTTGAAGCTGGAGCGGCTCTCATCATCCGGGTTGTAAACCGCAATGGCGCGCCCACCATTGCGGCGCATGACCGTAAAGCAAGGGACATCAGTTGGGCCGTCACCAACATAAATCATATTCTCAAATGGCACCGGGCGCATTTCCGGGGGCATGTGATCGTTGACATCCTGTGAGCGATCCAGCATTCCTTTATTGATACGGAAGAGGAATTGGGTTTTGGTCGTATGGCTGATGACCCGACGCGGAAAGTTAATTTTTCCTTCTTCGTCTTCACCGAACTCGCAACCGAAAATGGCTTTGCAGTAGGGTGCCAGGCGGCTGCCTTCGAGGATAACCTGTAAGCCGGAAGAAATGATATAATATTCCAGCTTCACATCGAGAGCATGCTGTTCGGGAGTTATCAGCGATTTGAGCTCATCGAACATTTCGGGCAAGCCTTTATAGAAGTTCAATTTGGCACCCAGCTCGCGCAGCGAGTTGTTGCTGGGCCTGTCCAGCGACAGGTATTCGAGGATGGCTTTCATGTAGGCCAGCTCATTATCGTAGCCGTGCTCGCTTACCAACTGGTTGCATTTTAACCAGAATTGCTTGGGGTCGATTCCGAAGTACGGGAACAAGACTTCATCCTGCATGTAATGCGGGCTTAGCGTTTGGTCGTAGTCGCAGATGAGTGCTATGGTTGTTTGTGCGTTGGGCATGGTGATTACTACTGCGCCACAATGCGCACGTTGTCGATAAAGAGTTGACCGCTTCCCGGCTCGAGGTTGAACAAAAATGTGAGTGTTGCCAGCGGCAATTCCTCTTCGCGGCGCAGGTCAGCATCTTTGAACCGCACTGTAAAACTGGAGCGGGTTTCCATCCATGATTCCCGTGGACTAAAGATCCCGTCTTCGATGAATGTCTCTTTGTGAATGTCGGCTAGTTTGTTGATGATTCCACGTTCTTTTCTGTCCAGCCGGGTTTCACCAATTTGCTTCTCAAAGTCAATTATCACCTGCCAGCCAGCTTTAATCACTTCGCGCCCGGCAGCCTGAAATGTCAACTGGTAGATTTGGTTATTTTTTAATGGGACTTTGGTTGTGATCCTGAATTGCAAGGTTTCATCGCTGTCACGCAAGCCATTCAGTGAGTAGTAAAATGGTGGCAGTTTGGCGCTTGCGCGCGGCAGATAGCCGGCTGCGAGCATACTGCTGCCGGATGTTGGCTGAATTCCTCCCGGGGCCGAGGCCGCAGCGGTTGCGTATGCGTAAGCATTACCATTGCGGTCATTTGTCGTAACTTCCCATCCGATTGGCTGTGAATAGGCTACCGGCGGAACTTGTGTGCCTGTCAGGTACTGTGGCTCCGAGAACTCTGGAAAGCTGGCACTGCCTGTATTGACGGTTAGGGACACGCGTCCGTCAGCATGTCCCAACAGCAAATCGAAAGTGCCATCAGCATTCATATCGACAGCATGTGGAGCGACCGCTGCTGCGGTACTTTCCCGGTTGCTATCAATGAGGTAACCGCTGAGCGGAAACTGGCTGCCCGGTGACCATCCCGCACCGGGATGCTGGTGCAGGGTTACTCCACCCCTGCGGTCACCGACAATCAGGTCGGGATACCCATCTCCGTCGGTATCAAAAATAGTGGGCACCAATTGCTCACGGCCTTTACCATACAACAAGGCATAGCATTGTTTCTCGTTATAGACTGGAGCGAAGTTGTTGCCTTGATTAATAAATAGCCGGATCGTGTTTGCTGCATAAGAGCCGTCGCCAACCACCAGATCGAGGTTGCCGTCGCCGTTGAAATCGGCTGCTGCGGGAGCCAATAAGTTGCCCCAAAGTTTTCCGGTTGAATCCGTGGGAATGAGTGAAGCTTCTACCGTAGCAGGTTGTTCCCATGTCACTGCACTGCGTTCCCGCGTATCGCGCAGCAGGTAGATTTCACCACGGTAGTTGCCAAGCAGCAGATCTTTGGAGTCGCTGGCAAAGAATCCTGCGAAGTTGACTCGAGGAGCCAACCTGTGTGCACCGAGTGACATGAACACGTCGTGGATTTCACCATTAGTGAATTTTGGGTTGTTGGCAGTGCCTGAATTTTCAAACAACCAAAGGTAACCTAGGGTATCGGCAATCAGTAGATCTGGGAGAGCATCACTGGTTAGCTCGGCGCCGACTACTGATGGCGGAACGGTACCTGGCTTGACAATGCCGGCATGTGATAGTGCTTCCAGTTGCCGGTCAAAGCCCCGAATGAAGCGCGATTGGCCTACTCCATCCCAGAGGTTTATGACTTCACGCACTTCTTCCATGTCACCATTTTGCACCAGATTTTCTGCGAAAACCGGTAAAGCGGCCGCTAGCACAAAGAGTAGCGCCAGTAATACGACTTGGCAGTGGTAGGTTCTTTGCTGGGGAACTGCAGGTTCCATAACTGCATTATTCCTGCCTGTGGCCAATAGGCAAGATGTAAGCGGGCGTAGGTGTAGATTCTATTAGTTCTGTCGGATCCAACCAGCCGTCGAATGTCACCCTATAGCCGGTGCCAACATGGCGAGTCACAAATTCCCGTAATTCAAGATGAAGATGTGCCCAGTATCTGCCGCCGGCATTACCAACAGATCCCAGTGACTGACCAAGTTTCACATACTCACCAGGCTCCACCGTAATGGTGTCGAGATGAGCGTAGAAACTTTGTAGGTATTGGAAGGTTCCATCGGCATTCCGCAATCGGTGATGAACGATTACGATACCGCCCCAACCGCCTCCCCGCTGCGCGGCATAAGTGACCAACCCGTTGCCGATAACATGCACCGGATCACCCAGATCAGTATTGTATCCGCCCGAGCCGTTCCAGTCGTCACCCAAGTGATTATTTTCCATGAATGGCTGCGCGTTGTAGGCAAGGGCAGCGCGTGGTGAGCCAAGTGGATAGGCGAACTCAGTGGCCAGCGGAATACTGACCAGTTCATGGGCTGCAACAAAATCCAGTGACGGTGGCAGCACCGGCAATGGCTGGCGGGCTTGCTGACGCAGACTATGGAAGATATCAACAACCCAAGGAATAGCCAATACCAGTAGCAGCAGGCAGATCGCTGTAAGCATCAGGCAGCTACGATTCGAGTCAGTGCGCGATTTAGAATTCATTAGTTTGTCAATGTGGTGCTATATGGTTTATGCTTGAAATAGAAATGTCGAGTGAACCAACACCGCACGATAGTGATCGCGAGCAGCGTGCAATGAAAATAGTAGCTAACCCTACAGCTTTCAAGGTATGTGAGGGCTGCGGCTCGGTTGTATCGCGGTCGACAGCGATGTGCTCTAATTGTAATGCTTACCGGTTTGATGCAAGTGTATCCGGCGTGACCAAGCAGGCCCGCTATCTTGCCTCACGGCAGAGGCAAAGTGTCATCGCCGAAGACCTTGACTAGTGGCAACTATTCGCTCGTCCTGATACGCAACCAGCGACGAAATAACCAGCATGCCAAAAATGCAACAATCAGAAAGAAGTAAGTTGCAGGCGTTCATCCGCCGAATCGAAATCTTCCACAAGCGTGCGGCTCCCTACTTTTACCGGTTTGAACGCTGGGTAGTCGACCGCTTCCGGCGTTTAGCCGGGCGGCCACGATCCGTTTCCGAAGGCCCCAATATGCTACCGGTATTGATTCGAGTGCTTGCGGGATTTACCAAAGTAGATGGAGAGGTCCAGGAAGAGGAGGTTGATTCGATCCTTGGCTTCTTGCGCTATGATTACCCTGATGCAGTGTATTCTGAGCTGCGGGCGCTATTTCGACAGGCGCTGGATGAACAACATGACCTCAGCGCGATGGCTGCCCGCCTCAGTAAGGAGTTATCGCCTGACCGTAAACTGCTGCTGTGCGTCCAATTGTACGATTTAATTAGTAAGGCTGGCATGCAGCACGACCAATTGGCCGTTTATTACGAGTTCATGGATGACCTCGATATGGCCGCGCAAGCGATCGAAATTGTTTACCAGTTAAATGCTGAAAATGAAGACGCGCAGGTACTGCCTGAAAGCAACGTGCAACTGGAGGTGCTGGTCTTTGGAGCCGATGCCGTTTCCTCCGATGTAACCCTCAGCTCGCTGATGGATGACGAATTTGTCAGGGTCTACCAGTACCACGATCTCATCTTGTTGAAGAATTTAAGCAAGTCACCGATCCTGGTACGCGGGCGGGCAGTCAAGCCGCAGGAGTTTTGCAGGATCTATCCTGGCCAACGGATTATTTTGCGAGGTCAGGTGATCACATTCCAGGATTTGCTCTTCTACTTCAATGCCAAGAAGGGCGTTTCGGTTCCGGAGATTTTTCTGAAGGTCAACAGTGATGACGAAGTGGAGATTACGCGATCCCGTGAGCGCGACAGTATCTTGCGTGTGATATTTGGTTTAAATGTCAAGGTTGAAGCCCTTAGGGAGGTGCAGGCGGAATTGAATGGCCAAGAGCTGCGCAAGGAGCAAACTTTTACTGCCAATCTTGAGGATGCAATCGTTTTTCACGGCGGAAGCACACTTGAGCTGCTTGACCTCAGGCGCCGGGCCCGGGCGATGGGTGGACGCTTTAAATTACAGCCCAGTAAGTTCGAATACCTTGTGTCCAACAATCCCGGTCGCTTAAGCGCGGATGATATTTTGCTGTCGCCGGGGACCAGTGGTGAGGTCTTGCTGCGCATCTCATGTGACTATGAAAAGTTGACAGGCATGCTCGAGGTACTGGACTCGGATCGTCCGATTGTCGTGCGGGGACAGCCGGTGCGCAATCGGGTCAGCTTGCAGGATGGTGATTTGGTGCGAATTGATTCGGGGCAAGTTTTACGTTGTGATTTTTCCGAGCGCATCATCGAGGAGCGCAGGAACATTATCCGGTCGCTGGAGGTGAGGGATTTACGGGTCAGATTTGCCAATGGTGATGTCGGGCTGGACGGGGTGAGCTTTGATGTGCGGCGCGGTGAAATGGTTTGTGTGATGGGAGCGAGTGGCTCCGGCAAAAGCACGTTGTTGCAATCCATCGCCGGCCAGTTGCCGCCAAGCGCCGGTGAGATCAGCATGAATGGTTTAAGCCTCTACCCCAATCTTGCACAGTTGAAAGGCTACATCAGCTTTGTTCCACAGGATGACGCATTTGACGAGCATTTGACGGTCGAAGAGAACCTCGACTACGCAGCCGCCATGCGTGCACCGCACCTGTCCCAGCGTGACCGGGCACGCCGGGTATCTGGCAAGCTGCTGGAATTGGGATTGATAGAAAGGCGTGGTAGCCAGGTTGGTATGCCCAACAGGAAGACACTGAGCGGCGGCGAGCGCAAGCGACTGAACATCGGCTTGGATATGATTGGTAACTCGGATGTTTACCTGTTAGATGAACCAACCTCCGGACTGTCATCAAAAGACTCCGAGCACGTCATCGATATTATTCGTGGCATATCGCACAACAAAATTGTGCTGGTTACCATCCACCAGCCGTCAGCCAAGTTGTTTCACATGTTTCATAAGGCTGTGTTGTTAGACAAGGGTGGCAAACTGGTTTTCTTTGGCACCCCCAATGAAATGTTGCGCTATTTTGCCGATGCTGAGCGGGAGCGTTACCCCGGGATCTTTGATGCAGTACGCAACTACAGCGAAGAGGTGGGCCCAGAATTTGTTTTTGATGTCCTCGAAACACCACTGCGCGATCTGGGCGGAGATATCATTTACGAAGAAAACAAAGATGGTCAGTTAGTGCCTGCACGCAGGTTTAGCCCAGAGTACTGGAGAGATAAGTACGAGAGCTACAGGCTGATGCAGGATGTCGGGCAAGTTGCCGTGAAACGTAAGGATGCGGCGCCGGATACCGTCGTGATGCCAACTTTGCGACAGGACAAAATTCGCTGGCACGATGAGTGGACCCAGTTTATCGCGCAATTGCAACGTGCTTTCCTGAGTAAACTACGCAACCGGGCTAACATCCTCACCACCATGGTCGAGGCACCGATGCTGGCGGCGCTTTTTGGTCTGGTGCTGCGCTTTTCTGAAAGCGGCAGCTACAGCTTTGCGACTGCCTTCCACATACCGACCTACATGTTTCTGTCGCTGGTGGTAGCTATGTTTCTTGGGTTAACTAACAGTGCCGACGATATCATCCGAGATCGTTCGATCCTGCGCCGCGAACGCAACCTGAACTTACGGTTGTGGTATTACATCGTATCCAAGCTGTTGACGCTGGCGCTGTTTGCATTTTTGCAGTGTATCCTGTTTGTCTGGATTGGCAGCGCTCTGCTGGAGGTTCGCGGGGTGTTCTGGATGCAGGTGTGGTATATGTTTGTGACTTCATTGAGCGGTATAGCCATCGGCCTGCTTATCTCCTCGCTGGTTTCAGATGCCAAGACGGCAGTCAACATTCTGCCGCTGGTGCTTATCCCGCAAATTATCCTCGGCGGTGCGTTGATTAAATATGAGGAAATGAACCGAAACCTCGACTTCGTCCATGTGCTCGAACGCTGGGCACGTAATCACCCTGAGTCCGCAGATATGGCACCAAAAAGCGACCTCGAAGTGCCCTGGATCAGCCAGTGGATGCCAATCCGCTGGTCGTATGAAGCATTGATAGTCGATTTGGCAAAAAACAACCCGCTTACCAGGCGTCAACTTGCCGTACAGCAGCAGGTTGATCAGCTTAAAGTTGAGGCTAAATCGGATGAGGCGGCAGCAGAAAAACTGAAATACAGCCTGCAGATATTGGCAGCGGTGACCGGGTTGGAAGCCGCCTCCAAATCAATAATTGATGAAAAGCTGGAGTTAGTTGACCGGATACTGGCGGGCGAACAAGTGGCGGTGACTGACTTGCATGGTAACGAGCGGGTTGTCTCAGCCGAGCAAATTTATGTAAACCAAAAGGTTGCTGATCTAGTTACAACTGCGGAGATAGAGCAGGAGGATTATTTGAGGACTGAGAAAATCAATGTGTTTTTTGGTCCCGATAAGTGGTATTTGGGAAGTACTTGGTCAGTCTTCCAGTTTAATGTTATTATATTAAATCTATCGACACTGATTGTGCTGATGCTGCTGCATGCCAGTTTGCGCAACCAATTAACTGTAAGGGTAATGCGTCCCAAGGCTCGGCAGAACCGAAAACGTTCTGTCAATTGACAATGAAACAGGCGAATATGAACTGATGGCTACGACCCCAAATAGTACACCACGTCATATTGCCATCGTGATGGACGGCAATGGTCGCTGGGCAAGTGAGCGTGGGCTGCCGCGTATCCGTGGTCACGAGGAGGGGGCGAACTCCGTCGCCGCAGTGGCTGAAGCATGCAGTGACTTTGGGGTGGAGTGGTTGACCTTATACGCATTCAGCATGGAGAACTGGAAGCGGCCGCAAGCTGAAATCAATGCCTTAATGGGGTTGTTGGAAAAGTTTCTGACCAGCCGCACCAAGGAGATGGTCGAAAAAGGGATCCGCCTTTTGGCCATCGGTGATTTGGAGCGGTTGCCCAAGAAATGCGGGCAGGCATTAGATCAGGCCATCGCGCAGAGTGCTGCTAACTCGAAGCTCAATCTGGTGCTGGCCCTCAGCTACGGATCACGCCAGGAGATCCTCAATGCCGTCAGGAAGATCGCGCACAAGGTTTCCAACTCCGAACTGGCGCTGGATGAGATTGATGAGTCGTGTATGGACTCACACCTGTATACATCGGGAATACCGGACCCCGATTTGTTGATCCGCACTTCCGGGGAGATGCGGATATCAAATTTTCTGCTGTGGCAGTTGAGTTACACGGAAATATTTATTTCCAATAAGCTCTGGCCGGATTTCCGTAAACAGGAAATGGCCGAAGCAATTAATGATTACAGCCGACGGCAGAGAAGGTTTGGTTCAGTCTGACATTATGGGGCAGCGCAGGAAAATCTTGGTAGTTGACAGTGAGACCGACTTTCTTGAGTGGGTCGAGCGTCAATTGGTGACAGCAGACACAGAAGTACTGGTTGAAACCCGCTCCGATAAAGCGCTCAAGACGTTTGCTGTGGAGGCTCCAGACTTGTGCCTGATTGAGACACATTTGCAACCACTGTCAGGGCTTGAGCTCCTTGCCAAGATCCGTGAAGGCAACCCGAATGCCATGGTGATCCTGATTAGTGCGTTTGGCAGCACCCAAAGTGTGATCGAAGCGATGAAGATGGGGGCATTCGACTTTATCCGTAAGGAATCGTTGCCTTTTAACCTTAAAGTGGTAGTCGACGAAGCCTTGCGTGCGAGGGCGGACGTTGAGGCAGCTATTGCTTTCAAGCCTCAGTTAACCGTCGAGCAGCACCAGGACAGTATCGTTGGCCGGTCGCTGGTGATGCAGCAAGTCTTCAAAATGGTTGGTCGAGTTGCGCACAGCGATGCACCGGTCATGATTACCGGTGAGAGCGGTACCGGGAAAGAGCTGGTTGCCAGCGCTATCCATCGCTATGGTGCACGGGCTAAAGGGACATTCTTTGCAATCAACTGTGCGGCGATTCCGGAAAATCTTCTGGAAAGTGAATTGTTTGGCCACGAGCGCGGTGCCTTCACCGGTGCGTCTTCCCAGCGAACCGGTCGTTTCGAGCAGTGTGATGGGGGCACCCTGTTTTTGGATGAAGTTGGTGACATGCCGATGCCAATCCAAACTAAATTACTGCGTGTCCTGCAGGATGGTATTTTCACCCGACTTGGTGGGACGGACACCATCAAAGCAGATGTCCGGATCATCGCTGCGACCAACAAGAATCTTGAAGATGAGGTGACTGAGAAGCGGTTTCGTGAAGACCTGTTTTACCGCTTGAATGTCGTGCGGATTCATTTACCACCGCTGCGCCAGCGCACCGAGGACATCCGCTTACTGGCGGAATATTTCCTTAGCAAAATCGCCCGCAGGAAGCATCAGCCACCGCTGCAGCTTTCCGAGGAAGCGGCGCAAGCGCTGGAGTCCTACCCATGGCCCGGCAATGTACGCGAGCTGGAGAATACGCTGGAACGGGCCAGCGTGTTGGCAACTGTCGACCTGCTATTACCCAAGGATTTACCACTACAACAAGCAGAGAAAGTCGAGGGTGATGATGCTGTTGCCCCCTTGCCGGTGCAGCCTGTGTACCCTGAGAGTGCTCCCCGGCAGGCACCCGAAGTTGTTTCGGCAGACGATGCGATCCTGCGGCTTTTTGAAATGGCAAATAATGATCCGGAGATGCAACTGCTGCCTTGGGTAGAACAGAAATTTACCGAACAGGCGATGAAGCTGACCAATGGCAACCAGGTTAAGGCGGCCAAGCTGCTGGGGGTTACCCGGGCAACTTTACGCAAGCGGTTGGAAAGATATAACCTGACCAGCTCATGAGTAAGTTGGTGGCCAACGAGTTGCTTCGTATGCTACTTGATGAAGCCTCATCAAGCGATGCGTCCGATATTCATTTAAAGCCCGGAGTGCAGCCGGCACTAAGAGTAGTCGGTGAATTACAAACTATCGATCTGCCCATGGTTGATGCTGAGCAGGTAGAAGAATTACTTGCAGAGTTATTGCAGCCGGCAGCACTGGATCGTTTGTATGCGTGCGGTGAAGTGGACGTCTCCTTTCGCCCTGCAGAATATGATGCGTATCGTGTGAACGTTGCGATGCAAAGTGGCGAACCGGCCATCGCATTGCGGCGGATACGCAAGCAGGTGCCGCAGTTAAGTGAGTTGGGGTTGCCTAATGTACTCGCTGCCATGGCGGAAGCTGCGAGTGGATTATTCCTGATTTCCGGGCGGACCGGCGCGGGCAAGTCCACCGCGCTTGCTGCCATGGTTGGCCACCTGAACACTACGTGCAGCAAACACATAGTGACCATCGAAGACCCAGCCGAGTTTTTATATTTTGATAAGCTGAGCCGAATCGAACAACGCGAAGTGGGAATTGATACACAGAGTTTTGAATCGGGTTTCCATAATGTGTTACGGCAGGATCCGGATGTTGTCGTGATCGGAGAGTTACGCGACCGTGAGGGCTTACTTGCTGCGCTGCGTGCAGCGCGCTCGGGTCGCCTGGTGCTGACTACAATGCATGCCGGCAGCGCAGTAGGCGCACTTGATCGTCTACTGGAGCTATTGCCGGATGAACAGCGGCCAATCGTGAGACGGGAGCTCGGTGACTTATTAAATGGGGTGATATGCCTGCGGCTGGTTGCCGCTGCGGCTGGTGGCAGGCTGCCTGCGACCGAAATGCTTTTGCGCAGTCCGGGTGTGAGCAAAGTTATCAAGGACGGTGCGCTGGATAAATTGCATGGTATCGTTGCCGCTGGTGAAGGCGGGATGCATTCATTCAACAGCTCGCTGGCTGAACTGGTTGCTTCGGGAAAGATAAGTAAAGAAGTTGCCATGGCGGCAGCCGATAACCCAGAGGGTTTGGAAATGAAACTCAAAGGGATCGTATTGCATGAAGACCGGCGAATCTTTGGCACCTGAGTCCAGCGCTGCGCTAACGCCTGATAGTCGCTCATCGTCAGTAAGGCACCTTTATGTCCACGTCCCGTTCTGTCCCAAGGTTTGCCCGTACTGTAGCTTCTACAAGCAAGCAGGTGACCACAGCCAGGCCCAGCCGTATCTCGATGCTGTCTTGCGTGACTTTGAATGTGCCTTGAAAAAAATTCCCGTATTGCCGCAGACAGTTTTCTTTGGTGGCGGGACGCCAACGGCCTTACGGGCCGAGCAGTTGGACTTTCTTATTAGCGGCTTAAAGTCATTGGCCGATTTCAGCCAGGTTGAGGAATGGACTATTGAAACCAACCCGGCAACTGTTTCGGGTGAAAAAGCCCAAATGTTGAGGCAGTTGGGGGTCAATAGAATCAGCATGGGTGTGCAATCGTGGGATCCACAGTTGCTGCAGGTGCTCGGCCGGGTGCATAGTGTGGAACAGGCTGAGGAGTCCTATGATATTTACCGCCAAGCCGGCTTTGAGGCGATCAACTTGGACCACATTTTTGCCATACCGGGACAACATATCAGGCAATGGCAGGAGACACTGACTCGCACGATCGCGTTGCGACCCGAGCACATTTCAGCCTACTGCCTGACTTATGAAGAGGATACGGAATTTATGAATCGCTATCGCAGTGGTGAGTTTAAGACCAGTGATGAGCGTGATGTGGAGTATTTTGAAGTGACTATGAGGGAGCTTGAAGAAAGCGGGTACAACCAATACGAAACCTCCAACTATGCGCTCCCCGGATTCGAATGCCGGCACAACTTGGCATACTGGCATGGTGCCGAGTACCTGGGTCTTGGTCCCAGCGCATTTAGCACGGTTGGAAACTACCGTTGGCAGGCGGTTGCTGATACCAATCGGTACATAGACGCAATAAGCCGTGGTGATTCGGCTATTGGATTCCGTGAAGAACTGAGTGCAGAAATTCTCTTGCGAGAGCGGATTGCTTTTGGGCTTCGGACAAGTCGTGGAATACCGATTTCTTTGCTGGATAATCATCAAGACGAGGTGTCCCGGTTGCTCGATCAGGAATTATTACGGGTAGCTGGTGACAATCTGGTAGTGACTGCCAGTGGCAAACTGCTGGTCGATGCCATCGCCGAATCATTGATTTAATCGCGGCAATCGATTAGGTAATTACGCAGATGGGGATCGACTTTGATGTTTTGATTGTGGGTGGCGGTCCAGCAGGTGCCAGTTGTGCTGCGGTGTGTGCCTGCAATGGTCTGAAAACAGCCGTGCTGGAACGCTGTGCTTTCCCCCGCGAAAAAGTTTGCGGAGACTGTATTAATCCTGGCTGTTGGGCTGTAATTGATGCGCTGGATTTGAGGGCGGAACTGAACAAGTTGCCCCACGCGCCGATGCGCCAACTCGAATTCTCGTATGCTGACCAGGAAAAGATCAAATTTTCTGTCAGTGCGGCAAATGGCTCTTCCGGGGTGGCGGTCAAGCGCAGCTTATTTGATTACATGCTACTGGAAAATGCCAGGCAGCGTGGGGTGTATGTCAATGAGGGCAAGCCGGTAGTACGTACGGAATTTGCTGCTGGCCGTTGGCTGGTCGATACCAATACCGAGTCTTTCAGTGCCCGCTGGTTAATTGCTGCCGATGGTAGAAACTCGTCGGTCTGCAGGATGAATGGCATCTATGCCAAGTCGCCCAGAAATCGTGTAGCCCTGCAAACCTACGCCGGAATGGATGATCGCCACAGCGGAGCCGTCGGCTTAAAAATCTTACCGATTGGCTATTGTGGCTATGCGGATGTTGGTGCCGATCAATTAAATGTTTGTCTGGTTGGTAAGCCGCGCGCAATTCCGGCATTGAAGGCTTGGTCTGCCAAGGCGTTTCGGCTACCGCATAATCCGGTGTGGCAAACGATCAGCCCGATCGAGCGACGACCGGCACAGGCAGGCAAGCCGCAGATGCTATTGATTGGTGATGCAGCGCGGGTAGTTGAACCCTTTACCGGCGAAGGAATTCGTTATGCCATGGAGAGTGGCTTGCTGGCGGGCCAGATCCTGGCAACAGATGCTCAACCGACGGCAAAAGTACGGCATTACCAGAGGGAGTGGAAAACGATTTATACCGGACGACTATGGATAAACTGCCTGGCCAGAGAGGCGGTCAAGAACCCCTGGCTCGGGCGTGGCATCCTGGCCGCCGCCCGGGCCAAGCCGGAAATGCTCGGTCTGCTCAGCTCAAAAGTGACAGGCAGCAGGGTGGTGAGCAGCAATTAAGAGAAAAGTGTGTGCCCTTAATATGTTCATAAAACGTTATTTACTCCCAATAATGTCTAAGCACTATAAAACTCACATGAGTATGAAATGGAGTAGATGGAAGCCGTCCTTCTGTTGGATCGCACTGGCCTCGGCATTGGTGTCATGCTCCAATGGGCAGTCCCCAAACACCGAGGAGAAACCACCAAACATTATCTACATCCTGGTTGATGACTTGGGATACGGTGATGTCGGCTATAACGGGCAGAGTAAATTTTCGACTCCAAATATTGACCGTATGGCAGCTGACGGGATGATTCTCAGTCAGCACTACGCCGGAGCCCCGGTATGCGCGCCATCGCGTAGTGCCTTGCTCACCGGCAAGCATACGGGCCACACGCCTGTGCGTGGCAATTCCGAGGTGCATCCGGAAGGGCAGGCGGCGATGCCTGCGGACACCTACACGATGGCACATATGCTGAAAAAGGCAGGCTACACGACCGGGTTGTTCGGCAAGTGGGGACTGGGTTTTCCGGGTTCGGTCAGCGAGCCACTGCAGATGGGATTCGATCGCTTTTACGGCTACAATTGCCAGCGCCTAGCCCATCATTATTATCCCTACTTTCTCTGGAACGATGATCGGCGCGAGATCTTGTGGGATAATTTCGGATTGGAGGAGGAAACCTACGCACCGACACTAATCCACGATCAAGCGTTGAAGTTCATCGAGGCTAACCGGGAGCAACCGTTTTTCCTACACGGCACGGGATATTGCCAACACGGATCCGGCTGAGAATTGCACCTGGTGCCACTATTGTTAAGCGGTTGATATGACTAAGCCTGGATCCCAGGAATGGTACGATGGTCTGATTCAACACATTGCGGACATGGGGGTGGATTTCATCAAATATGACGATATTGTGCCCCACCCGGATGAGGTTGAAGCGGTAGCTAAAGCGATAAAAAAACTGGCAAACTAATTGTCCTGAGCCTCTCACCCAAGCAATACCGTCGATCCCGGTGCCATCGAACTGTTCAAGCTGGCGAACATGCTTCGGGTGACCAAGGACGTCTCGCTACGAAGTTTGTGATTTATCCGGGCTAGGACTACGAATACTATTTGGTGCGGGTGTTCTCTTTTACCTATCACGTCGTCAATGCATCGGCATTCTCAGATTTTTTCTGGTGCTCGTGCATGGTAAATAAATCACCGAATAGTTTGGTTGCCAGGCGTAAGCTTTCTGGCATGAGTTGATAGCCGACGTGCCCCTGGTTGAATTCGCGATAATGGCTGCCTGCCCAATGTTGGCTAAGGTCTTTAATGGTCGCCGGGGTGGCAATCCGGTCGAAGCGTCCAGCCATCAATATGATGCGCTGCGGATCAACTGTTGGAGTGTGGTAGCTGGGACAAACCAGCGGCAAGTGGCGGTGCACCAGTTCACGCTGTATGCGAGTGTGGCGCAACTGACGTCGCAGTGTCCTGCAGGCTGGAGATTCCCAGATCGCTTGCTCGACATTGACGATCGGCTCGAGCAGCCATGCGGTGCTGATGCCTTGCTCGAGGATAGCTAACAGCGATGCGATCCAGCCACCGTAGCTGGTCCCCCATAAACCGATTTCCGGGACCCCCCTGGATTTAAGTGCCGCGGCGATCCAGCGCAACTCGATCACCGCTTGGCGCAAGCCTTCAGCAGTGAGTACAGCATTGGCCGTCAAGGCCATCTCGCCACTGATTGATCCTTTGGGCGTTCTGCCATAGTGGAATGGTAAATGGAAAAAGATCGCGCCCCAGCCGAGCTTATTCAGTTTTTTTGCCCACAGCCGATAGCCGACATCGCTGACCGACATGACGCCATGCAACAGGAACATCACCGGGGATCGCCAACCGTTGGGCCCGGGCCAGTAGTCGAGAAAAACATGGTCGTTTTTGTTAATCCCTAGCGGATGCGGGCTGGGTAGTATTTTTCTGCCATGATCAGGCAGATCGGCAATACCTGCCGTCTCCGGGACTTTGTAATACTCGTTTAGCGGAACGTTTTCCCAGCGTTCGATATAGTTTTCAAGTTCGGCCAGCTGAGATAATCCGGCGCGGGCGCGTAGTTGCAGCAGGTTGATGAAGCCGAAGGAAATTCCATCAATCAATTGAGCATGGCGATCGTGAATCCAACTCATTTTAATGCACTCCAACGCTCTTGGGCGGTACGCGGAACCATCGCATCTTCAAAACCCGGCTCGTGTACGGCATCATGATACATTCGGCGTAACGATTCTTCCAGCTTATGGTTCAATTCCTGACGGGCATCTTTGCTGCTCTCGCTGCCAGGGGCAATTTCAGCTCCAAAGCGAATGCTCAACCTTGGTCGTTTTTGCCATGGCCGCCAGGCGTATAGCTGATCGGTCCCCAGCACCAGGCATGGTCGGATCGGGGCCCCTGTTGACTGCGCAAGCAGGGTACCACCCGGGGGAAGCGGCGCGCCCTCC
This sequence comes from uncultured Chthoniobacteraceae bacterium, assembly GCA_964443575.1. Classification (GTDB taxonomy): domain Bacteria; phylum Verrucomicrobiota; class Verrucomicrobiia; order Chthoniobacterales; family CAKUMP01; genus CAYUDZ01. Next base: position 15,534 of record CAYUDZ010000003.1, on the reverse strand, counting down.
AGCACCGATGACTCACCGGTACGCAATCCGCCCTCTGGAAACAAGCAAACAATCCTGCCAGCCTGTAATCGTTGTTTGGCAATGCGCAGTGCTTTCAAGTCGGTCCGATGGCGGTTCACGGGAAAAGTATTGGAGTTGGTCAGCAACCAGCGCATAAAGAAATTCTCAAACAACTCGGTCATCGCCATGAAGTCGATCTGGCCGGGGAATCCGGTAACCATCACCGGCGGGTCAAAATGGCTGATATGGTTTGCCACCAGAACCAGTGGTCCTCGCACGGGGCGTTGCATGTCTGCCGCCAGCCGATAATCCATGCGCACGGTTAACGGGCAGAAGATCAGGCGGCAGCAAAAAGTAGATACACTATACATGGGGCATCGAGTCCACTACCGGGCCTGTGCGATTTCATCCTTGGTTGGCGCATGCTTATAGCGATAAACCAACCTCGTGTTCTGGAGTTTGAGCCCATACAGTTTCTCGACCAACTCGAAGTTGTCACGATCATCGAGCATTTCCATGACATCCGGGTAGACGTGGCGTGCCAGTCCTTCGCTGCCGAAATTGACGTAGAGTGCTTTGCCTTCTGAGTTTGCTTCTGCCATCAATTGAGAAAGCTTTTCAGTGCCGGTTTCCGGCTCCAGTTTGATAGCCCGCGGATCATAAAACGGGGTGGTGAAGACGACGTTCACTGTGATGATCTGTTCGGCAGTATGGTGGTAGGGATCGAGCGATGGTCGGGTGAGTAGCACCGAATCACGCTGTGGTTCCACCGGATTAGCGATAACGACTTGACGTTGCTGATCGGTAGCGAACCAGAAGCAAGCCAGTACTGCGGCTGCGATTGCGAGGGGCCCGGAAGTGTGGAGGTTTGGCCAGGGGCGGACAAAAACCCAGACCAGGGTTTTGACACCGAGCGCAAAAAAGATGGCGACTGCCGGCAGCGCAAATATCAGGTACCAAACGTACAGGATGTTGCCTTTAGCCTGGATTGCGACGAAGGCAAAAGGCGCAGCCAATAACAAGGCAATCCCGATGACAGCATGGACTCTGCTGCGACAGACAAAACGCACTAGTCCAAGCAAAACCAGCAGCGCAGGTACTATTGCCAGAAACCACAGTGCGAGCGGGTTGTCATTACTAAGCGTCTGCCACGAGATGCACAGCGGATTGCTGCTATCCCAGGTATGCCAGGCCATTCCGCTGGCCAGGAATGCCCAGACATCCTGCAAAAACGGGAGCCCCAAGTCAGCCTTAGCCCGGTCACGCTGCATCCATAGATACATTTGCGGCACCGTTGGTGCCAGTAGCTGGATTGCTACGATGGCGGCCATGGTATTGCTGACCAGCCAGCGCCAGAGTTGCGGCATAGCGGGAACCTTCTTGCGTTCGATTGTGATGCTGACCAGCGCTGCAACATTCAGCGTGAGGGCCAGATAGAGGGCCCCGGGATATGAAAATAGAAACAGTAGTTCGCACAAGGCAAACAACCCCCACCACAACCAACGGCTGGTTCTGAGCGCCTTGAACAGGCACAGTACAGCCAGTGTGGAAAATAGCATCATCAATGCGTAACCACGGGCTTCTGACATGTAGCGCAAAAACCAGGGATGGATAGCAAGAAACCACGAAGCGATAATGCCGGCTCGCGGGAATCCCAGTGTGCGCATCAGTAATGCTACCGCGATGAGGGTAAGGGTTCCGGCGACCAAAGATGGCAACCGGTACAGCGTTTCATTAAAATAAATTCCACCCTGCCAACCGTTGTCATGCCAGCGCTCCAACGCGCCACGCGAGAGAAAAGTAAAAAGGAAGTGGTTATTGGGTCCGGCATACTCCCAGAGATTTTCCCAGGTTTTGTGCGGGCGATAGTACAGGTCACCGGTGTCCTCATCGATGCGATGTTCACCGAGCACGCATTGGCGCAGCGAGTGTTCTTCATCACCCCACAAACTCAAATCCATCCGTGGTATTGCCAGCAACGTGGCTACTATGCATGCACCGAGAACTCCCGTGACCCAGACTGCATTGTGGGGCGAGGGCAAGCTGGCTTGTGATAGTTTGCGACTCGCTTCAGCTGGGGTATGACCACTGCCGATCGTCAGCCACCAGCGTGTAGTAAGGATCAATCCAAGCAGGATAAATACATTAACTACTGCGGCCCACCAGAGACCGATGATAACCCATTCTTCGCGCCGGAAGTCCGCAATCGGCTGGGCCCAGATCTCAGGGTCCCATGGCTTTTCTGCTTCGATCAGGAAAATGACCAGTGCAAGTAGCGCGGCCCACAGCAAAAACCAGACAGCACGAGCGGCAAGTGTCCCACCATGTTCCTTCTTCAGGTAAGCAGGCAGCAGTCGTGAGACCAGGCGGGCGTGCCATTTGACTCCAGTGTTGAGGTTATTGTGCTGCTGGTAATTTTCTTCCATCCTTAAAATGCTTTACCGCTGTAGCGAAATACCTGGTAGTGAAAATCAGGCTCGATGCCATGGAAATCCCATAATTTTCTAAAATACTTTGGATTATCCAGATAGGGAAATGGTTCGGGTTCGTTGCTCCGGTTAAATGACTCGTAGCCGTAGAAAAGATACAATGGCACATTTTTTTCACGGGCCTTGCCACAGTAGTTACGTAAGTCGGTCAGATCATCGGCATAGAGTATATGCTTGTAGTAAGCGTCAGGCTTACGTCCACCCAAGTTAAAGCCGACCGTCAGCACGGAGTCCGGATCATCGCCGGCTATGTTTGCCATAAGTTGGGCGACTTCGCGATTGGGAGAGACCGGACGCTCGAGCAATAAGCCGATACGGGGTGACCAAAGCACCGTAGCTGCGGCGACCAGTGCAGCCAGCAACAGCGATGATACGACTGGTTGCAGGCGCGCTGCGGTCAGTGCTCCTGCTCGATCAACGGCAATGCTGCAGTAGATAATCAATGCCGGTAATGCATAGATCACATAGCGGGTATAAAAATAATGGGTATCGATATAAGCAATCCAGAGCGCAAAGGGAGTCACCAGGATATATGCCAAGTGCAGCAGAATTAAGCGAGGCTGATGCTTAATGGCGATTGCGATGCCGGCCAGCAGCAATACTGACACTATGGCAAAGACTAGATAGATGGTTGCCGGGCTCAGGTCGTCGAGTGTGGCGATACCAAACCACGATTGGTCGGTTCCGCCGCGCCAGCTCATGCCGCTGGTCAGATTGGCCGCCAGGTTGCGGAAGAATGTCTCCGTAAACATCGAGTTGCCATGAATTTTATCGGTCCATTTCAACAGTTGCGGGACCAACGGGAAGATCATGTAGCAAATCATGATGCCACTGATAAAATTGGCTGCCAGCAAGCGGAACAGACACACTATGCGAAAGTCGCGGCGGCGGTGGACCCAGAATAATGTGACAGCTGCCGTGATGAAGAGCAGGAAGCTGAGGAACAGGGCGTACGGAAAGCTCCACAGTAATGCAAACTGGCTGAGCGCAAAAGCAAACCAATTACGCCAGCGCAGTGTCTGCATCGCCTCGATCAGCTGCATTACGGAAAGCATCGAAAATAGCACTACAAAACTGAATGCCCGACCATCGATCCCGTACTGGATATGCCATGGATGAAGCGCCAGCAGGAAAGCAGCGGCGATACCGGCCCGGGTAAAACCAAGGTGCCGGACAAAAAGCCCGATCAACATTACCGATACCAAAGCTGCCAGAAATGCGGGGAGCCTGAAAAAGAATTCGTTGAATTCGTCTTTTTCGGCGCCGGTGAGTTTTTGCCACAGGTGGGTCGTGAACTTGGCGCTGACACTGAAAGCAATGTGGTTGGTAGGTTTCTGGTAGTAAAAAAAGGCGCGTTGCCAGTCGCGGGCATCCCACTCAAGCAGTTCCGGGTTATCCTCGTTGCGGTCCCATTGGCCGATAACGACCCGTTGCAATGTCCATGTTTCATCCCACCATAGGGATTTATCGGCTAGCGGAATGCGCAGTAAGGCCGCGAGGACCATCGCTAGAATGATCAGAATCCAGAACGTGCGTCGCGGCACCTCATCAGAATAAACTGGTCTTAATTTGGCGGCTATTTGCGGTCCCAGCGGCCTGGCCCACCAGGGAGCAAGAAAATAGGCGGCCAAAGAGATGAGCAAGGTAAGAGTCGAGGCGGCGTAAAACCCGAGCGCCATATCCTGCTCGATAGTCAGGTTTTTGCCGGCATCGAGCCGCTCTTGCAGGCCCAGTTCCCATGGTTTGTCGGCATCAATCAGGTAGATAAAACAGCAAAGCCCGACGATCAGGCACAGCGCCTGAGCGATATGAACCGGTCGCAATCCCGGATCATCAATCCGATGGAATAGCTTGCGCCAGACTGTCTTCAATACCTGCACTGGAAATCAAAATGTGATTACGTGGCCACTTTGTTGGCAGCAGCATGTTCAGCAATTAATCCTTTGTAGTAGCCGCCCAGGTGGCGGGCGATCATCTTAAGGACATTGATGCCGTAAGGGATCGGGTCGAGGCTGGAGGTTTCATCATCGTAGCGGGTCGGGATCGGGATTTCCGCTGCGCGGTAGCCAAGGATATGGGCACATAGCATCATTTCGGCATCGATATTGTAGTTGTCCTGGAGCTTCTCGAATGGGACCTGGCGAATCAACTTGGCTGAGTAAATCATGTAGCCGCTGTGGAACTCAGCGTAGTTGGTACCGAATGCGAGGTTCTCAAGCGTGGTGAGTGCCTTGTTGGGGATGTAACGGATCAGCGGCATTCCGCCCTCGCGCGCTCCGCCACCAATCATCCGCGACCCCTGTACCAGCATCGCCTCACCACTCTCGATCGGGGCAATCAATTCCAAGACTTTTTCCGGTGCGTATTGGCCGTCGGCATGCACAATCGCACAGACTTCACAGCCTTCCTTGAGGGCTACCCCGAAGCCTGTCTTGACGCCGGCGCCATAGCCCCGGTTCGGATCATGGTGCTCGACCAGCAGACGTGGCCATTTGTGTTTAAGTTCTTCAGCGACTTCTCCGGTCCGGTCCGGGCTGCCATCATTGATAATAATGGCAATGCCGTCTTCCCAGTAAGGATCAGGAATGCGTTCGAGTACGCTGGGTAAGGTATGTTCTGCTTTGTATGATGGGATAATAACGGCTTTTTTCATAATGATCGGCATCAGGGATAGCCGCCAAGACAATCGAGGTCAAGACACTGCGTCAATTTGCTAGCCAAAGAACTTAGACTCGTTTGCTTTTACTTGACTGCTTGATGGCGTGGGTTTTCATCCACGCTAATGCTTCCTGCTTATCCCTAAAGACCTGGCTAACCTCCGGCGAAAGCTCGCAGATTGAACCGTACAAGCGCAGCATTCCATACTGCACGTCGGTCGGCGCATAAGACACGCATATCATGCTGGTTTGATGTTTGAGTAAATGCGATTTGAGCAGGTCACACAATTGCTGGAATGCAGTGCAACTGACCTGTTTGAGGTCGGCATCACTGAAGTCGGCAAATTCATTCAATCCCCGGTACCATTCCCCACTATTCAGAAAGCTGCGATAGCTATCCAGGATCTCACTATTGGAGACTTCACCGTGCCAGCGGGATTGGAAATAGCCCTCATCCTTATTGACTGTTATTTCGATGGGCATAGCTCAACTGATATAGAGCATATAACACCACGGGTGCCCGTGTCACTCGCTTATCATCGGAAAAATTATCTCACCTGACCTAGCGGCGATGAATCAGCTTTTCCCGGCTTGGGTTTTCACTTCGATTCCGGCAGACTGGCGGATTTCATGGATCAGGCGTGCCATAGCCAGCGATTCTTTGGCATTACTCTTCGGTGGTTCACCACCTTCCAGGAATGAGATCACCGCCTGCATTTGTACTTGCAGGGTAGAAATATGATCAAAGGTGTGTTCTTCGACCTCATAGACAAATTCGTTATGTTTGCCGTAGACAATCTGCAGCGTTCCGGCATCCCTGCTCAATTCCATTACCCCATTTTCGCAATGTACCCGGACTTCACGGTGCCTTTGCGAGTAGCGGGTGGAGACTTCGGCGATACATTTGACACCGGATTTTGTCTCCAGGCAGGCAGTGATGCCCACCGGCTTACGGGCACAAAGTTCGGCAACAGCAGAGCGCACGGTTGGTAATTCACCCAGGAGTTCCAGCATAATCGAGATATTGTGCGGTAACAGTGCCCAGATTGGATCGCTATCACTACTCGGGCTGGTCCAGTTGGCTCTTAAGGTGCGCAGCCAGTGTAGTTTACCGAGTTGCTTTTGCTGGAGCATTTCCGACATTTTCTGGATCGCCGGGTGGTAGCGCCAGGCATGCAGTTCAAAGACTTGCTTGTCGTTCTGAGTAAGCAGCTTTTCTGTTTCACGGAGATTTAGTGTGATCGGCTTCTCGATAATAACCGGCACATCATTGCCTAGCACACTCCTGGCAACCTCAGCGTGGGTGGACGACGGGGTTGCAATCAGGTAACCGTCAACCTCAGGCAAGTCATCAACTGTAGCAAAAACACCGGTTGCTTTGGAGGCTTTGGCAAGATCCCGCGCGGTGTCTGAAATGTCGACGACGTAAACAGATGCACCGGCAGCCAGCAGCTCCTGCATCAGGTTTTGCCCCCAGCGTCCGCATCCGATTAATCCTATCTTTGCCATAATTTCGCCCTATGAAGATTAAAGCAGAGTATTAGTTTTTATAGCGTATTTGAGCAATGCTTAAATGCCAGTTTCAGCCAGCAAGTTAATGAAAAGTATGCTTACCCAAACTTCTTCGGGATTGCTAATTCGCATTCATGATCGTATCAGCGTAAGATTATGATTTCGATCACGGTTGCGATTACGATCACGATCACGATCAATAAAAAAAATACCCCCTCTAGGATTCGAACCTAGGACCAAAAGATTAAGAGTCTTCTGCTCTACCGCTGAGCTAAGGAGGCGCGAATAGAGATAATATAAACTGTCTTTTTGGTACAGTCGAGTGAAAAAGAACCAAGCCGAAAAGGTCGGGGCTATTTTGCCGTAGTGGCGGTGGAAACCGGGCGTGTATGGCATTAGAGCCGATCATGCCACCATGACATGACAGAATAAGGTAAAATTGGTGGCAACTTAGCTGCCATGAAAAAACGTTACATATATTGTGATAGACAATAAATACACTCATCAAAACGAACGTGTGCTTGTGGTTGGCGGGGGCTTTGGTGGCATTGCGACCGTGAAGCAGCTCAAAGATGCCGCAGCAGACATTTCTTTGATCGATCGCAAGAACCATCATCTTTTTCAGCCGTTGCTGTACCAGGTCGCCACTGCGGCGCTTAATCCGGCTGATATAGCAGCACCGATTCGTAAGATTTTTCGTCACCAAAAGAACGTTTCAGTAGCCATGGGTGAAGTCGAGAGTGTTGACTTGAACCAGCAGGAGGTGATGGTGGCCGGAACAGCTGTACCATATGATTACCTGGTACTGGCTGCCGGGGCAACCCATTCATACTTTGGTAACGATCAGTGGAGCAGGGATGCGCCCGGATTGAAGACAATCGATGATGCTACTGAAATCCGTCGGCGCTTTCTGTTGGCATTTGAAGCTGCGGAGATTGAGACTGACCCCAAGGCGCGTGAGGCGCACCTGACATTTATTGTTGTCGGGGCCGGGCCGACGGGCTGTGAGTTGGCCGGCACGATGGCGGAAATTGCCCACGATATTATTCCTTCCGACTTTCGCAACGTTGATACCACCACCGCGCGCATCATCCTGATTGAAGGAGCCGACAGGGTACTGCCTGGCATGTCTGAAAAATCGTCAAAGGTTGCCCACCAGCAGTTGGATGAGCTTGGGGTAGAGGTCATATTAAACCAATTTGTGACTGAGGTGCAGGCAGATGGGGTTCACTGTGGAGACACTTTTATCCCGGCACAATGTGTCTTGTGGGCTGCCGGCGTGCAGGGCGCCAAAGTAGGCAATACATTGGGAGTGGAACTGGACCGCGCCGGCAGGGTCAAAGTTGATAACGATTTGTCGATTCCCGGCCATCCGAATGTGTTTGTTATTGGTGATCAGGCGGCTGCAACCTGCGCCAAATCCGGCAAGCCGGTGCCGGGAGTTGCCCAGGGGGCGCTGCAGGGTGGCTCTTACGTTGGCAAACTCATCAAACGTGAGATTAAGGCAAAATCGACGGGACAGGATATTCCGCAGCGCAGGCCATTTTCATATTTTGACAAGGGTAGCCTGGCAACCATAGGCAAGCACCGGGCAGTTGCAGAGGTGCTCGGGTTTAAGTTTTCCGGGCTCGTTGCGTGGCTGTTGTGGGCTGGGGTGCATATCATGTTTTTGGTCAATTTTCGCAGTAAGGTTTGGGTCGGTTTGAACTGGGCTGCAACTTACTTCTTCGGTGACCGTGGCGCGCGCTTAATCACAGGCAAAAGCACAGTCAACGTGAAGCAGCCGCCCAATTACTCCAAGCGCAAGAAGGATGAGCGGCAATTGCTCGAGGCTGTCAAATAAGTTGATTCGCAAATTTCGATCCTTACCTGGATTGAATTTGCAGCGATACTAAGCCATATTGGTGTAATGAAATTAACTCTGATCCTCATCGCGTCGATTATGGTGGTTGGGCATGCCTTCGCGCTTACCGAGCAACAGGCGATGCAGCAAGGCTTACAGGCCTACGAGTCGGGCGATTTGGTCACCGCTCGCACCTACTTCCAAATGGTCCTGGATAATAACCCGAAACACCCGACCGCACGGGCATACTTAAAGCGGGTGGAAATTGACGAAAAAAAACCTAAACCGGTTACCAAGAGGCTCGAGACAGTCCAGCTAACAGATATTAAATTTACGGAGGCTACATTGGATAGCGTATTGACCTATTTGGTCGAAGCAACCAAGACAGCCAGTGGCGGTAAGGTAGATTTGAATTTTGTTCCGGAGCTGAGCCCGGAGGAAATGAAGTTGCGGCGGGTGACGCTTAACCTTGGTGGTAGCGTGCCACTGTTGGAGGTATTGCGTTATGTGGGACGCCTTGCTGAGGTGGAATTTCGTTCTGACCCGCACGCCCTGATCGTTGTCGACAAACGAACCGCGGCACCGGAACCTGCAGAGAAGGAGGCTGTTGGCTTGGGTAATTGATATCTGAAAGAATTGTATCAACGACGATGCCAACGTAATTAGCTGCTGCCGCTGGCCATTATTGCCGCTCAAGAAGTCAGCCATTTGCTGTTTTTTCCATTGTCTAGATGGTCACAGGAGGTTATTACCTTCAACCATGTTGAAGTATTACTCTCACCTACCGCTGGGTTTGGCCCTTATGGCCGCAATGATACTGTCCGGATGTAACGCTATCCAATCTGATGATTACACCTATAAACCGGCACCGGTTACACCAAAGAAACTAGGTAACGTAGACTTTGTTGATATGACTGAGACTTTTGTACTGGTACGGATGAATTATGGGTACACCGTCGAGGTTGGCACGAAAATGTACGCAATAAGTAGTGAGGGTAAGGTTAGCGCCTTGCTGCAAAGACACCCTGATGAGAAGAAGCCGTTTGCTGTTGCCGATATCTTGAAAGGCAATCCGCAGGTTGGTGACTCGGTAATGGTGTACCCGGATCCGAAGTTAGCTCCTGACTTTTAATTGCCATTCACAGGCGGGTTAGCCCCAAAATAGCAAAGCGCAGACCAGTACTGCTACGCCATAGGCGATTCCGGCAGCCATCATGATTTGCCAGCGGGAAGCGTTGCCAGTTGCCCAACTGATTTGATCGCGCAGCAGGTATGGCATACCCACCCAGAATATTCCTTTGGTAGCCCATACGTAGGCCAGTACCACCAGCAGCAAGCGTGAGATCTGAGGCTGCAGAAATGCAGAATCCAGTAGTGGTGCAGCGGCCAGCAGCGCAACAAATCCCAAGGCACGCACGGCCAGGAATTCATCGACGAACTTGATTGCCAGAAACCAAGTCACCGGAATCAGGATGACCAGCAAGTTGCGCAACCTGCTGAACTCGCCGAGGTCCATAGTTGCCATCAGCCACAGCGCCCATAATCCGGCAATCGTCGCCAGCACAAAGCCGACAACTTTATTGCGCGGAAATTCCTTAAGCGCCTTGAAGCACGCTTGCGGCTTTAGCAACCCGAAGCCATGGCCGGCGATCAGCGCGGAGCCGACAACAATTCCGACAGCCTGCAAAGAAAATTGATAAATCATGAACGGTAGGAGTTAGCAGGGGGATGGGTGGCTGTCACGCGAGAATCGCAGCGCACCCGTATAGAGTGAACGGGCTGGCATGTTCGATGTGGACGTCAAAGATTTCACCGACATGACGATCCGTTCCCTCAAAGACTACGATTTTGTTGCTGCGTGTCCTGCCGGTTAAGCGCTCCCGATTGGTCTTACTGGGGCCCTCGCATAGCACCTCGACATCTTTGCCGACGCAAGCAGCAGTTTTGCGACGGGCAATCTCATTTACTACTTCCAGCAGGTCATGGTTGCGCTCCAGCTTCGTCTCTTCACTTAGCTGGTCATCCATCTCGGCTGCCGGGGTGTCACGGCGCTGGGAATATTTAAAGATAAAGGCATTATCAAATTGCACGTCTTCAACCAACTGCCTGGTGGCCAGGTAATCCGCCTCGGATTCGCCCGGAAAACCGACTATGATATCGGTAGTAACTGCTATCTCCGGCTGCACCGCGCGTAAGTCAGCCACCAGGTCGCGATACTTGTTGGCCGAGTAGGGGCGGTGCATGGCTTTGAGGATGCGGTCGGATCCTGACTGCAAAGGCAGGTGGATATGCTCTACCAGCTTAGACAGATAGCCATAGGCAGCCACCAAGTCTTTGCGGAAGCCCATCGGATGGGGCGAAGTGAAGCGTATACGCTCGATGCCCTCCACTTCGTGGACGGCCTCCAGCAGCTGGACGAACGCACTTTTGCCATCATGTTTGGGGATTTCGTGACGCCCGTAGAGATTAACGATTTGGCCCAGCAATGTCACCTCGCGCACGCCTCGTGCTGCCAGCTCCCGTACCTCATCAACGATCTCGGCAATTGGGCGGCCGCGCTCGGAACCGCGTGTTGATGGTACAATACAGAACGTGCAGTGCATATTGCAGCCTTGCATGATTGAGACAAAGGCGGTGCACTGGCGTGGCTTCAGGACGTGGTCGCGGATGGTACTTTGCGAACCCTCTTCTTCATCGATGTCGACGATCGCTGTGCGCAGGTCGTCGATGCCGTTACTGTTTTTGCGGCGAACCAAATCATCGATATAGTCGGCAACCCGATGGAATTTGCTGGTGCCGACCACCAGGTCGATACCCGGTGAATCGTTGAGGAGTTCGGCGCCACGACTTTGTGCCATGCAGCCGAGAAAACCGGTGACCAGTGTTGGTTTCTCTTTCTTGAGCCGCCCGAGCATTCCCATCTTACCAAGTGCTTTTTGTTCCGCCAGATCGCGTACGCTGCAGGTATTGAGCAGGATGACATCGGCATCGGTTTCACGCGTAGTCATTTCGTAGCCGCGTTCGACCAGCATGCGCGCGACTTGCTCGGAGTCGCGTTCATTCATCTGGCAACCGTACGTTCTGATGTGGACCTTGGCTTTCATCGCTGGGACGTGGGACTATCGCCAAATAGAGCTGGAGATTCAAGCCGCTTTAATTAGTGCGTCATAATCTGATTTTCTGGAGAACTGGAACCCACTGAGTTGCTGAGCATCATCAACGAGCCCTTTGGCCAAGCCGAGGAAGTGGAACGAGGTTCCCATGCTGGCGGGGTGGGACAATGTTTTGAATGCAGCAATCTCAGCCTTGGCGCCGGCCTTTTCCCATTCCAGCAAGAGGTCGGCAGCAGCGCCGGTCAGGAAGTGGTGCTGGTCAGTGAAGCCCGCAAGCTGCCAGCCGTTAGTCAGGGCATGCTCAGCCAGCATCGTGAAGTCCACGTGGGCGGTCAGGTCCTGCCGGCCGGGCGAATCCAAAATATCACCGAGCTGCCGGTGCTTGGAATAGCTGCGGATGGTACCGTGGGAGCGACCGGGTGTTAGTAGTTCTTCGCGCGGCATGCCGTAATCGATCACTAAAATATAGCCACGAGCTATACGACTGCAGAGGTCTGTGATCCAGTTTTCCGCAGCTACCGAGATTTCACTACGGAAACCTTGTGGACGGCTTGGCAGTTTATTGAATGTATTATTCGCAAGTAGTTCTTCAGTGGGTTCACCTACTTGAAACTCAAAGCAGCCGACAGCCGAATTATAGGTTACAAATAATTCCAGCCAGCGTTTACCATCGGATTCGATCAAATGCACCGGCATAGCGTCGACCAGCTCGTTGGAATAATGGATGGCGTACTGCAGGCTGCCGAGCCGGTCCAGGCTCTCGTGCCAAGTGACATTAGTGAACCCGGCCAAATGATGCTGCTGTGATTGTGCAAGGTGCTCGAGTGGTTCTACGATATGCATATGGATCGCCTCGAAGATGTCTGACTGGTGGTTGGCCAACTCGTTCAATATGTCACCGGCAAGCCAGCCATCCCCGGCGCCTTGTTCGATCAGGTGCAATTCATTTGGGTTGCCGAGTGCCGACCATGCTTGAGCTAATTGTTGTGCCAGAAGCTTACCAAATAATTTGGAGACACTGGCGTTGGTGATGAAGTCACCGCTGCGCCCGATGCGGGGCTTGCTTTGCGTGTAGTAGCCAAACGGCTCACCATAGAGAGCAACAGACATAAATTCGGCAAAGCTTACAGGCCCATTATCGCTGATACGCTGACGTAGTTCTGCACTTGCACTGCTGGTGTCCAGTGAATTACTCATTGTCGGAATGTGTCTGCCGCAAGCATGCTCGGCAAATGATTTTCCTGTTGTCTATTGTTGCCAGCAGGCAATATTCCGGGAATGTTAAGCGTGGTTCGAATCAGTAAGTCCCATAAATGAAGAGAAAATCTGCTAAAAAAAGTCGTTGGCGCATATGGGTAGCAGGCACCCTGGCAGGTATCGTGGTGCTTGGCCTGCTGGCCGGCTTCATCACCTGGAAGATCATCGAAGCAGATTATGGTGCGCGGGCTGCCGAATACGACCTTGGCAAAATTCGCGAAATGGAGTCGGCGTCGATCATCTATGATCGTAATGGCAAGGTCCTTGGCAGGATTTTTGTGCGCAACCGTGATGCTATTCCGCTTAAGGAGATGCCATATCACCTGATCCAGGCGGTGATCGCAGCGGAGGACAACAGGTATTTCCAGCATAAAGGCGTCGATTACATCGGTATGGTGCGTGCTGCTTTAAAAAATTGGCAGGCCGGTAGAATTACCCAGGGTGCCAGTACATTGACCCAGCAGTTGGCACGCAATACCTACTCGCTGCGTGAGCGCTCCTACGAGCGCAAGCTGGTAGAGGTTTTTCTCGCTATGCGTATCGAGGACGAATTCGATAAACGTGAGATTTTGGAACTGTACTTGAACCGGGTATATTTTGGCGCTGGGTTGTACGGTGTTGAAGCTGCGGCACGTGGCTACTTTCGTAAGCCGGCGCGTGAGCTGACGGTTGAGGAAAGCGCCATGCTTGCCGGGTTACTCAAGAGCCCGAACAACCTGTCACCATGGAGTGACCGTGCTGCTGCTGAAAAAGAAACCGCCTTTGTATTGGGCCGGATGCGTGAGTTGAAGATGCTGACGCCGGAAGAGTATGAGCAAGCAATCGCGGCCGGGCTGAATGTTAAGAACAGGCGCAGCTTATTTACGCAATCCTATGCCATCGATTATATTCGGCAGCAGGTGATTGCCGATATTGGCTTCGATAATGCGGTTAGCGAAGGGTACAGGATTTACACCACCATCGACGCCGAGTTGCAGGGACTGGCAGAGCAATCATTGCATGATGAATTAACCAAGCTCGAACAGAGCGAAGGCTACGCCCACCCGACGCTGGGGGAATACGAAAAAATGCTGCAAACGTTCGAGGCCAGTCAGCAGCAACTGGTTGCCTCAGGTGCAGAACCGCAGCAGCCACCTCTACCAGAGTATATCCAAGGTGCCTTGTTGATGGTCGAGAACCTGACCGGTAATATCCTGGCCCTGGTTGGGGGGCGTGACTTCGAGCACAGCGAGTACAATCGAGCGGTTTTTTCCAGACGCCCGGCAGGGACTGCATTTTTGCCGATAGTCTTTGGCGCGGCTTACAATGAAGGGTTTTCGCCCGGCTACCTGCTGGACGATGCGCCGCTGGATAACCGTCAGGTGATGATTGGCGGTACCACCGGAGTTCTTGGTGAATGGGGGCCGGAACGCATCCTGAACCGCTACGAGGGCACCATGCCGGCGCAGGAAGTGCTGGTGAAAAGTAAGAATGCCGCATCCGTCAGGCTCGGAATGCGCATTGGATTGGATGAAGTGAAAAGCTTTGCGCTGGCGCTGGGCATCGAAAGTAAATTGCGGGAATTCCCTGCTACATTCCTTGGTAGCAGCGAAGTGAGCCTGGTGGAGATGACCCGCGCGTTTTCTGCTATTCCACGTGGTGGTATCTTCAGCAAGGATTTGAACGTCATCCGCAGGATCGAAGAAAAGAATGGCAAGGAGGTTTACCGCTCTACCCATGGTGACGTGCGTGGCACGACTCCCGATGTTGCCTACCAGTTACACGATTCCCTGGCCGAAGCTCTGGAGACCGGCACTGCTGACAAAGCTACCCTAAATTACGGGCTCAAGCGCTTTGATGGCGGTGGCAAAACTGGTACCGCATATAATTTTACCGACCTTTGGTTTATTGGCTATAATAGTGAAGTAACCTGCGGTGTTTGGGTTGGTTTTGACAAACCACAGACAATCTTCCGAGGTGCTTTCAGTAGTGATATCGCTTTGCCTGTCTGGGTTAACGTGATGAATGCCAGTGTCGAGAAATTTCGTCCCAAGGCAATTCCGCAGCCCGGTTCTTTACAGGCTGTGAAGCTACTCAAGTCAACCGGCATGCCGGTGCCTGAAGACAAAGCTGATTTGTTGACTGACGAGACCTCTTACCAGGTACTCCTTAGTCGCAAGCAATTGGATTTGCTGACGAACAATGGGCTTGCCATGTTGGAAAGTACCGCCGATGGCGGGCAGTGGCCGCGTGCCCAGGTGGCATCTGTTATGGGGGATTTACAGCCGATCATGGTAACATCGCCCACGGTTGTAGGTGGGATCGACCCGTACAGCGCCGTCACCAAAACAGTGATGAAGGCTGAGGCTGTTGATACCAGCCAGGAATCAGTAGCCGAGGTGCGGCGGGCGGAGGCCGTCAGGCCATTCGATCAGCCGTTGGAAGCACCCGCAGTGACACTTACCCCACCCAAGCCACTGGAATTTTAGCCCGGACATTTCATAGCTAAAATGTGTGCACTGGTTCGAAACCAAGGCCGACAACAACTTAAAACGTTTCCGAAGAGGTTTGAGTAAGTGTCCTTTTCATAATCATGATCGTAATCGTGACTTTATCTGGATCCACGGCTTGCAGTTGGTGAATATGATTACGATCAGGATTACGATTACGAATCCTCATTTGCG
>CAYUDZ010000002.1:39347-51347 GCA_964443575.1 uncultured Chthoniobacteraceae bacterium | reverse complement strand
ACAAGCGCCTCACGCTGGTCGCAGTAGATGGCTTGTGATTGATTCGGGCTAGCCCAGATAAATCATAAGCTATCTACTGCAACAAGCCTGAGCTGTTATAATCCAGTTTATTGCAGTAAGATAGTTGCGATCTAATCGATGACTTTATTAACGCAAAATTTCGCCATTCTTGCACGCCTGGCTGCAACAACTTGCCTTACTCTATTGCTCAGTGCTGGTGGATGCCCGGGATTGATCGCTGCCAACACAGACGCAAAAGAAACTCCTATGAAACTTGCTGACTTTGATCGCCCGGAGGTATTGGATACTTTGTTTTTCCCTCGAGCTGCCAGGCCGGGAAGCAATAATCCACCCGACATCCACGATGGTACGATCCCGATCAACTGGGAGATCGAACTGGGTTACCGGTTGTTTACACATACCCCAGACTCGCCGGTGGTACTGCATTTTCATGGCAATGGCGAGATTGCCGCAGACTACGACGGGATCGCGCCTTTGTTCCACAAGATTGGGCTATCACTGCTGGTTGTCGACTATCGTGGTTACGGCTGGAGCACGGGAACACCCACCGTCAGCACGTTGCTCAGTGATGCGGAAAAGGTGGTGGCGGCGATGCCAGAGGTATTGCAAAGCCACGGTATTACCAGCAGTCGTTATTTTGTCATGGGGCGTTCACTCGGCAGCGCACCTGCCATCCATGTAGCGTACAAATTTCCGGAAAAATTCGCCGGCTTAATCATCGAGAGCGGCTTTGGTCGTGCCACCAACCTTTTCCGCCGGCTCGGATTGCCTGAGGAGGTAACAGCGAAAATGCATGATCCGGTAGGTAACGACATCAAAATGCAAAGTATTGAGATGCCGGTGCTGATCATCCACGGCGAAGCTGATACCTTGCTGCCGATTAGCCATTCAGAGTTACTTTACAAAAACTCAGCCTCACCAAATAAACAATTCCTGCGGATTCCCGCTGCCGGGCATAATGACCTGATTCTGGTTGGCAAAAAGGATTATATGACAGCAATCAAAAAGTTAACGGCAGACTGAGGCCTGTATTCCGGCTACATGGAAAACGCTGTCGCCGTGCGAATCTGAGCTGCCAGTCCTGCTATGGCGCCAAAAGAAGATCCGACGGAACGTTGGCGAGGGGGCTACAGATCCAACAGAATGTTGGCGGCATGCTCGGGCAATTCTTTGAAAGTTCAACGTTGGCTGTTGAGTGTTCGTCCCAGTTCATTCTTTGTGGTATCCCCAGCTGGTGCCTTTGCCTTGGCGCTTCCTGCGTTCACTTTTGCGATCGCGCGAATTGCTACTCCTGCCATCTGACCTGTGTGGCTGTAGTTTGTTATCACGCGGCCCTACGCTAATCACATGAGGGTGGTATTTCCATATCAGCCAGAATAAAAATCCTGTTGCGGCACCGCCCAAGTGCGCCAGTGCTGAGACATTACTGTAGCCGCTGAGCTGTGACCACAGGCCAAAAAGCTGCAAGCCGATCCAGATCGCCATCGCCCATAGCACCGAGATTCGAAACCAATGAAAGTAGAGCATGATCCGCCAGCAGATCCGCAGTCGCACCTGCGGGAAGGCGAGGGCATAGAAAACGATGACCCCTGAGATCCCGCCGCTGGCGCCAATACACGGGGTGCTCGAATTCGGATCGCCAATGATATGGAGCAGGTCGCCTACCAGTGTCGCCAGCACCAACAAAGCAAAGAATTTTATATGGCCGAGAGTGTCTTCGACATTATCCCCGAAGATCAGAAAGAAGTACAGGTTGCCCACTAGATGCAGGATGCCACCGTGGAGGAAGAATGAGGTTAGCAAAGTAAGTCCCTTGAAGCGGAGTGCGTCGGCCGGAATCAAGCCATAGGTGTTGACCGCTTGCTCAAGATCCTGAAAGGCCAGGATGCTGACAATCAGGATCAGCAGACTGATAGCCCAAGTAATTATCGGTAAGCGGCTAACCGGTTGCGCATCTTCCTCGACCGGCATCCCGAAGATACCGGCCAGCACCTGCCACCATTCATCCGGGGGTCCGGTATCATAGTCCGGTCCTGCTGCTTCGTTCTGCATTTGCTTGACCTTGGCTATCGCCAAAATCTCACGAACGCGATAGTCCAGCTCCGGCTCCGGTGGTTTTTGGGGAAGCCCGGGCAACTGCTCGCGCTCGCCGTGATCGAACCAGAAAAATTGGCAGTTTCTACAGGCATCCAATTCCAATGGACCAGTAATTCCGGTATCAGTTATCTGCCGCATAGGCGTGCTGCAGGACGGACATCGCCGATCATTTCTGAGCTTACTGTCAGAATCACTGCGTACCTTTTGCCAGACTGAGTTGACAAATTCACGCTGCACATTGCGCCGCAGCAAACTCACGGTAGCGGCACGCCCGTTACATTGCGGGCAAGTCCAGACAACACCAAAGTCCAATGGTGTCCTTTGCATCTGAACATTACATACCGGGCAAGTGTACATCCTGCCCACGGTGTAACATAGAAACGGCCAGGATCAAAGACAGCAACGCTCAGTCAAAGGCTTCGACCTGATCAAGGATTTGTGGAATCTGTTGTTTGAACTTAAAAAAGCCTTTGGTTGCATGTGGATAGAATGCTTCATCCCATGGTCGGCGCAATAGATGTAACGCAACCCCCATTTTCTCGAGTGTGTCAGATACTTCGCGAAAGGCATCATTGCAAATGCCCACTGCCGGCTCTGCGACGCAAACCGCTTGCAGGTTTTCTTCGGTGGCCCATCGTTCTACCGCGCTGGCAAGCGACCCTTCTTCAGATAGATGGCGGATTGGCAAGCTGATCGATTCGAGTCTAGATTGCATTGCCTGCTGGCGAAATTTGACAACTGACTCATCAATCCCGAGTTGTGCGTACGCGGCATGTGGCAGCATCCCGGCTACCGTGGACACTTGAGTAAATTTGCTGATCCAGTTAAAGGCAGTGAGATCGTCATCCGTCACCAGTAAGCCGATCGTTTTGCCTGCTTTTGGCAAATTACTTAGTGGTTCCAGCTCGCGCGGTGGTGGATGCTGTGGCAGATCATCAGGCAGGTAGGGCTGCGACGCTAGTTGGCCGACCGGGTTAAAACGACCATGGGTGAACTTTTTGATATTGTCAGCAGTTGCCAGGTACGTTTTGCCCAGAGTTTGCAGGCCGACGACCCAGCGCCAGCCTAGTGTATTCGAGGCGGCATCACCATCCAGCAGGTGGCGCAGAAAGAAGTCGGCACCGAGTTGCCAGGGTAAAAGCAAGGTATGGATCCAGATACTGGCAAACCACATGCGGGCATGGTTATGCAGGTAGCCGGTGTGCACTAACTCAGCGATCCACGCGTCAAAGCAATCAATCCCAGTTTGGCCATTAATTGCTGAGAGATAGTTATTATTCTGATTGTACTCTTCCAGCAAGCTGGCGCGTGCAGCAAGATAGTCATCCCACACGCCGGGGCGCAAATGCAACCACCCCTTCCAATAAGTCCGCCAACAAACTTCCTGGATGAACTTTTCGGCTGTTGTAGCCGAGTGCTCGGAAAGTACTTCCCGTACCACCTCGGCTTCAGAAATTAAACGCAAACGAATCCATGGCGACAGTTTGGATACCGAGCCTCGCTCGCTAGGGCCCGTGTCAAAATTTCTGCCACTGGCGTAGTCCCTTCCCGCATCAGCGACGAAGTCTTTCAAGGCTGCTAACGCAGAGTCACGGTCAGGCTGCCACTGGTTGGTTGTAAGGTTCTGCATTCCTAACTGAAACGCTTTGACTCGGGGTTGCGGTTGCTGCCCGGCTTGTCAGTGAGAGGTGGTAATTATGCTGCTGTCAGGTTAGAATAGTATGATGAAACTTACTATTCAGCTTGTGGCTTATTTGGTGGCTCTTATTTCACCGCTGTTATCGCTAGCGGAGCAGAAGTTAGTATCCGGCAACAATCAATTTGCAACGGAACTCTACACACAGTTGGCTCCCTCCGATGGCAACTTATTTTTTTCGCCGTACAGCGTTTCATCAGCACTTGCAATGACCTATGCCGGGGCACGCGGCGCAACTGCCGAGCAGATGGCGGGGGCGTTGCACTTCCCGCTTGCCGCGGACAAAATTGCAGGGGCGTTCAACACTCTGCAGCTTGAACTTAACGCGATCCAGCGGGACGGCCAAATTGAGTTGGCTATTGCCAATGCTCTTTATCCCCAGCAGGGGATCAAGCTGGATTCTGCCTTTACCAATCAAATTGAGTCGCAGTTTCAAGCTAAGGTTGCGCCGCTTGACCTTGTCGGCAACCCGAAGGAATCAGCAACCACCATCAATAGCTGGGTTGCTGACCAGACCAAGGGCAAAATTAGCCGGATTATCAGCCCGGATTTGCTCGACCCGCTGACCCGCCTCATCCTCGTCAATGCCATCTATTTCAAAGGCAATTGGGAAACTCCGTTTAAAAAGCAAAATACCAGCATGCAACCATTTAACTTGCCGGATGGAAGTAAGACAGAAACCCCGATGATGCACCGAACAGGTGAAATTTCATGCGCTGCCACAGAGGACCTCAGCTTGGTTGATCTGCCATACAGCGGCGGTCGGCTGTCCATGACAATTCTGCTGCCTAATCACGGGATTGATATAGGAGCTATCGAAAGCAAGTTGTCGGCTTCCCGGATCGGTGAGCTTATCGCCAAGCTAGAGGAACGAGAGGTCCAACTGGCCATACCCAAATTCAAGATAGAATCACTTTACGAGCTGACACAGAACCTCACTGCACTGGGGATGACGGCTGCATTTGATCCGCAACAAGCTGACTTTTCCGGCATATTCGAAAGCCCGGAACAGCTGTACATCGGTATGGTCATCCACAAAGCATTTATCGAAGTGAATGAAGAAGGTACTGAAGCTGCTGCAGCTACGGCAGTTGGCATTCGCGCTACTGCCATTCGCGAGCCAAAACCTCCCGTCTTATTTAAGGCTGATCGACCCTTCCTGTTTCTTATCCGCGATAGGAAGTCCGGCAGCATCCTCTTTGCCGGGCGACTTAGTGATCCACAAACTTAGTATTCACTTCCAGCCCGGCCGCGATACGTATGGTTTGCGCATGCAGTTGGGCGGTCATCCCGGGACGACGATTATACCCACCGCCGTAAACTACGACGGTCGGTGCACAGTAAGCATGACAAAGGTTGATCACGAAGCGGTCGCGCTCGGCCATCTGTTCGCCCGTCAGCCGCATTTGGCCAAAGCGATCATCTTCATGGTTATCGGCGCCACTGATCCAAAAAACCAGATCCGGCTCCGTTTTGCGAAAAACATCCGGCAAGGTGTTGCGCAGGGCAATGAAGTACTCATCGCCACCGACAAAGCGAGGTAATGGCACATCGCAATCACCGGGTGCCTTGCGGGCCGGGTAGTTCGCCCCAACATGGATAGAATAAGTGTAAACTTTGTGATCATCGGCAAACCAAGCGTGATTGGCATTGCCTTGATGCGCATCGGTATCGACGATGAGGATCTGATGCAAGTTTTTGTCTGCAGCCCGAAGGCAAGCGATGGCAATAGCGATATCATTGAGCACGCAATATCCTGATCCGTAATCCGGGAAAGCATGGTGGGTACCCCCAGCCAGGTTGGCTGCGATTCCATGCTCGAGAGCAGCAAAAGCAGCTCCGATCGTGCCGGCAGTTTCACACATCGAGCGCTCCAGCAGCAGTGGGTGGGCAGGCAGCCCCAGCCGTGCCCTCGCATCTCGGGTCAACCCATGCGGCGGGCCCGCCTGGGAATCGAAACTAACTGCATCCAGGTAATCGGCAGTATGAACCAGTTCAGCATGCGCCCGGTCGGTAAGCATCGGAGAAAGCACTTCCACCTCACCCGACAGCAAAGCATGTGCTTGGGGAAACTTTTCCATCGGGAACGGGTGTCCATCCGGCAGCGGAAGATAATACTGCGGAGAGTAGTAACAGTGCATAGTATAAAAATGTTACGAACTATTATTCTCAACCAGTTGCCAGCGGCCAGAATAACGGCATAATCATGCCAGCATGAGCGAAGACGACCTGCAAAGACTATTGCAAAATAATCGGGTGTCACAATGGCGGTGTAGCCTGGCCAAATGGGTGGAATCGACCAATGTCCAAGTCTTTATAGTCGCAGTCATCCTGGCGAACGCTGCAATCCTGGGAATGGAAACCAGTGCAACTCTAATGCAGAATTATGGCGGTGTCCTCAAGCTGTTGGACAAAATATGCCTGGTCATTTTTGTGATTGAGCTGACCGTCAAAATGATTGCTTATCGATGGCTGTTTTGGCGTAGCGGCTGGAATATATTTGATTTTTTAGTCGTCGCGGTAGCCTTTATTCCTGGCAATGGAGTGTGGTCGGTACTTCGCTCGCTCCGTGTATTACGGGTCTTGCGATTACTCACCATAGTCCCGCAACTTCGTCGCGTTGTTGCCGCATTTATCCACGCCATCCCCGGATTACTCGGGGTGGTGGCAGTCATGGCAATCTTCTATTACACGGCAGGCGTGCTGGCGACCAACCTGTTTAGTGATAGCTTCCCGCAATGGTTTGGCAATCTGGGTGCCAGCTTATTTACCCTGTTTCAAATCATGACCCTGGAGAGCTGGTCGATGGGCATCGTTAGACCGGTAATGGAATCCCACCCCTGGGCCTGGGCATTCTTTGTCCCATTTATCGTAGTCGCCACATTCACGATCCTTAACCTGTTTATCGGCATCATCGTTTCCACTATGCAGGAATTAGGCACCGCTGACTTGGCGCACTCCCCGGATAATCGTGAAATGATTTCGTCTCTCGATAGAATCGAAGAACAAATACGTGAGCTGAAATCAAATCTACAACGCAAGTAAGCTTACGCTGCCAGGCAATTATTGCGTTGCTGACGCTTGGTATTACGCAGGTTTTGCTTAAAGTGTGAGCGTCTCCTGCGTACTTCTTCGTCATCGTATAGCTGTTTCATTAAGCCGAGGAAGCCGTCGTGCAACTCAGTTGCACTCATCTGTTGGGGACGGATATTCACATCGAACAGCGTGCACAAACTCCAATTTTCCGGCTCAATGATCCGGTCCTCCGCCAATAGCTGGCGATACAATGGCGTACCCGGAAATGGGGTGAGATAAGTAATCTGGACCTCGTAGAGCTTCGACATGCGGACGAAGTCCAGCACATCACCAAAAACCTCCGGGGTATCGCCATCAAGTCCCAGTATAAAACAACCATTAACGGTAATGCCCGCATCCTGAATACGCTGTATCGCTCGCAGATACTGATCCCTACGCCGGGCTTTCCAGTTAGTTGCCTGTTCAAGATTTTCCAGACTTTGTCTTCGAGGACTCTCCAGCCCGATCAGGACCTGCTGGCAACCGGCATCACGCATCAGGGCCAGCAGTTCGGGGTCATCTGCTACTGATAAATCAGATTCTGTAAACCACCTGATTTTTTCTGCTGCCAGTGCCCTTAGGAGTCGTTTGTAGTGCTGCTTGTTAACAAAGCTATTGTCATCGGCAAATTCGATGAACGGGCTCTCCCAATTCAATTTGATATGGCGAATTTCATCGATGACTTTTTCAACCGGTTTCAACTTATACTTCCGTGTGAGCAAGATCGAGCTGGCACAAAAAGAACACTTATGTGGGCAGCCACGGCTGGTTTGCACCGTAATCCGGTTATATTTGGCTGGATCCAGCAGGTCAAAGCGTGGCATCGGTGCCTGTGCCAAATCAAACTCTCCATGCCTCGATGCGTAATACACTTTCTCTAAGCGATCGAGGTTGTAATCGTGCAAGAGTTGTTGCCAAACCAACTCGCCTTCCCCGACGACTACGCTGTCACAATGATCTGCCGCCTCTTCGGGCAAGGCGGTTACATGTAACCCTCCCATAACAACCGTCTTTCCCATAGCACGAAAGCTATCAGCTACCTGGTATGCATCCTGGATCTGGGCAGTCAGCGAGGTAATCGCCACCAGATCAAAATGCTCAGGCAGTTCACCCGCTTCTTTGAAGTCGGCAATCTCATGGTACTCGACCGCAAACTCGCGCGGTGTCATCCCCGCGAGCGTCAGCATGGAGAGACTTGGCAGCGAGGCAATCACCTTACTGCGCTCTACGAAACCGGGCAAAGTAAGCCCGAGATCTACCAATTCTTTATTTTGCGCTCTGATCCCGCTCATAGCTACCAGCCCGATGGTTTTGCGTTTCATCATTTCTCGTCCTCTCAGTTATTCATTAATTGGGTCAGTGTGACAATCGCACCGTAAAGCAGCGAGATCACCGGTATGGCAAACAACGCCTGGGTTTGTTTCCAATGCGCCATCAGGACACAGCATAAAGGCATAGTTAACGCTCCTAGCAAAAATGCCAGCGAAGCAGAAGGGATCAAATATCCGCTCAGCGCTTCCAACTTGACTGTAAGCCAAAACATAAAATTGATTATCGCCAGGCCAAAAAAAGAAATATGCCCCAAACGATAAAGCCGACGCCGATGGCTCCCGTAGCCGCCAAGGAACTGCTCTTTCTGGAAACCCATACCTAGTCCCATGCCGCTAAGAAAGCCCAACGCAATCCCTACCCACGCTGCTATCAGGTTGATCCGTGGAATGTCCCAAAGGAATGAAAAATTAAATTCCATTTAGCACATTTATATCAGCATAAAGTAATCATAGAAAATCGATTATATATCAAATCTACATCGATGTTCTTTATGTACTTGCAATGCCCTCATTTACGGCAACAAAGGTTACTTGATGACCAATAAGTAAGTAGTTCTGTTGCCATGAGAGTTGCGCAGATAACTTTCGGTGCTAAATGTACATGGTGACACTATCCGAGTATATCAAGCAGGGTTCCAAGCAAGTAAGCGATAGCGATGTGGAGACTTTCAGGAAAGAAAGTATACCCGAAACAACCAGTAAAATGCTGACCACCGAACATGCTGTGGAAGGAGAGCTGTTAAAAGTGACCCGATTATTGATTCGGGTGGCAGCCGAATACGACGACTATATTCAATCGCCGACAACTACCGCTGTGACCAGGGAAGCAATCTTCGCATTGCAGTACTTTTTAGATGAGGATGATGCCATTCCCGATACCGAAGAAGAACTCGGTTATCGGGACGACTTGATGATAGGTGTTGCCATGATCGGCAACCACCGAGATGAGCTGAAACCATTCGCTGATGCTTGCGGGCAGGCTTGGTGCTGGGACAAATAATACCGGCTAAATTGCCAATCCTCAGGTAATCCTCATTGGCATCAGGACGTAGAGAAACGGTGTATTGATCTTAATCACACCCGGGCTCATTTCATCAGAAAGCTCGAGAAATACCTGATCCACCGGCAGGTTACGCAGCGGAGCCATTAGGAACTCAGGGTTGAAGGCTATAGTGAATTCGCGACCGCTGTGGTTGACCGGGACACTCTCGACAGCTTCACCGATCTCCGGTGTGTTGGCCATGATATCGATATTATTTTTACCGATCACCAGTTTAACGCTATTGGATTTCTCGCTGGCCAGCAAGGACACACGCCTCACTGCATTAAGGAAGGATTCGCGTTCCAACTCGATGCGCTCCTTGGTCTCCTCTGGAATGACCTGCCTGTAATTCGGGTAATTACCTTCAACCAGTTTAGTAATCAACTTGGTATGCCCGAAATCGAAGGCTGCCTGATTTTCACCGATTGAAACCCGCACTTCACCATCATCCCCAAGCAGTCGCTGTAATTCATTAACAGCCTTGGTTGGAATGATCACTTCAGTTTCCTGGCTTTTTGGGAATTCTAGATCCAAATTGATTAATGCCAGCCGCCGGCCATCGGTAGCAACCATCGTCAGCTGCTCATCTTTGAAGCTGGCCAAAATTCCGTTCAGGACATAGCGCGCCTCGTCAGTAGAGATGGCATACGATGTCTTTTTCAGCGCATCCTTTAGGACTTTTTGCTCAAGGGTAAAATGACTTGCGTCGTCAAAGCTGGGCATCGGCGGAAACTCTGCCTCATCCAACCCGTTGATCTTAAATTTACTCAAGCCACACTTAAGCGAAGCCAAATTCTTGGAATCGATATCCACTTCGATCTCGGTACTGGGCAGTTCGCGGACGATGTTGAACAGGCGCTTGGCCGGTAATGTTGTGGCCCCATCACGTTCCACCTCAACCTCAACTGAACTTTGTATGGCAACGTCTAAATCAGTGGTGACAAATGTTAGCAGCCCCCCCTCCGCACGAATTAATGTATTCGAAAGTATCGGTAACGTCACACGTGACGAAACAACATTTTGGACCGCTTGCAGACCGTCGACGAGCTTCTCTTTGCTAACTGTTAACTTCATTGTCAATTTTATGTGGTGAAATATGCCAAAGACTTAATTAAAACGGCACATCCCTAGTAGGTTAAACATCTAAATTATCGTATATTTGTCAAGAATATCGTAGTTATTCCTGCGCATCCACAACATCTTGGGTTATGACAGTCGGCTGAGCCAAGTCCGGCAAGGGTACGTTCAGGGCGCCAAAATCCGGCTGGCTAACCAAAAAGTATTCATTAGCGCCAACAAGCTTAACAATCTGATAGCCGTCAAAGGTTTTACCGGTGATCTCGAGTTTATACCATTTGTCTGAGAGTTTAAAGCGGATGATTCTTGGCTCCACTAGCTGCTCTTGCGGAATATCTGCCGGTTCGATACGGCGCACCGCGCGCAACCCGGACAGGGTGTTGGCACAGGATTCGATCGCCAAAGAATCCGGCAGTGGCTGGCCGTTGATCTGCCAACTTCCTTCGACCCGGGTGAAATGGACCATCCTGCCGGCTTCGCTAAATTGCAACTCGCTAATTTCATCAGCCGCATCCGGTAAGATTTCCAGGGATTTCCACAACTTGGCTTTAGTGGTAATCAATGCCGCCAGTTCTACCGGAATACTCACAACAAATGGTTCACTCTCAAGCCGTGCGTAAATCCCACCACGATCTTCATCGCGGTGACCAATCGCAAGCTCTACTAGGGGATGCTCACCACTGCCAGCATCGGGAATATTTTCGCTGATATACGAACTAACCACGATTTTTCGCTCAGGCTGATCCAACCCGTATAACTCCAGTCGGGCACTGCTGTCCTCGACGAAGTCAATTACTTCTGTCGTCCGCAACAGCTCCAGTAAATCCATTATTTTGCGGCCATTGGCCGGTACCTCATACGGTGCAATCATCGACCACTCCATAGGCCCGCGCTGTAATTTAATTTCAGATCCATTTTGACTTTGGATCCTGACGCGATCAACAACATCCATATTAAAGCGTGCCACGAAACGATCACGCAACTGGTTGGGAGTCAATTCCACCAGGTTGGCAATCGACTGGTCCATCCTATAGAGGCCGTCGCGATTAGGGTAGCGAGTGTAAACCTGTTTTTCAGGCTCATTCTTAATGGTTCCCGGCTTGGCAGGTTTTCCAATTTGCAGGACTCTCGGTTCATCAGAACCCGCTTTATACAGGGTGAGCACCCCCGCTGGCTCAGCCAGCCCCATACTGCCAAGTGTCGCTGAATCTTCATCCGCAAAGTCAATGATCTGCGCATTGACCAGCATGCGCGCTAATTCATCGATCATGCGGTTATTGGCCCTGGCATTGATCGGTGTATCGATCCGCCAGTTGCCCTGTCGCTTGAGTAATTCTATCTGGCCATGCTGCGACCCAATTATGATTCGATCGACTAAGTTCGCTTGCAGGTCGGTAAGGGTGCGGTCACGGTAAAAATTATTCGGTTGGTTCACCACATCGCGAACATCCTGTGAAACAACGTAAATTTCCGGTCTCCCTTTCACTTTCAGGTAAATCCCGCCCGGGGTAGCAGTCTCCCGGCCAATAAGGTATTCGGGCAGGTCTTCATCACCCTGCAGGATGACCCGCATTTTTGCAGGGGCCAAGCCATAGTCCCTTAGCTCGTATCCTGCCTGAGGCTCAATCTTATCAAAATGCGGCACGGCCGAGAGTTGCGAC
>CAYUDZ010000002.1:24473-39337 GCA_964443575.1 uncultured Chthoniobacteraceae bacterium | reverse complement strand
CAAGGCATTTGCCTGCAACATTCCGACGCGGTCCTGGATCGGCTGGGTAATCAGCCAGCGGCTACCATCTGGGGAGCGCTCAAATACCACCTCACTACCCCCTTCGATAACCCTGATTTTATTCACTGCCTCTGGCTCGAACAGAGCGACATAGCTGGATTCAACCTGGCCCTTAACGGTTCCTGGAAGTTGATTGATCAAATACGCTGCCCCGCCTACCAGCAACAGCGTAATAACCAGCAGGATGATGGTAGTGCGTAGGCGCATTGCTATTTTCTCCGCTTGAACCAAACCATGCCACCAATGACAGCCGCAATTGCCGGCACCCCTACCATGGATACAAGCCACAAGCGGGTGACCTGTTCGTCGGTTAGATTCAAATTAAATTGTTCGACCGTCTTGGGTGAAATCCCAATCAAGTCCTCGCGATCGACCAGCCAATTGATAGAGTTTAAGACAAAATCCAGGTTTTGTTGGGAGAGAGTATCATCAGTAATAAACAGGGCATTGCCAACGACGACCATACGCGATGAATTAACTTGCACCCTGGCATCTCCAATCCCGTCCTGCTCGATACTGGCAGCTACTGTCAACGGCCCTAGGCTGTCTTCATCCGGATTAAAGATGATCGGCTCGCCCTGTGACAGGGCATAGGAAGTCTCTCCCCAAAAACCGACTGCCGACTCGATCAGTGTCTTGAGTTCAATATTCTCGCTGTCATTTAGTTTGCGAGTTTCAAGTGATTGGGTTCCACCTACGATCAGCGTGTCGACATCATGCAGGCCGACGGTCGTCGGCGAGCCCGGTACGAAGCGCCCTGTGACATCGCGCAAAATGCCTACCACCGATTGCATATCGACCGTGCGTAGAATCCGGTCGTCTCTGGGTGTCACTCCATATTCAGCAAGAAAACCTTTAAGCCTGGGAGTCTGCGAAGCAGGGTCCAAAAGCACAATGAGACGCCCGGAATCTTCCCAATAGGCTTTGATGATTTCGATTTCACGTTGCGAAAAGTCATATTGAGCCCCTGCAACGATGACTACGTCTGCGTCATCAGGTACCTTATCGACACTACCAATATCCAAGCGCTCAGATGTCATGTACTGCCGCTCAATATACTGCTCGAGGGTAGCTATCTTTGATTCCTCACCAGGCACATAGCCACCCAGACCGCTGACAAAGTAGACTTTATCACGTTTTTCGCGAGACACTTCGATCAGTGCACTGGTCAAAACCTGCTCCCCTTTAAAGGCAATCAACTCTGGTAACTCATTCGGCAGGCCTGAGGCCGGCGCATATTCGGCCATCGCCGATTGCGTCACAAATTTAGTGCGGCCATTGTAGTCAACTATCAGGACATTTTCCGAAGCGCCAAACTTGTATTTTGCCTGAAGCTCACGGGCTCGCGTTAAGTCGCGAAACGGGTCGACCACCTCCAGTGAGATTTTTCCGCGTCCACGGTACTGGTACTCTTTAAGCAATGAGTTCAAGTGCTCGTAGACAGGTGAGGTGCCAGAAAAGAAAAGAATCAAGTCCAACTCACCGCGGATATCCTCAATCACCCGCTTGCTCTGCTCGGCCAGGGTGAATTTACTGTCCAATGAAAAGTCCCAACGCTGGTAGTAGCGAAACGACAGGAAGTTCAGCGTCAGCAAAATAATTACCGCCAGGATAATTTGCATGGCCACATTCAGGCCAATCTGGAACCTGCGGATCCGCCTGACCTGTTCGGCTTTTTCCTCCTGCTTGTGATCGTCTTTGTCGTCCATATCCTAAATCCTTGCTAGGCCTTCCACCGCCGGTACTGAAAGACGTGGTAAGTCAGGTAAAGAATGAAACATGTCATCGTGGAATAAAATACCACCGGCCTGGTATCAAACAGGCCGCGGGAAAAGTCCCGCATATGCTCGATCGCGGAAAAATATCCGGAAATGTCCCGCACTAACGGACTGACATCGAGGATAATAAATGACAATAAACCGCTGAAGAAAAGCAGGGTAATAACTGTAAATGATATGACCGCAGCCACCATCTGACTGCGCGTCATGGCCGAGGCCAATAAACCTACCGAAATGTAAAAAATCCCAATCAGGAAAAGCAGCAGGTAGCTACCAAAATATGCTCCGCTCGATTGTGCCGCCTGGTTAGGCGTGATCAATTCGAACAATACAAAGTACAGCACGCTCGGCAACCAGAGCACGATATAAAAGCAAAGAGCCCCAAGGAATTTAGCCAGTACCACCTCAGCATCCCGCACCGGCGCCGTCATCAATGATTCAATAGTGCCCAGTTTAAATTCCTCCGAAAATGAACGCATCGTAATGAGCGGAAAGATCAGGACAAACCCAAACCAGAACAGGATGGTATTAAAAAATGACTCCAGGACGGTTACTTCACCGGAACTGCGATTGAGCAGTGAAATTCCAGCGGTAAAATTAAATCCTGTCACCAGCAGAAAAAACAGCATCACCACATAGGCTATTGGTGACAGAAAAAATGCCCTGATTTCCCGTAGCAATAATGCACTGAATCTCCTAATCATACCACTCCTTAATCCTCTTGCGTGTACTCAACGAATACATCCTCCAAAGTCGCTCGCGAGCTGGACATTTCGCGCAGTTTCCACTTATTCTTAACCGCCTGGTTAAATACGCGTTCACGGGCGTCGGTATTGGCTTCCACACGCACCAGTGTTTTTAACCAACCATCCCCCGTTTGCTCGCAATTCACTTCCTTGACTCCCAGCAAGGCGCCCAGCGAGTTTTTCACGTCGGTCGCGGACTGCGCGGCAGGCAATTTAACCTCCAGTGTAATGACATTGGCCGAACGGAGGTTGCCCAATAAGTTGTCCGGTGTGTCTGATGCCATAATCCGGCCACGATTGATAATTAGTACCCGTGAGCAAGTCATCTCTACTTCAGACAAAATATGCGTAGAAAGTAGTATTGTGTGCTGCTGGCCGAGATTCCGAATTAATTCACGCACTTGGCGGATTTGGTTCGGGTCGAGCCCGATTGTTGGCTCATCCAGAATCAGTAGTTCCGGTTGATGCAGCAAGGAGTCAGCTAGCCCGAGGCGCTGCCGGTAGCCTTTGGATAAGTCACCGATTATCTTGCGTTCAACCTCACCAAGCCCGCATAACTCAGTTACTTCTTCTATCCGCTCGCGTACCTTACCACTCTCAACACCCTTGATGCCCGCGCGATACTTGAGATACTCCAGCACCCTCATATCGGTGTAAAGTGGGACGTTCTCTGGCAAGTAGCCAATCCTGCGTCGGGCTGCCAAAGACTCTGAAAACACATCGTTACCGCCAATTTCGGCACGTCCGGAGGTGGCCGGTAGATAGCCGGTCAACATTTTCATCGTGGTGCTCTTGCCGGCGCCATTAGGGCCGAGAAAGCCGACAATTTCGCCACGCTCGACTTCAAAACTAATATTGTCTACTGCAGTGGTACCGCTGTAGCGCTTGGTAAGTCGGTCAACTTTTATCATGAGAAATTGTAGTTATCCTCCAGCCTTTAATTCAACAGTTTCCACCACCATTTGTTTGCGCCCAAGGTAATCAATTACCCTACCATAAGTCACTTGTACGCGCTCACCACCGGGAATCGCTGCGCATATTTGCCGCGCTATCTCAGCAGATTCGGTAAAATATTGGCCAATCCGAAATATAGCAAGCCCGCGTTCCAGTCCGGCTGCTGCCGCCGGGCTATTCTCGGCAACCCGCGTCACCAGCACACCCTCAGTCGTGGGGTAACCCATGGCGTGTGCTAGTTCCGGCGTCATATCCTGAAACCATAAACCAAGAAGGCTTAATTTTAATGCTGATTCTGTGAATAGCATATCAGGATATAACGCTGTCAAAGGATTAGCGCAAGTTCCCGTAGCTGTCTCCTCTTGACTTCCTCGAAGGACAAAGGAACTCTGATGCGCATGAGCAAGCAGGACATTAATGTACAGTACATTGCCGACCTGGCACGACTTGAGCTTGACCCATCAGAAACATCTCAATTTGAACAACAGCTAGCCAAGGTCCTTGACTATGTACAACAACTCCAAGAACTGGACGTAGAGGGCGTGGAGCCTATGGCGAATGCCACGATTGTTTCGAATGTCGTGCGTGATGATGTACCACGACCCGGGCTTTCGCAGGACGAAGCTTTGGCAATAGCTCCAGCCAAAGTACGTGGATTATTTAAAGTGCCAAAGGTAATCGAATAACTGTATGTCATCATTAACCGACCTAAGCTTAGCTGAGCTACGCCGGCAAATACGCAGTGGTACAGCGTCGCCACAAGAAGCTGTTGAAGCTCTCGCCAAGAGGATCGAGCAAATCGATGGTTCGTTGGGTGGCTACTTGCATTACGATATCGATGCGGCGCTTGCTGAAGCTGCAACAGTCGACACCAGCCTGCCGTTAGGTGGTGTGCCAATTGCCATCAAAGACTTGATCAATGTACGTGGCCAACCATGCACTTGTGCCTCCAAAATTCTGGAGCCATATAGAGCCCCTTATGATGCTACGGTAATCGAGAAGTTGCGCGCGGCAGGTGCAATTCCTTTTGGGCGCACCAATATGGACGAATTTGCGATGGGCTCCTCTACCGAGAACTCAGGGTACAAGCTCGCCAGAAACCCATGGGATCAAGAACGCATTCCCGGCGGCAGCAGTGGCGGTTCGGCGGTGGTGGTGGCTGCACGTGAAGCATATGCCGCATTAGGATCCGACACCGGCGGCTCTATTCGTCAACCTGCAGCGCTCTGCGGGTGCGTCGGATTGAAACCAAGTTACGGTCGCGTTTCACGCTACGGCCTGACAGCTTTTGCTTCGTCGCTTGACCAAATTGGGCCAATGACCAGGACCGTTGAAGACGCAGCTATGGTACTACAAGCCATATCCGGCCATGATCCCAGGGACTCAACCTCACTGACACACGCAGTACCAGACTATTCTGCATTTGGACGTGAGGACCTGAAAGGGGTGCGCTTAGGGTTGCCGCAAGAGTATTTTATCGATGGTATTGATAAGTCTGTAACCGACGCAGTGATGACCGCTGTCGACCATTGTAAGTCATTAGGTGCCGAAATCGTTGAATTATCGCTGCCGCACACTTCCTATGCCGTCGCAGTGTACTACATAATTGCTACTGCTGAAGCCTCTGCCAATCTGGCCAGGTTCGACGGTGTGCGTTACGGATATCGCGTTGATGATCCGCGGTCATTGCTCGAACATTATGGCCAGACACGTGAGCATGGCTTTGGTGCTGAAGTGAAACGCAGAATTATCCTCGGCACTTATGTTTTAAGCAGCGGCTACCACGATGCATATTACACGCACGCACAAAAGGTACGCACCCTGATCAAGCGCGATTTCACACAAGCATTTGAAAAAGTGGACGCCTTACTAAGCCCGGCGTCACCGACTCCTGCATTTAAGCTTGGGGAAAGGACGGAGGATCCCCTCGCCATGTACCTCAGTGATATCTTCACCATTGCAGCCAACCTTGCTGGCATCTGCGGAATCAGCTTACCATGCGGCTTTGCTGAAGGCAAAAATACAGAATTGCCGATCGGCTTGCAGTTGCTTGCAAATTCGTTCTGTGAGCAACAGTTGCTTGAAATAGCGCACGTCTACGAACAGACGACGGATCACCACAAGAAACTTGCTCCTTTGGATTAATGCGCAACCGTCAGCATCGAACTCCGTCGCAGAGGGATGATATAGTAAGGCAAGTACGCGCGAACAACGGGCAGTTCTACCACGTCAATGGGCGACCGGTTCACTGGGAGCGGGAACGGGCTCCCACCAGCGAACAAATTGATCATATCTGGATTACTATCGATGTTAAACCTGTTGGCCTGGTACGCGCAGCTATCAGCACCGAGTCCGCACGGAGCCGCGCTGCAGGTGTTGACCCGAGGGTCCGAATAGGTTTGCTGACACGTGACAGCAAGCCCGCCAAAAAAGAGTTCTTCAAGCCTGCCAAAGGGTTGGATTATGCAAAAATCGAACAAGAAAATCCGGTTGAATTCCAGTGGTACAGGAAAGCTGAGGCCGAAAAACTCCTGCTGGATATCGCAGCCCGGGCAAGCCAACTTGAAATTTGGGGCCATGCGTATATGAATAGACATTTGGGTATCCACAATATTCATTCCCTGCGGCCCAGTTGTGCAGCCGCCGAAGATGACGACGATGGCGACGGAGCAATGCTAATACACAGCACGAATCCAAACCAGCGTCCGCAACTTCTAATGCTGAAATTTTGTGGCCAACCATAGACTTTAAAACAATGGAAATTTTAAAAATAAACGAAGATAACTTTACCTCTGCGATTGCTGAGCTTAATCGCAGGCCGAACCCGGATCCGGAAATCGCTGTGACCGTAACATCCATCCTGTCAGATATCCGTGAATCAGGTGACGCAGGAGTACTTAAGTATAACCGCAAATTCGGCGCTGAAAAACAAACGCTCGATACCCTCAAAGTCGCAAAACAAGAGTTGTCCAAAGCCTGGAAGGAATTACCAAAAAAGCAGCAGTCAGCAATGTACCAAGCCCATAAGAATGTTGAACTATTTGCCCAATCCAGCTTACGCAAAAACTGGCAAACAAAAAACCACGAAGGCAGCATGGTCGGCGAACGCTTTGACCCCCTGCCGAGGGTTGGAATTTATGTGCCCGGCGGCACCGCACCGCTCGTTTCAACCGTATTGATGACCTGCAGTTTTGCTGCTGCCGCAAAAGTTCCGGAAATCGTTGTGGTTTCGCCGCCCACGGCAGACGGTGGGCTCAACACTTCACTCCTGGCAGCATTGCATTTGGCTGGAGCAACTGAAGTTTATGCGACAGGCGGCGCTCAGGCAATCGGCGCGCTGGCCTATGGTACCGAAACCATTCCTCCTGTTAGTAAAATTTTTGGTCCGGGTAACGCCTACGTTGTCGAAGCCAAACGGCAAGTCTTCGGCGAGGTGGCTGTTGATCTATTGCCTGGTCCAAGTGAAATCCTGATAATCGCAGACACCACGGCTGACCCGGCATGGATCGCCGCAGACTTACTGGCCCAGGCCGAGCATGGTGCTGGCAGCTCGGCAGTCCTGGTAACTACATCGGGCAAGGTACTCGATAAAGTGGTTAGGGAAATACAAGCTCAAGTAGAGTCACTCTCACGCGCAGAGCACTTGCAACCGGTCCTCGATCACGGCACCACCTTGGTGCAGGTCGCCTCGATTACTCAGGCTGTGGAAATTGCCAATAGCTATGCTCCCGAGCACTTGTCGTTGGCAGTCAGTAAGCCCGATGCGCTTGCCGCAAAAATTACTGCAGCGGGAGCAATATTCCTCGGGCATGTATCACCGGTTGCGGCAGGAGACTTTATGGTAGGACCAAGTCACGAATTACCTACTGGTGGTGCCGCCAAGTCATTCCCGGGCCTGACTGCCGACATGTTCCAAAGGCGTACCAGTATCGTAGAACTTAGCCGTACCTCCTTAAGGCAATCCTTGCAAACCATTGAAACTTTTGCCGAGATGGAAGGCTTAGATGCACACGGTCACTCCGCTGCAATCAGGCTGCGTAAAGCCAGAGTGAAAAGGTAACGCCGCCGATTTAGGCAGTTTGTTTTGGCTGGTGGCTACCATGTCCAGGCTAACTTTGTGGTGGATTCAGGTTAGGCCTCCAATCTAAGCTTAGTGGGATGTCCGCGGAAGATCGTACACAACGCCAGACGACAATGCAGTTGCTATTTCGCAACCTGCTACTCGCTGCTAGTGTATTTGGTGCGACGTTAGCCGGGCAACCTTTGTCCCTGCAAAACGAGCTGCCACCCATAGTCTGGTTATCATGCGGTATCGCATTGGCATTTTTTCTTTTGTACGGGATCAGAATGTGGCCGGGGCTGGTGATCGGGTTATTAGCCAGCTTCCTGACTGTAGGTGAGCCATTTGGCTTTTCTGTGATTCACGTCTTAGCCCATCTGGCCGGTACTTTTAGCGGCTACTATTTTTTAGTCTGGCTGGGCTTTAAGAATTCCTTCCGGCGAATCCAGGAAGCATTAAATTTCATTGCTTTGGGCGTTTTTGGCTCATCGCTTATAACCGTTATGATCTTTGCAGCCGGCTTGGTCATCTCATCAAAGATTGAAGTAAGCAGGCTGGCTTTTTTGGAGTACCTGGAAATTCAGTGGTTGGCAAAAGTACTTGGCTTGCTGGTAATTACCCCATTGCTGCTGACCTGGAACAAATCGTTAAATTTCCAGCGGTCGTGGCAAACCGTTTTCGAGGCACTAACTTTGGCCGCAGGGCTGGTGATCGCTACATTGGCCTCGTTCTTCTGGTTCGGAACACCTCATGTAGCCAGCTTCCCATTCATAATTTTTCCTTTCATTATTTGGGCAGCTTTACGCTTTAAGCACTTTGGGGCGGCCATAACCACTTTAGTGATTTCTGCTATTGCCATTGCCGGCACCATTAATAACTGGGCTGTGTTTGCCTGGCCTTACTCGCCGCAATCGCAGGTCCTCTTCTTGCAGGCATTCCTTTCAATTGTTGCTGTGACCGGGTTATTACTGGCCTCGGTTTCCAGTGAACGAGAAGATTCACTCGTAAGCCTTAAAGACTCAGCTTCCCGATACCGGTCATTGTTCGAAACCAACCCGCAACTCATGCTGGTTTATCGCCTGAATGAGGGCTTAGTGATCGAGGCAAATAAGTCTGCCGTCGAACGCCTCGGCTATGAGAATTCTCAAGTACAGCAACTCTCAATCCTGGATCTACTAGGGCATACTGAGGAAAACCCTATTACTGATTCACTGCTCGAGCTAGCTGAAGACGAAGCCAGGCACATTGAATTATCGCTGGTGGCGGCCGACGATGAGATGGTCTTATGCAACTGTACCTTGCAGAACATCTATTACGCGGGGGAGACTTACGGGTTGCTGATAGCAGAGGATGTCACCGAGCAAATCAAAACTCGTGAAACCCTGCGTGACATGGAGCAAAAACTGACCCTGCACAAGCACCAGACGGCGCTCGGTGTAATTGAGTGGACTCCTGACTTTCGCATCGTTGACTGGAATCCTGCCGCAGAAAAGATATTTGGTTATTCTGCCAAGGAAATAGTGGGGCAGACCGGAGATGCCATTCTGCCCGAATCGGCCAAAGCAGATGTTCACGAACTCTGGAGCCAACTCATTGTAGCTCAAGGTGGCACCTATTCGGTCAATGTCAATATGACCAAGGATGGACGCGAAATAATTTGCGAATGGTTTAATACCCCTCTTATCAACCGCGAGGGCCAGGTGATCGGAGTAGAAAGTGTCACCCATGACATCACTGCACGCGAACATGCAGAAGAAGCATTGCGTGAGTCGGAAAGCAAGTTTCGCAGCATTATTGAATCATCGCCAATGGGTATTCATATTTTTCAATTACAGCAAGAAACTGATGAGCTGATTCTCATCGGGGCTAACTCGGCAGCTGATAGAATACTTGGAATGGCGCATGCCGAACGCATGGGGTTGCCTATCGATAAAGCACTACCCGATATGGCAGATACTGAAGTTCCTGAGCGCTACCTCGAAGTAGCTCGTAGCGGTAAGCCTTGGGACACGAACCAGGTAACTTATATCAATAATGATGCCATTAGTGTTTACGAAATTACTGCATTCAACACCTCGCATGGCACGGTCGTTGCAATGTTCCTTGATGTCACCGAAAGACGCAATGCCGAGCAAACACTAAAATTACGTGAAAAGGCTATGGAGTCGATCACCCAGGGTATCATCATCCAGATCCACAAGCCAGAAGCAGATCACCCCATCATTTATGCCAATCCGGCCTTTCATAAAATTACCGGTTACAGCTCAGAAGAATTGATGGGTAAAACTCTCAAAACGCTGTTTGGCGCTGTCACTGAAGAAGCAGAGCAGGCAGAAATTGAGGAAGCGATGTTTGAAAAACACTCGGCTGTCGTGGATATCCAATTGTATCGTAAAGATGCCACTTACTTTCAGTCGTCGTTGAGTATTTCACCGATCAAAGATGAAAATAATGCCGTAACGCACTTTGTGACAGTAGTGACCGATGTGTCGGCGCTACGCACACTGGAAGTCCAATTTCGCCAGTCCCAAAAAATGGATGCTGTGGGTCGCTTAGCGGGTGGAGTAGCCCATGATTTTAACAACCTGCTGACCGCAATTATAGGTTACAATGACCAGATCATTGAGGAATTACCGGAGAACACAGGGTTACGGGACAATGCTATTGAGGTTCAGCGTGCTGCAGAGCGAGCCTCAAACCTGACCAAGCAGTTGCTGGCCTTTAGTCGCCAACAGTCCCTACAGCCTAAAGTCATCGACCTTAATGACATTATTTCCGGGATGCAAAACATGCTTGCCAGGTTGATTGGTGAAGACATTGAAATCCGCACCGAATTGGCCAAGGATCTCTATCCGGTCAAATGTGAGCCAAGCCAAATCGAACAGGTAATCATGAACATGGCCATTAATGCCCGCGATGCCATGAGCGGCTCGGGTGTCCTTGCATTGCGCACCAGCATGCTCAGTATTCGCGATACAGCCGTCAATGCTGTCAGTGGCCTAAGTTCCGGTGACTACACGGTTTTAAGCATTTCAGATACTGGCTGCGGTATGAGTCGCGATGTGCAAGAGCACTTGTTCGAGCCATTTTTTACGACTAAGGAAAAAGGCAAAGGCACGGGGCTTGGCTTAGCTACTTGCTATGGCATAATCAAACAGAATAGCGGTCTGATACAAGTTCAATCAGCGCCCGGCAAAGGATCGACGTTTAGTATTTTACTCCCAGCTATGGACCGCCCTCGCCTGGGAGACGAACAGACACGCGCTTCTACCAGCAAGCTGGGGGGGCTTGAGCATATACTTGTCGTCGAGGATGATGATGCTGTGCGCCCATTGACTACCAGCATCCTTAAATCTCTTGGTTACAGTGTAACCGAAGCTGCTGACGGGCTACAGGCGATCAGTATCATCGAGAGTAAACCGACCCTTGACTTTGACCTAATTATTACCGATATGGTGATGCCAAAAATGGGCGGACGTGAGATGGCTGAGCAGTTGCGCAGGAAATACCCTATGGTGTCGATCTTGTTTACCTCAGGGTATATCGATAGCCCGATGAGCCAGCTCGAGATCGGTGGTAAAAAGGAGTTTTTCCTGCAAAAGCCATTCACCCCGATGGATTTGGCCCGTAAAGTACGTAACGTGCTAGATCTGGTTAATAAGCCGACTGGAAAGATTGAACCCATCACTTGAAGTATCTATTTTGTACAATCGGTAAACTACGTAAACCTTGGGCAATTGCTGCGGCTGAGGAATACCTCCAACGACTTAACCCCAAACCCGGCACCCAAGTGCTTCCCGTTATTCCACGAGCCAATAAGCCTGACTCGACTGCCTTGCTTTGTGCATCCTCGAAAAGTTACCGCATTGCTCTGGATCGTACCGGCAAGCTGCTATCCTCGACCGAATGGGCGCAAGCCCTGGCTGGACTTGAACAAGAGGGACAGCGCTCGGTGGCATTCCTGATCGGTAGCGCTGACGGCCACCAGCAGGAACTTCTGTGCCAGGTCGATCAGGTATGGTCATTCGGCAAGTTAACATTACCGCATGAGTTGGCATTGGTTGTTGCCGTGGAACAGCTCTATCGTGCTTGTGCGATTCGGGCGAACTCTCCTTATCACCGGGATTGACCCCAACTCAGTTGAGCCGCTCAACAATAGCAGCACCCATCTCGGTGGTACTGACCTTGGTCATCCCCTCACTCATTATATCTGCAGTGCGCAAACCATCAGCAATTACTTGCCGCACAGCATGCTCAATCGAATCAGCACTCTCTGCCATACCAAAAGAAAAGCGCAGCATCATCGCAACAGAAAGAATTTGGGCAATCGGATTAGCAACACCCTGACCTGCGATATCAGGGGCACTGCCGCCGCTCGGTTCATACATCCCAAAATGTAAACCCTCACCAGTGGTCGAGCCAAGACTGGCACTGGGAAGCATTCCCAGAGAGCCGGCAATCATTGCCATTTCATCGCTGAGAATATCTCCGAAAAGGTTTTCAGCCAATATGACATCAAATTCCCTCGGTCGCTTGATAAGTTGCATTGCCGCATTATCTACGTAGAGGTGGTCTAGTTGCACATCCGGGTAGTCAGCAGCAATCTCAGTGACAACTTTGCGCCAGACGACCCCATTCTCCAGTACATTTGCTTTATCTATTGAAGTCAGCCGGCCACTCCGGCCTGCAGCAGCTTGAAATGCTATCCGCGCAATCCGTTCAATTTCAGAGCGCCGGTAAACCATCGTATCGACTACAATCAGATCCCCATCTTCTTCGCGCTGGTACTTCGGCTCACCAAAATAGACGCCGCCGGTCAGTTCGCGAACACACAAAACATCAAACCCACCGGCAATCAGCGAATCCTTCACCGGTGAGGCATGGGTCAACTCAGCAAAACAAATCCCCGGCCTTAAGTTGGCAAATAATCCAAAATGCTTGCGTAATGGTAGCAGCGCTCCACGCTCGGGTTGCTCAGCTGGCGGCAATGACTCCCATTTGGGTCCCCCAACCGAGCCGAACAGGATAGCATCTGCCTCCTCACAGGTATTTAACGTCGGTAAAGGCAACGCCGAGCCGGTAGCATCGATGGCAGCACCTCCTACCAGCTGTTCAGAGATATCAAAGGTGGCCCCGGATCGTTGTGCGACTTTGTCCAGTACAATGAGGGCTTCACTCATCACCTCCGGACCGATGCCGTCACCTGCCAGCACCGCCACCTTGAATGTCGATTCGTTCATGCGCTGGCCGTCGCTGACTGCTTGGCACGATACTTGTCGACGAAGTATTTCATAGTCAGATGGATGGTCTGGCGGATATCGTTCTCGCTCTTCCAGCCAAGCGCGCGAGCCTTATCCACAACCGGGATGCGACGGTCGCAATCTTCATAACCCGGACCATAAAACTCCTCACCGGGTACAGATATCACTTCCGGCTCGGGATCCCCTTCTTCGCGGAAATGCTCATTGAAGATTTCTATCATCAGCTCAGCAAATTCCTTGATGGTCACCTCATTTTCAGGAGTACCAATATTGAAAATCTGGTTTTTAGCTGCACCATCCTTGGCTTCCATTATCCGCACCATGGCGTCGACTGCATCGTCGATGTAGGTGTAAGCACGGTAATTTTTACCGCCGTCAACCAGTTTAATCGGCGTGCCGTAGAGCAATCCGTTCAGGAAGTGCGAAAATACCCTCGGGTTGCCCCCACCGGCTTCGCTGGGCAGGTAATCGATACGCGGACCAATGAAATTAAATGGACGGATCACGGTCCAGGTAAGGTCGCCGCGGATACCATGACCATGGAGCACGCGCTCCAGCAACTGTTTGGCACAGGCATAGATCCAGCGCTGATTTTTAACCGGACCCATGATGAGTGGCGTTTCATCTTCGCTGAACGGAATCGGGTGCTCGCTAGGATCCAACCCCATGGCTTTGGCTGCAGTAATGCCGTAGACCTCACAGGTAGAAAATTGGACCAAGTGTTTTTTATGTTTAATACACTGGTTTACCACCTTCATGTTTTGGGTGAAATTGAGATCGAAAACACCCACCGGATCTTCCACGTATAGTGAAGGGTTGGCAAAGGCAACCAAGTCAACAACGATATCTGCATCTGCAACCAGTGTGTCCACCTCTTGTTCGTCTTTGCTGATGTCAAGGTGACGATAGTCGAGATCAGGGGTTTGCGAGAGTATTTCGCTGATCTTTTCTTCTTCAATATCGAGCGCTATGACGTCATGAGCCTTATCCCTGAGCAGTCGCTCGGTCAGATTAACTCCAATAAAACCTCCAGCTCCTAGCAATAGTATTTTCATAAATTAATGTATTAGATTCGGTTAAGTGTGCAGGCTGAGTCAACCTTTTTCACCTGGTTAATTATTTCGTGGTTAATGAACGGTTTCTTGTCGGAAAGTTGCGGATATTTTCACTATATCAGATTGACTATACGCCACCAGAATATGTCCGGGTCGGCCGCTAATTCCTCGAGTAACGACTGCTCCGGTACAGAATCCAGATTTAAAACGGTTAAAGCGCACCCTCCTGGTTCTGCTCTACTCAGCGACATAGCTGCTATGTTAACATCATTTTTTCCGAAAATTGTCCCGATATGCCCTACGATACCTGGGCGGTCTTTGTTTTCCAACAGGAATAAAACACCATGTGGACGTGCTTCGATATGCCTTTCATTAATTTTTACAATTCGTGGTTTACTACCAAAGAACGTCCCCGCAACTGAGGCGGATTCCTCACCACAGGAAACACTGACTTCTACCAATTCCGCAAACTCGGCCGACTTGGTATCACGGGTTTCAGTCACTTTGACTCCCAGCGTATCTGCATAGGATAAGGCGTTCACCACATTGACCCCGCTTCCGCCTGCCTGCTCAAAGTAGCCTTTGAGAACAGCCCGTGAAACCGGTGTGGTGTTGACATCAGCCAGCCTGCCGCTGAAAGAAAGCTGCAGACGGTCACAGCGCTTGGGAGCTATCTGTGATAAAAAGCGACCAATATTCTCACCCAGTTCAATGTAATGCCCAACTTCTTTCAGCGTTTTCGCATCCAGGCTTGGGGCATTAACCGCATTGCGAATAGTTCCATGCAGCAAGGCATCCTTGATTGCATCGGCGATTTCAATTCCTACGCTTTCCTGTGCTTCGGCTGTAGATGCACCAAGGTGCGGCGTCATTACCAGGTTCTCAACCTGCCGAATGGCCGCATCTGCAGCCGGAGGTTCCTCCTCATACACGTCGAGAGCAGCACCGGC
>CAYUDZ010000002.1:0-24463 GCA_964443575.1 uncultured Chthoniobacteraceae bacterium | reverse complement strand
CATCCTCATCGATCAGCCCACCACGCGCACAATTGATTATCCGCACGCCGGGCTTGGCTAATCCCAAACGCCTTTCATCCAACATATGCTTGGTCTCATCCGTTAATGGCATA
Source organism: uncultured Chthoniobacteraceae bacterium (assembly GCA_964443575.1). Lineage (GTDB taxonomy): Bacteria > Verrucomicrobiota > Verrucomicrobiia > Chthoniobacterales > CAKUMP01 > CAYUDZ01. Next base: position 24,350 of record CAYUDZ010000002.1, on the reverse strand, counting down.
TGCATGGTAATAAAGTCCGCCTGAGCAACTGCTTCATCAAGTTCATCAAGTAGCTCGACTTGTAATGCGTGCGCCCGGCTGGCTGACAGGTAAGGGTCGTATGCTAACACCCGCATACCAAAAGCTATAGCACGGCGCGCAAACTCGGTGCCTATCCTGCCCATGCCCAGTATGGCTAGGGTTTTATTGTAGACCTCGACACCTTGAAATTTTTTACGGTCCCAGCGTCCGGCCACCATGCTGCCGTGCGCTTGAGGAATCTTTCGTGCAGTGGATAGCATCAATGAAAAAGCATGTTCTGCGGTCGAAATGGTGTTCCCACCGGGGGTATTCATCACGATGATACCGCGCTTGGTGGCCGCTTCAGTATCCACATTATCGACCCCGACACCGGCGCGTCCGATTGCCCGTAATTTTGGTGCAGCTTCAAGCACACGCGCTGTCACTTTTGTTTTACTGCGCACGATCAGCGCCGAATACTCGCCGATTCTGTCGCAAAGTTCTTCTTCAGATAATCCAGTCTCGAACGTCACTTCGATGCCGTCAGTGGCAGCTAGCATTTCTACCCCTTTGATGGAAACATCATCGGCAACAAAGATTTTATATGGTTCCTCCGGCTTTGACATAAGAGGGGGAGCGTAAGGAGGTCTTGGCAAGCTGTCAAATAGAGTGTTGCTGGCACTATTGCTGGCAATGAGAACACCAGTAGGTTGAGCGTTGACCGATGACCCGACGACGAATGATTGATTGACAGTGGCGACATGGCTGCCCGGCGCGCTCATAGACAGCGAGTTGCTGCCGAAAGTATCCCGGCTCACCAGTACCACCAACAAAATCGCGCAACGTGGTGCCGCCCTGGGCTATCGATTGGTTGAGTACATCACGAATAGCTGCAGTCAGCAGTCCAGCCTGTTTACGCGTGAGCCGCCGCGCTTGACGGCCTGGCCGTACACCGGCGGCAAAGAGAGCTTCTGAAGCATAGATATTGCCTACACCCACTACCACCTTAGCATCCATGATCACTTGCTTGATCGGTGCTTTACGGTTGCGGCAGGCCTGATACAAATGCTCAGCAGAAAAATCCGGGCTCAATGGTTCGGGGCCCAGCCGCTTAAGCAGCAGATGTTGCTGCAATTCGGAGCTGCCAAGATACAGGAATATACCAAACCTGCGAGGGTCATGGAAGCGCAGCTCTAACTCGTTGTCGAGTTGCAGGATAATGTGATCATGCTTGCGCGGAGCAGTATTGGCGTTGGTAATCCGTAAGCTGCCCGACATGCCCAAATGCACTAATAAATGACCTGCAGGCTTAAGGTCAAAAATCAGATATTTGGCACGGCGCCTGAGCTTCACGACTTGAGCACCTACTGCCATCTCAAGCTGATGGTTCACCGGCAGCCGCAGCCGCCCATCCCGCACCTGGATCCTGCAAATCTTGCGCTTCACCAAATGCGGCTGAATCCCACGTAACGTCGTCTCTACTTCGGGCAGCTCAGGCATGAAAACAGCCTAGCATCAATTTGCCCGGCATGAATTAATTTTGCCGTACTACCGCTGCCGCTGAAATTTTCTTTTCCAAATACCAGCAACAGGTATTTTAGACTACGTGATTAATCGATATTCCCGACCCGCGATGGCCGCCATTTGGGCACCACAAAGAAAATTTGAAATTTGGCTGGAAATTGAAACGCTGGCCTGTGAGGCCATGGCCGAGCTTGGTCAGATACCTGACGAAGATGCCAAGGCCATCCGCGCCAAGGGCAAGTTCGATATCAAGGAAATCGATGAGATCGAAAAGCGCACCAATCATGACGTAATTGCTTTCTTGGAGAATGTAGCCAGTTACGTTGGTCCAGCAGCACGCTGGGTCCACCAGGGCCTTACGTCGTCGGATATACTGGATACGACGCTGGCAGTCCAGATGACTGAAGCAACAGATATGCTGATGGAGGGGGTCGATACGGTTATCAAGTCGGCTGCCACCAAAGCACGTGAATATAAGATGGTTCCGATGATCGGCCGCAGTCACGGAATTCACGCCGAACCAATCACATTCGGCTTGAAAATGGCACTGATGTATGACGAATTCCGCCGGGCCAGGGAGCGGTTGGAACAGGTACGTCCACGCATCGCGGTTGGTAAGCTAAGTGGCGCTGTTGGCACCCATGCACACCTCGACCCGAAGGTGGAGGAAATGGTCTGTAAGCGACTCGGCCTCGAACCCGCTGCGCTATCAACCCAGGTTTTGCAACGTGACCGGCATGCCGAGTTTTCCACCACCCTGGCATTGCTTGCCAGCAGCATCGACCGCTGGGCTACCGAATTCCGACACTTGCAGCGTACTGAGGTGCTCGAAGTCGAGGAGTTCTTCAGCGCCGGGCAGAAAGGCAGTTCGGCGATGCCGCATAAACGCAATCCGATAACCGGGGAACGCCTTAGCGGTCTGGCACGCGTGTTGCGCGGCAACGCGCTGGCTGCCCTCGAGAATGTCGCACTCTGGCATGAGCGGGATATCAGCCACAGCAGTGTCGAACGAATCATCCTGCCGGATTCATGTACGCTGCTTGATTACATGCTGGCCAAGACCGCCAAACTGGTCGACGGCCTGATAGTTTATCCTGAGAATATGCTGCGTAACTTGCAGATTACCAAGGGCTTGTATTTTAGCCAGTCGGTACTGCTAAAGCTTACTGAGTCGGGAATGGCACGGCAGCAAGCCTATGAGGCTGTACAGCGCGCCGCAATGAAAACCTGGCAGGGCGATAAACCATTACAGGAAAACCTGCTCGACGAGCCCGAGATTACAGCCAATCTCGATCGTGCTGAAATCGAGTCTCTGTGCTCGCTGGACCGCCACTTCAGCCATATCGACTCTACTTTTCATCAACTGGGAATCGATTAAATCAACATTGCAAAATAATCCTACAGTATAATTATTTACTATGCTCAAGAGTATCGGCTACCAATTAGCAACACTGCTTTTGCTAACTCTCTTATCGGTTTCATGCTCGCGCGCACCGGTTGAGCAACCACCGGCCCCACAAGAACCATCAACACCGCCGCCGGTGGTGCTTGCTACGCCAACTCCTGAACCTGAAGAACCCGCCTTTGAGCATGATACTTCATCGCAGGTCAGCATCCTCGGCTATCATCGATTTGAGGATCGACCGCGGGATCCGCTCGCAATTAGCCCGAGCGAGTTTCGTGCTCAACTGCAACGACTCAAGGACGAGAATATCCCGGTGATTTCTATGCAGGAATTCCTGGCTTGGCGCAACGGCGAAATAAATATCCCACCGCGAGCGGTGGTAATTACCATCGATGATGGCTACGATTGTACTTACGAAATCGCAAACCCGATTCTTCAGGAGTTTGAATATCCCTTCACCGCTTTCGTTTACCTGGATTACATTGAAGCAGGTGGACGCTCGATTACATGGTCGGAATTGCAGCAGATCGTCGAGAGCGGAGGCACCATCGGCAGCCATTCGCTATCCCATGCCTCTCTTTCTAAACGCAAGGGTCGCAGCGATGAGGAGTTTGATGAATTCCTGCGCCTGGAAATGGGTCAGTCCAAAAAACTGCTCGAAGAGCAACTTGGCGTCACCGTTAACACCCTTGCATATCCATACGGTCAGTATGGCGAAGAAGCACGCCGCGTAGGCAAAGAACTCGGTTATGAGGCTTTATTTACCGTCAACGGACAAACCTCAGATTTTGAAACTCCGTCTGATGCGATCGGGCGCTTCGTCATTCAATCCGGCATGCCTGAAATTTTTGAGAATGCAATCCGTTTTCAAAACTACAGTGCGGGCATGGATGCATATGCACAGGCTGCCGAGCCACCGGCCAATGGAGGAACTTCATCTCCTGCCCCCAAGCTACCTGTCCTGCCGGAAAATGGAGGGGTAATAAACGACCAACGCCCGACACTTCAGGTCGATTTTAGCGAATTGAACGATATTGACCCAACTTCTCTGTCCATGAGTCTATCAGGGTTTGGCCAATTACCTGTCGCTTGGGATGCCGGGCAATCAATTGCTACCGCTAAGATCCCGGAGTCGCTGCGCGAAAAAAAGTACACCGCCAAGGCAAGCGCCCACCATGCAGAAGGCAAAAAAGTCATCGCCTGGACTTTCGAGTACTTACGCGAAACTAACGATAGCGTGAATAAGCCAGATTGAGCGAGTGGTCGCAGTTACTAAATAACTCGCGCAGCTTGCTGCACCTACAACCGCACTGACCGCAGGAATTCGCGAAAGGCAGTATCCTGGGATTGAACGGCAGAGGAGTCCCCCATCATTTTAAAAAACCAGGTGCGCCCCTGGTCGGGCAACACACCAACGCGCATACTTTGTCCGTTTTCTCCATCGAGGACGACTACTGTGATAGGTAGTTGGCTGCCAGAAAGTTGTTCGGTTACACCCATCCCACCAGTGGCCTCCTGTGGCAAACCAAGCTGGCGCTGCCAGCGTGCTATATTTGCCGGTAAGCCACCTACGTCTCCGGGAAAAACAGTGACCGAAAGCTCGGCGTTCGAGCCATCCGGTCCGGGGATGCTCCATGTCGCCCGCCTGATGCCGTCTGCAGGAAGTTGTCGCCAATCAGCGGCTGCAGTCCATTCCGGCTGCGCGGCATCCGCAGTGGGCACGTCCATCGATCTCATCTCATTAGTTGTTGTATCAGGTTGATCCAGAGAAGGTGTCCTGCTGGATTTAATAGTTTCCTGTGGCAACTCCTCAGGTTGTGATGTTTGCTGCGAGCAGGAACTACCTGCAATTAAAAGCGAAGCGCTGGCCAGGACTAGCAATAATAAGCGTGGAATCGGGATATTGCTCATGCGCTAAAGAGACACTCTATGGTTTAGTTGTCTAGTGGTAATACTCAAAATAATTAATTACTGCTGGATTAGTACCAGCGATACTAACGCAACTTGGCGAGGCTATCATCAAGCGCAGCCAAAACTTTGCTTATACTGTCTTCCGTTTCATCACCCATGTTGGAAATACGGAATGTTTCACCTTTAATTTTGCCATAACCACCATCTATCGCGATCCGGTGATCGGCCCGCATCGTCTTGACGAGTTCAGCTACCTCAATGCCTTTGTTGTTTTTGACGCAGGTCAACGATTTGGACCTGAATCCATCAGCGGCAAAAAATTCGAAGCCGTTGCTGCGTACCCAATCGTGTACCATGGCATTCAGCTTGGCATGGCGGGCATAACGCTGTTCAATTCCCTCTGCAAAAATATCTTCGAGCTTCGACTCCAACGCGTAGATGTGCGGGATGGCCGGGGTACTCGGCGTCATGTCTTTTCCCTGATTTTTACGAAACTCCAGCAAATCAAAATAGTACCCGCGATCTTGTTGGCCTGCTGCTCTCTCGAAAGCGCGTGCGGAGGCCGTAAACAATGCCAACCCGGGCGGCAGGGCCAATGCTTTCTGGCTACCGGTTAGGAGCAAGTCGATTCCAAGCTCATCAAAGTTGATCGGTACCACTGAAAATGAGGAGACGGTATCGACGATCAATGAAACCTCCGGAAACTCGCGCACTACTGTACACAGTTCAGCCAGTGGATTCATCATCCCCGTCGATGTCTCATTGTGCACCAGAGTCACCGCATCGTAACCGCCCTCGGAAAGCCTTTCTTTGAGCGATTCCGGCATGATCGGCTCACCCCACTCTACCTGAAGCGGCACCGCTTGTTTGCCGCAGCGCTTGCTGACATCGTACCACTTGTCCGAAAAGGCACCGCACATACAATTAAGCACTTTTCCATTACCGACGAGATTGCGTACGGCTCCTTCCATGATTCCCCAGGCGGAAGATGTAGAAAGAAAGACAGGTTGGCTGGTGAAAAACAGTTGCTGCAACCGCTCCTGGATACCTCCGTAAAGTGCTTGAAACTCTTTACTTCGATGACCAATCATTGGTCGTGTCATAGCTTGCGCAGTTTTCTCAGAAACTTCTACAGGCCCCGGAATGTATAATTTGATATGCTCGCTCATAAAAAAAACCTATTGCTTGATTGACTAAACTCTACGTACAGGAGATCAGTCTTGCCAAAGAAAATGTTCCAGCCGCAAGCGGTCCAGGCGTTTTTTTGCTTCTTCCGCGCGCGGCCCATCAGCATTCGCCAGTGTTCTATAAATCCCTGCAGCAGACGGCCATTTTTCCTGACTCTCAAGCAACCTTGCCGCATCAAATGCCGCCTTATAGAACCATAAATAGTCTGGCTCGCTGGAATTAGCCGGGTTTTCGGCAAACGCTTCGTAATATTCACCGATAGCCAGGTCAGAGCGACCTAATTCTTCATAAATTTGTCCTGCCTTCCAGTGCGCTTGATTGCGAATTGCAGACGGCAAGGATTCGTCACCACCTAGCTTACTCAAGATGCTTGCAGCATCTTTGAGGTTATCCTGCGAGCCCTCAGTAGCAGCTGCGAGAGTTTCAGCTTTCCCAATGATAATTTCTGCTTGAGTCATCAGATCCAGCTCCTCATCCAATAAATCATCATAAATCACTAAAGCTTCTTCATAGCTGCCCTGGCGAAACTTGATTCGTGCCTGTCCGATCCGTGCGCTTGCCTGTAGCGGACCCTCCAAGCGGGCCGCCGCTTCATAAAGGTCAACCGCTTGCTCGATCGCTACCGGATTCAAGGTCCGTAATGCGGAATCAGCAGCCAAATAATTGGCCAACTGAATATCAATATCATTCTTGCTGGTAGCAGCCAAAATCTCAAATTGGGACTGAGCTGCAGCAAAATCACCATCCGCAAAGTGTAGCTCCGCCAAGGCCATGCGCGCTTGCTGCGCCAACTTCTCAGCAGGATAGTTTTCCAGAAATAGGATTATATTGGCTTTGCGGATCTCAGCCGATGATAGTGGATCCAGTTGCGATAATTGAATTCCAAGGTAGTCACGACGTACACTCAGACGGGTATCTAAATTGCGCTCTTTCAAAGATGCCAACAGTATTCGTGCCGCGTCGATATCTGGGGGCATTTCCGCCAGCGCCAACTCGACCAGGGCGATCATAGCTACCGCTGTACGTGGGTGCTCACTAAAATCGCGCAAGAAAAGCTCCAAGGTCTGCCGCGCGGCCGATTCTCCTTGCCTGGCTTGCATTAGCCCTTCTTCCAGCAGTAAATCGCTACGCAGTTCACTATTAGGAAATCGCGCACTAAACGACTTATATAAATCAAGAAACTTGCCGTACTGCGATAATCCCAACAGGCACTGCGCGCGACTGAATTCAGCCAACTCTGCAAGTTCCGGAGTACTCTCAGCTATTTCACCAAAAATACCAGCTGCTTGCTCGTAACTGCCGGCTTCTTGAAGGATGGTTGCAATGACGTAGTTGAGGCGTTGCTGATGCGCGACATTCTCTATTTTAACTGCTTGTTGGCGTAAAAACTCAACAGCCTCATCGGCATCGCTTTGCGCACGAATCTCGGCGGCACTTATTATTGCATCAAGCCGCAACAGCGGGTCAATTTCCTGCTCAATCGCAACCTGTAAAAATTGGCTCGCCTGCTCAAAATCATTCTCTTGTATCAGTACCTTCGCCAGCAAATGCGAGCTGAACAGCGAGCGCAGCACATTTTCTTCATCCAGCACCCAAACACGCAGCTGCCTGGTAGAAAGATTCTCCGAGCCAAGGTACATTTGCTGTAGTTTATGGAAGTAGCTTTGCAAGTAAGGGGAGTCCGGATGGGCATCAATGTAGTTTCCCAGCAAAGACTCGGCCTGATCCCGGTTATCCTGCTTCAGCATGGCTTCGGCAGCCGCTAAACCAGCCCCAGCATGCACTTCCCTGGTCGTATGCGTACCAGACTCATACAATGGCAATAGCGATGCAATTGCTTGCGCATAGCGTTCGCTATCGATGTATATCAAACCCTTCAAGTACTCGCGCCTGCTTTCCAGCACCCTGTTATTGGTCGGCTCGCCTGACACAAGCTCCAGTGCTTGATCAATTTTGCCCAGCCTCAGCATGGCTTCTGCCGCCAACAATTTGCCCGGTAAGCTCTGGTCGCTATCTTTTTCTGTCACCGGCTCCAGCGTTGCCAGTGCTTGCCGAAATTTATTTTGCCTTAATTGTGCCTCGGCCAAGCCTAGAGTTGCCAGGTTGGCTTTAGCAAAGCCATTGTCGACTGCCTTTTGGTAATTGGCTTCAGCATCCTGCCACTCATCCAACATACTATGTGCAAGACCACGGCAAAAGTAAGCAAGCGGAGAACCAGTGAGCGATTGCAGCTCCACTAGTGATTGTTGCGGCTGCTCATCCATGATCAATGCAATTGCTTTGGCAACCCGAACATCTTCATTGTCAGTATCGGGTATATCCTCAAATAGCTGCACAGCTAATGCCGGCATACCGGCTGCCATCGCCGACTGCGCACGTTCCAACTGCGGCAAATTTTGCGCTGCTGCAGTGCCCTGAGGTTCCTGTGCCTCCGCCGCAGGCCAAAACAAGACGCCAAACATAAAGCAAAGGATTGCTAGCATTTTTTGCAAATATTGCCCGGTATAACTTCCGGTAGCCGATGCCACGTCCTCGGGCGTGCCTACGGCCACCACCTCACCCCCGTCATCTCCACCTTCAGGACCTAGATCGATAATCCAATCAGCACACTTGATCATATCCAGATTGTGTTCAATCACTACCAAAGTATTTCCTGCATCGCGCAACCTCATTAAGACTTCAAGCAAACGCTGCACATCAACAAAATGCAAGCCGGTGGTTGGCTCGTCAAAAATATACACAGTGCGACCTGTTGATTTGCGCGATAGTTCCGTCGCCAGCTTTATCCGCTGAGCTTCACCGCCAGACAATGAATTTGCCGGCTGTCCCAAGGTCAAATACCCAAGCCCAACATCCTGCAAAGAATGCAGCTTTTCAATAACTCCCGAGTGCGAGCGAAAAAAGTCTGCCGCCTCGTCTACTGTCATCGCCAATACATCGGCAATGTTATTTCCTTTGAAAGCAACTTCCAGAGTCTCCCGGTTGTAGCGGGATCCGCCGCATTCCTCGCAGTCAACGTAGACATCCGGTAGAAAGTGCATTTCAATTTTGAGTTTTCCATCGCCCTTACACGCTTCGCAGCGACCACCGGAGACATTGAAAGAAAAGCGTCCGGCATCATAGCCGCGAACTCGCGCCAGGGGAAGTTGTGCGAACAACTCCCGTACCGGCCCCAGCAACCCGGTATAGGTAGCCGGGTTGGAGCGGGGAGTCCTGCCAATCGGTGCCTGGTCGATTACAATTACTTTATCGACCTGCTCGATGCCGTGGAAGCTACTATGCTGACCCGGCCTTCCTTTTGCCCCATGAAGTTTCCTGGCTAGCACTTTACGCAAAATATCATCTACCAGCGTCGACTTTCCACTACCGGAAATGCCAGTGACACAAATAAAACACCCAAGCGGAAAAGCGACTGTGAGGGATTTTAGATTATTTGCGGACGCCCCACAGACCAGCAGCCAACCGCAGTCAAGGAGCCGATCAAAGTCTGCCGCTTGATCCGGACATTGCGCCCGCGGTGGCATCCGTACCTTTGGAACTTCGATGCGAATGTCACCAGCAAGAAACTTACCGGTTAAAGAATCAGGTGAATTAATAATCTCTGACGACTCGCCACTGGCAACAATACGCCCACCGCGCGGCCCTGCTCCCGGACCCATGTCAATTATGTAGTCAGCTGCCTTGATCGTCTCTTCATCGTGTTCGACAACAATTACAGAATTCCCCAATTCTTGGAGTCGCCGCAAAGTAGCCAGTAACCTGGCATTGTCGCGCTGGTGCAGGCCGATACTTGGTTCATCCAAAACATACAATACTCCAGCAAGTCCGGCACCTAGTTGAGTTGCCAGTCGAATCCTTTGTGCTTCACCACCTGATAAGGAAGCCGATTCACGGCCGAGTGTGATATAGCCCAGACCCACGTCCGCAAGAAAAGCAATCCTCTCACGCACTTCACGCAAGACATCTTCAACTATCTTTTGCTGCTGTGCTGACAAATCGATATTCTCAATAAAGCGCAATGCTTCATTAACAGACAAAGCACAAAACTGATGAATGTTCAGTTGCCCAACCCCTGCGGCAGACAGGGTGACAGCTAGTATCTCCGGCCGTAACCGGCACCCACCGCACTTCGGGCAGGGCTGCCGGTTCATGTAGCCGCGTAATCTTCGCTTGGACAGCTCACTTTTGCTTGTCTGATGCAAGTTCTCAATTTGCCGCACAACACCCTCAAAGACCTTGATAATCGAACGATTGTTCTTCCCGGGAATCTTGATTTCCCGCTCCCCTGTGCCAAACATCAACGCCTGCCTGAACCCATTATCCAACTCTCCGTATGGCACCTCATCACTTGCCCCATAAGCTCGGCATAGCCCCGACTGAATAGCTTGGTAATAGGCTTGCATGCGCTTGCTCGTTTTAGACCACGGTCGTACCGCCCCATCCTTCAGGCTAAGCGATTCATCCGGAACCACTAACGTTGGATCACACACCAGGCATGTCCCCATGCCGTGACACTCTTCACATGCCCCCAAATGACTATTAAAAGAAAAATGTTTCGGGCTGAGTTCAGGCAGCCGAAATCCGGTTTCGGTATTAACATAATCGGTTGAAAGACTGGATTCATTCCAAGGCTCATCGCGTCCACTTTGACGCAGCAGGGTAAGCCTGTTGCGACCCCATTTAAGCGCCAACTCGACAGAGTCGGAAAGCCGCGTACGTACTCCCTCAGCGACTACAATACGATCAACCACTACTTCAATAATATGTGCAGCTTGAGCATCAAGCTTAATAGCGGCTTCATCTTCCAGCTCGACGATCTGTCCATCCACTCTTACGCGCACAAATCCGTCACGCTTAAGCTTTTCCATTAAATCTCGGAACTGGCCTTTTTCCCCTTCCACCAATGGTGCCAAAATAATAAGTCGCTCACCTGCCGGGATCGCCAGGATGTCATCCACTATTTGTCTACTGGTCCTTCTATGCACGGCAGCACCCGTGGTCGGGTCATGCGGTTGCCCAATGGAGGAATATAAAAGCCGTAAAAAATCGTAGATTTCGGTGCTGGTCGCCACTGTCGATCGCTGACTGCTGGTAGTAGACCGCTGCTCGATAGCGATTGCCGGTGACAGGCCTTCAATCAAGTCGACATCAGGTTTCTCCAGCTGATCCAGAAATTGGCGGGCATAAACTGAGAGACTTTCCACATATTTGCGCTGGCCTTCAGCAAATAGTGTGTCAAATGCCAGTGAAGATTTCCCCGATCCACTCGGACCGGTAATTACAACCAACTGCCCGCGAGGAATTTCGAGGTTCAGTGAACGCAAATTATGCTGGCGTGCCCCCTTGATTTTAATACTATTCAGCATAGGATTAATTTATTCTTCCATTCGGAATACCATCAGACTAAGCCGATTATAGAAAACTTTCATCATGCAAACTGGCGACACATGCCTCAATCTGCAAACGGTTGTTGCGCAACTCAGGGAGGCCAAACACGATATCAATAACTCATTGGGCGTGATTATGGCCCTAGCGGAATTGGCAGAGAGAAAGCCGGAATCAGTTGCAAAACTGCGCAAGGTGGTCTTGGAAAGGGCTCCGCAAATGGTTTCTCAGCTGCAGCAAGTTTCAGAAAATCTACAAAAGATAGCTGCTAACAATCCCACTGTCTAAAATTTGCTACTGCCAGGATATTCCAGTGGCACTCACTCCATTGCTGCCTCAACATTTCTGAAAAATTCTGCTCTCTCTGTCAGCCCTGCTTGTTCATAGGCTTTGATCAATGTTTTGATTACCAGCGGATGGTTGATCGTATCAACGTTGGTATTCTCTTCAAAAGTTTGCACCGCCTTATTGGCATCGCCCATGGCAAGGTAGACAGCTGCCAGGGTATCAATGTATGAGAGTTGCCGGGGAAACTCTTCACGAGCAAATTTCGCCAGTCTTTCTGCCTCCTCGAGGCGCTCACCTTTTTCCGCCAGCTTGTAGGCAAGATCATTTGCTGCCGCTGCCGCTAAATCTCCGCCTTCATCAATAATTCTTTTGTACAATCTTTCCGATGTTACCTCATCACCATGTTTCCAGCTCAAGGAAGCAACTACCAAAGCATAACGGTTTTTACCCGGATCGTCTGCATACACATCGTTATCAAGTTCAGCAATTATCTCAGACAAAACCTGCTCAAGCTGCGCCACCCTTTCCGCTTTATCCAATAGAAGAAGGTAAAAAATGCGCGCTTTTATATCGTGCGGGTGTTGCTCAATCGTCTGGTCAAACTGATTAATAATCTCGACTACATCGACACCGGTCTGCGTCATCAATTGGGCTTTTTGAATTGCCAGTGCAGGATGAAGCGCCACCAGGTTAGGGTTGTCTTCCAATAAACTGAGCGCTTCCTGGGGGCGTGAGTCCGCTACTAAAACTTCCACCAAAGTCCTTAGAACAGTCACATCGCGAGGTGCCGCAGCGAGCAGTTGTGTCCCAACCTCCAACTGCTTTTCTGTATTTCCCCGAAGCGCATACATACTGTATAGCGTCCTTAAGGCTGCTTCAAAATTAGGAACCAGCTTGATGGCCAGCTCTAGTTCAATAATCGCCTGGTTAATGGTTCCGCTGAGAATTTTACTTTGGCCTAGCAAGTAATGATACACTGCAACCTCTTTTGTTCCATCCAGTTTTTCTTTTACGACCTCAAATAGCTGATCCAGTTTACTCAAGGCTAACCTGGCCTCATCGGAGTCGCTCTGAATATTGTCAAGTCCCACTTCAATCGCCGTAAATAGAGCGGTAGAGTCTAATTCCTCTTCTTCCAGCACAAATGCTACAAACTGTGAAAAAGTTGTGCTGGTATCTCTGGTAGCGTTATTGCTGCTAGATTCAGTAAACCAGTTCTGATACTTTTCTTTATATGATGCTACCCGAACATTTAGTGGTGCATCCTTATCTGGTTCGCTTACGGCAGACCCTGTCTCAGGCTCATCGCTACTGTCAGTCGTATCATCCTGATTCAAAGATATAGTTGTATCTAAAACGCTGGCTACCTCATCAACAGCAAGTTGTTCGGTTTTTTTAGCCGGAGCCTGATCCGGTTCCGCATTTGTAGTAACTGCGTCCGGTTTTTCTGTCGGTTGATTGCTACGTATGACCAAAAAAGCACCTGCAACTAAAACCAGTAATACTATCACACCCAGGGCAATCCAGCGTATGCCTGACTGAGAGGATGTGCTGGAAGGTTTTCTTTCTTCCCGCGGCGTTAACCCGGTAATAGGCCCACCTCCCGCAGCGTTCTGGGTATTGATATTCCTTACTGGTTTATTGGCGTGTTCATTAGCTACCGTTGACTCTTGTTCCTGATAGGCAGACTCTTGGCTTACCCCTTCCGCCTGACGATCCGCTGGTTTTTCATCTGTGCCCAACGGCTTCGAGCGTTCAGGTGGTCGATTTAGCTTTGGATTCAACCGGGGCACCCGCTTGATCGGTTTCGGCTGAATTTTCTTGCCGGGCGTTTTATCGTTTTGAAACTTATCGGACTCGTTCATATTTTGCACCACAATTGACTTTCTAATGTGAAAACATTAATGCAGCAAGTGAGTAATCCACGGGCATTGCGTTACATTCTTGTCACAGAAGTAATGTTGCCTAGCCAAAAGAATAATCCCCATTATAAGCTAAATCTAATGAAACAAGTAACTAGCAACAAGGGAGTCATCATATTGTTGGCGATAGCTGCATTATCTGTTTTAAGCAGTTGTGCCACCAGGCAGCACTCTCCAGTATACACTGAGTACTGGCGGATGCAGGATGGCAAGCAAGTCACCGAAATAAAATAAGCTGAGTCAGGCAGATAAATTATTATGAAACTAAATAACGCAATAGCAATCGGTGCCACAGTCGCTGGCTTAGCGGCTTGCACAACGACATATATCACACCAGTGTCAGTAGCTGATACTCGCAGGGTCGACATAACCGAAAACCAGGAAATACCGGCCGGTGAAAAAGTTTTCACGCTGCCAAATGACTGGCAGTGGGGTCCATGGGTAATGCGTGGAGGGGCGAAAATAACTTTCCGTGAAGACGGTACTGGTAACTTTGAGTGCAGAGTTTACGCACAGTACAACACAACACCGGAAGAGCTTCATTTTCAGTCGATCCAGTATGCCAAAGACGGCAACAGGTTGTTTTCATTCCCGGGTAAAGCAGTCGGCTACGTGATGGCCATCCGTACGCCATATACAGACTATCCTTACAATGCGTCATTCGGGTTTGATGAACGCCACTTCGAACACATCGACTCAGTTAAATTTTATGCCCGTACGCGGCTAAAAGAGGAACATGTCGGTCATTTTGCAGCGAAGCGGTCGTCCTTTACTTCAGAAACAAGTTTTGACCCTACTGGGTCACCGCCTGAAGTACTACCACCAACACCCTAATTGGGCTGGTAGATCAGAAGTTTGTGATGCCTCCACGTTAGTGCTGAAGGGCACGCCATAAATAGCCAAACTCCTGTACTTCAACATTCGACTTGTAGGGGCGGATAGGAAATTGATCTATTGATTTGGCCTGCGCGTCGATTTCATGCCGCAGTGTCACCAGCTCATCGGCTAATTGTGCCAGCAGGCCGTCAATCTCCTGCTGGGCTGCTGCAATAACCTGTTTGCTTTCTTCAACTTCGAGTTCAGCTCGCTGGGTCATACCACGCTTGGTACTAAACCTCTTAATCGCAGTCCCTATCTTACTGGCCGCGCTGGAGCGGCTGCGCGAGTTGAATAGTGAGAGTAGCGTCGAGCCGACGTTGGCAACTGTCGACATCATTTCTTCGCTGCGCCTGGTTTCCGCCTTCGCCAGATCGCGTTCCAGCTCAGCGGTCTCCTTGTCTATTTTTTTCTGCAGGCTGGCAATTTTCTTGTCTGCTTTCTCACGCAACTTATCCTCCTCGTCAAGCTTCTTTTCTTCTGCGGTGCTGGCAACCCGCTGTCTAAATTCTTCTTCAGATTCACCGAGCTTGCTTTTCAAGTCTAGAGCATTGCAGGCAAACCCGTTCACACTGTAATTTTCCACCAGGTAGGGAACAATTTCAGAACCCAATTCTTTAAGGAAATCAACTGCTGCTGCGGCTCCCGGTAGCGGGGCAAATTTAGCGTTTCCGGCAGGCGGTTTTTCACTGCCTACCAACTCATCGAACTGCTGAGATTTACTCCAGCCTACCCCGTCCTCGCCTAATACTGCAGGTGTAATGACTAGTGTCACTTCACACTTTAAGACATCGCTGCTGGAGCGATCCCTGAATACGATGGTAGCCATGGCATACAGCGACGCCTGATAAGTTGCCACCTCGGCAGCAGCAACAAATCGCGCATTGAGACCGGGCGGCGGCGAGGTCGGTACATTAAGCAATTCACCACTCAGGTTGACATCAGTTTGATCACCAGAGCCGATAAAGTCATCCAGACTGCCAACGTCAGGCGATTTCTCGTCGCTGGCTGCAACTGCTGTGGCCTGCCCCTCTGTCAACTTACGAATTTGACTGCGGGTCATTGGGCCGGCTAAATACGACATCGCCCAGCGTGAGTGCAAAGTAAGCGGCTTTTTTCCATGAATATTGTGCATCAGAAATACCCGACTGCCTAGCGCTGACAGCGCGGCATCAAGTGAGCTGTGGTCGCTGTCACCCCCCGCTTCATGAATTGCCCCTTCCAAACCATCCAATATGCGGTCCTTATCCTGTTGGGTCTGTAGTTTACCCAATAACCAGACACCGCAGTTGGAAAGCGCTTTGTAATCCAAGTCGACAGGATTCTGGGTTACCAGCATGGCGGAGGCGCCAAAAGCACGTCCCTGCTTGAGGATTGTCATCAGCAACTGCTTGGATGGCGGGTTCTTCGGATAGGGTGGCAGGTATCCGAAAATCTCATCAAAATAAAGCAGCGCCCGCAGACTGGAAGTGCCTGATTGACGCCGCATCCAGGTAACAAATTGATTTAGTAACAGGGACACAAAAAACATGCGCTCCGCATCGCTCAGATGAGAGATGGTACATATGCTCATGCGCGGCAGCCCATCGGCAGTCCTTAGCATCTTCTCGATGTCCAACGGTTCACCTTCGAGCCAAGTCTTAAACGAGGGCGAAGCAATCAATGAGTTTAATTCAAAGGCCAACTTGCGGCGCTCGTCTTGTGGATAAAAACTCTCCAGCGAAATTGCCCCAAGCATCTTAAATGGTGGTGACTGGATCAGGTGAATCAAATCCGTAAGCTGCGTCTCACGCCCATCCAGCCAGCGCTTCTCAAGAATCGTCGATAGCAGTATGTGGCTGCGATCCTGGGGGTCGGGACTATCATCTCCCAGTAACCCGAGAAGTGCCGAGACCGTTCCTGCTATCAGCTCACGCAGCAACTCCGGGTCCATGCTGGCCGCATCGTCCGGTGGATCAAAAGAACTCAGTACATTCAGCGAAGTACCGGCACTACTGCCAGGCGTGAAAACTGTCACTGCAGCTGCATCTTTCAGTCGTCTCAGGCGCTCGCTACCAATTCCCCAATCAGCCAAACCGCTCTTCCATTTTGCCGCTTCAGCTGCTGCGTACTCCTCTTTTGATTGTCCGGCCCGTCGCGCTGCCTCCTCCTCTACCCAAGGCAAAAAATCATCCTGTTTCAGTTCCGGAAATACCAAAGACAAATTTGTCAGATCCCCCTTAGGATCAATTATCAAGACCGGCACATCTGCCAAAGCACATTCTTCCAACAGGCTGATACATAATCCCGTTTTACCGGAACCTGTCATGCCAATGCACACACCATGCGTTACCAGATCATCAGCATCAAGGTAAGCAGGCTGATCCTTGATCTGACCCTGCGACGCATCATATTCAGCACCAAGGTATAACTCACCACGCTTCTCGGACGGTTTACGCATAATTATGTAATTTCAGTCGGTAATCTAATATAACCACAATCTGCCTACCTACTACCACGCCCCCTGTCGAGCCTTTCCACAAAAGATACAGACTAATTCGGATCAACTCATCAACTGATGAGTTGATTCGGGCTAAATATTTGCACCGAGAAATGTGTGGATACCACACTCCGATTTGTCGAAACCTGTCCACCGACCGGCGCGCTCCGCACCATCGACTCCAGCCATGGCAGTACACGGCTGACAGCCAATGCTCCGGAAACCACGATCATGCAAAGGATTATAAGGAATACCCTGTTCATGGATATAGTCCCATACTTGCTCCCTGCTCCAATTGGCCATTGGATTCAATTTGAGAATATAATTATCACGCAATACATCAAATTTGTAGAGCTCCAGGATATTGGTTTTCTGGCGCTCGCTGGATTGCTGGCGGCGCAACCCCGTGATCCAGACACTGATCTCTTCAAGCTTGCGTTGCAATGGCATCACCTTGCGCAAAACACAGCAAGTGTCAGGGTTACGCTTCCACAGTTCCGGTCCATGGGTTAGCTCTTGCTCGGCTACACTTTGCTCCGGTTCCAGGCTCTCAATTTCAATCCCAAAGTAGTCCTCCAGCCGTTTCTTCAATTCAACGGTTTCGGCAAATAGTAACCCAGTATCCAGTGTAAATACCGGTAACTCCAAACCCTGCTTGATCGCATGATCTATAATCACTAAGCCCGATCCTTGAAAACTTGTCCCAATCGCAGCGCGCTCACCATATTCACCCCATACCCATCCTAACATCTCATCCAGCGTGGCCTGTTCAAAACGCTCGGATAACTCATGTATCTCCTCAATAGCTAATTCCAACTGAAATGCCATAAGCCTCAATCAAAACACATTTCCCGCAAGAAACAAATAAAAACTGTAATTCCTATATAATTAGTAGTGAAGGTGTGGAATGATCGGCGTCAGTGATTAATTTCCTGACAACGGCACTTGCAGTGCGGTCATTTCGCGTACATCATGATGATTAATTATTGGTCATACGATGGCAGCGATTTATCATGGAAATATCTAATTTTGTTCAACGAGGTAGTCAAAAGATCACGCAACAAGAGGCGGAGAGCTTCCGCCAGCAGTTGCCGGCATTGAAAGTAAAGGTTGAGGAACTGCAGGTACCAGAGTATCCCAAATTGAGACGCCGGTTGCGCTTGCTCGCTGAAATATATGAAGACGTGCTCGATGGTGTTTATCTTAAATTGCCTTACACGACCTTAGCTGAGACGGTTTTTGCATTATCCTATCTGCTAAAAGACAATGACATCATTCCCGACTCCGTCCCCGGGATCGGCATGGCTGATGATGCCAGCATAGTCAGTGCAGTTTTTCTGCGAAATGAAGCGGCCATTGCGGATTATGCTTCCTCGAAGAACTACCCCTGGTCAGACTACTCCAGCGAAGATGAGTAGGTAAGTCCGCCAGAACGTAATTACTTGCTCGTGTATTTTGGTGGACAGTGATATACTGTTGAGTTGAATATTAATAAAACATGCACATTCACTTAAGCCCCAGGCATCTTAAACTAACGGGTGCGATTCATTCATTTGTCGCAGAAAAGCTTTCTCATCTGGAAACGATTACTGACCAGATCATAGCAGCTCACGTGGTACTGATTTATGACGAGAATGCGGTCCCCGAGCAGCGCCATCATGTGAAAGTTCATTTGGCCGTACCCGGAAAAGATATCCACGCCGAAGATACCGAAGGTGATCTTTACGCTGCAATCGATAAAGTAAGTTCAAAGCTGGCGCGGCAAATCCGTAAACGCAAAACCCGCCTGATCGACAAGAACAAGCAAAAGGTACAGAAGAAGATCGAGCGACGGAAAAAAGGCATCTAGCCCTCACATTTCATAGCAGCAATGTGCGCCTTGTTCCAAGACCAAGGCCGACAAACTGCACCTATTGCAATAGAATTTCCAACTCATCGACCCTGTCTGCAAACAAGCGTAATGCTTGGCTGACCGGTTCCGGCGATGTCAAATCAACACCGGCTGCTGCAAGTGTTTCCAGTGGATAGCGGGAATTGCCTGATTGCAAAAATCCCAGATAGTCTGTCACCTCCGCACGATCGCCATTTAAAACGCGGTCAGCCAGACTGATTGCTGCAGAGATCCCGGTAGCATATTTATAGACATAGAATGCCGAATAAAAATGCGGGATTCGCAGGCACTCGAGTTCCAACGCCTCATCAATAATAAAATCCTGGCCAAAGTATGCATCGAGCAACTCGCGATAGCAGGCCTTCATCCAATCAAGGGTAAGCGCTTCACCCGCCTCTTCCCGCTGATGGATCAGCAGCTCAAATTCTGCAAACATCGTCTGACGGTAGAGGGTGCCACGGATATCATCGATCTGCCGGTTGATCAAATAAGCCCTCTCATTCGGATCTGTCGTTTGCTGTAAAAGGTAATGTGTGAGCAGTTCTTCATTAAATGTTGATGCAACCTCTGCAGTCAGTATCGGATAATTATAATCCTGAAACAATTGGTGGCGCTGCGAATACCAGGTATGCATTGAGTGCCCTGCCTCATGGGCCAGTGTATAGACATCGGAGAAGACATCCTCTTTGTAATTCATCAGGATATAAGGTGGGTTGCCGTAACTAGAGGAGGAAAATGCCCCGGATCGTTTCCCTTTAGTCTCAAACCGGTCGGCCCAGCGCCCACGGAGTCCAGTGGTTAGTGTTGCAACATATTCTTCGCCTAATGGAGCAAGTGCCTGTTCGATCAATTGCACCGCATCATCCCAACTGGTCGTCCGATCAAGATCTGAAATGATCGGCACGTAGGTATCGTAATGGTGGATTTCGTCGAGCCCCAGTTTACGCTTCCTTACAGCATAGTACTTGTGCAGTGGCTTGAATCCATCACGTACTGCCGCGATTAGATTGCTGTACACATCGACGTCAACTTTGTCGTGAAACAATGAGTGTTCCAGGGCCGACTGATGGTTGCGGGCGCGCGCCTTGTACACATCGGCCTTTACCGAACCACCGAGCATCATTGCCAGGGTAAATTGATGCTGTTCAATCTCCTGGTAAAATTGCTCGAATGCCCGCTGGCGCACCGGGCGATCAGCCATGTTAAGGAATGACTGAAAAGTACTTTGAGATAGTTCCCGGGTGTGACCTTCAGCATCCTCCAGTGTGCCAAACCGCATATCAACATTGGTCAGTTGTGAGAACGATTGCTGTGCTGCACTCATGGCCTCATTACCCATGGCCAACAAGCGCTCCTCTTTTTCCGATAACGTGTGGGGCTTAAACCGGCGTACTTTCTCGAGGGAATTACACCAATCACTCAAGATCGGATCCGCAATCAAGCTCTCCCAATCCTGGTCAGCTATCGCCATTATCTCTGGAGCGATGAATGCCACTGTCTCATTAATCCTGGCGTGCAGGTTACGGATACGCCCGATGCGATCCAGATGTTTGTTGTCCGCAGCATCTTCAGCCAAACGCAAGCTGGCAAAGTGATAAAGTCGCTCAAGTAGCAAATCCAGTGCCTTCTCGAATTCCAGGGCTTCCAGTAATTGTGCAGCACTTTGCCCGAGAGTTCCCTTGAATTGGGATATTGCCTGATAGCTTTCAGCGAGTTCGTTATACCCTTGCTCCCACGCCTGATCGTTTTGATACAGCAGGCTCAAATCCCACTTGTAGGCATCATCAACTTCTTCCCTGCCGGGTATCGTGTTTACTTCCATCGTTCGACTGGTAATCTAGTTCGGCTTTACCACGATCGAAGGCGCCGCATCATTACTGGCTGTCTTGGTAACTGGCTGCCGCGCACCGGAACCGACTGCTTTACGGTAGTTGCCAATAGCCTCGACAATACTGTAGGCCATTTGTTGACGGTAATTGCTGCTGGCTACCATACGGGCGTCACGCGCATTACTCAGAAACCCACCCTCAACGAGTACCCCGGGTATTTCTACCTCACGGATCACCAAAAATCTGGCCCGCTTGATCCCGCGGTCAGGCATCCTGAGCCGACGTATCATCGAAGCGTGCATCGCGGTAGCCAGCGCCATGTTCTCAGCATCCAGAGCATTTCCTTTGCACAGCTGAAAATCAGAAACCCGCGGTCCATTCTGCGCAAATGAAGGTACTCCCCGCGGTGCTAGCACAAAGGTCTCGACTCCAGTGGCTGCACGATTACGGCTACTATTGAAGTGAATGCTGACAAAAACTGCATTGCTGAATTTGCTGGCAAATTGAGCGCGCCGCTGCAACGGGATAAACCTGTCATCCTTACGTGTCATCTCCACCCGGTAACCCTTTCGCACCAGGATATCCCTGGTCCGCTTGGCCACATCAAGGTTAAAATCTTTTTCTTTGCCCCAGTTGCCTTTGGCGCCGCTGTCATGACCGCCATGCCCGGGATCTAGAATCACCGTCCTGATATTCTCCGCTCCCGCAATTTTACTCGGCCTTAACACCGGCTCGATTAACTTACTCAAGTCCATCCGCGACACCAGCACCTTGCCATTGCGCTCCACTACCGGATAACTCAACAGGAATTTTAGCCCGTTAATATGCAGCACCTTGGTATTAAGCTCCATCTGCAAACTGCGGCGCCCGGCAGTCAGCTTGACTTTTTTCCCGGAAACAGTACGCCCGGTGAATTTATAAAAGTCCGCTATATTCTGCAGCGTAATATAGTCACGCCCATTGACCTTGTGCAGGTCCCACGCTGCAAATACTGGTGGCGGCAGCAGGAACCCGCCGCCCAGGAGTATCCCGCAAACTAATTGTTTTACAATATTGCCACACATCGCATCTGAAACTGCACTCTAATTTATCGATTGCAAGCGGGAATCCTACAGGATCAGCTGTCTTCCTCGCTCTCCAGTAATTCCGTATCAACACTATCCTCTTCCTCATCATCAAACTCTTCGTCTTCAGTTGTCCAGCGACGCTTGCGCTTCCCTTCAGGCAATGGCGATAGTACCATAGTGATAGCACGCCCCATTTTGCGTGGCTCCATTTCCAAGTTGGCAATCTGCGTCAGATCCTCTCCCACCCGCTTGAGCAATTCAAACCCCAGCTCCTGGTGAGCATTCTCACGCCCACGAAACTGTAGCTGCACCCGTACTTTGCTGCCCTTGGCCAGAAAGTCCTCAGCACGACGCAACTTAGTCGTATAATCGTGCTCCTCAATATTTACCCTGAACTTGACTTCCTTCAGCTTGGGGCCGGTCGCTTTCTTGTCTTTTTCCTGCTTCGACAATTCATACCGGTACTTACCAAAGTCTACAATTCGGCATACCGGCGGCTGCGCTTGCGGTGCCACCTCGACCAGATCGAGCCCGACCTGGCGGGCTGCACGCAGCGCATCCTGCGTATTCATGATCCCAATTTGTTGGTTGGTACGACCGTCTACCACGCGCACTTCACGTGCACGTATACGATTATTAACACGGATTTGTGGTCCGCGTTCCCTGCTATGTTTACGTTGATTCGATCGGATAGTTAGTTACTCCTTGGACCTTGTGGCGGAATCACCCGCAAGTGTCGATTCTAGTTTGCGCTCGCGAATTTCGGCAACCAATTCTTCAAAGAACTGATCTTTATCCATAACCCCCGCGTCCCCTCGTAAACGACTGCGGATGGCCACGGTGCCCGATTCCTTTTCGCGTGCTCCTACCACCAGCATATAAGGAAGCCGATCCAACTGAGCAAGACGAATCTTCGCACCAATTTTTTCTGAGCTGTCATCCATGCCGACCCGCACATTGGCGCTGCGTAATTGCACCTGCAAAGAACGCGCATACTCGACGAATTTGTCTGAGATAGGCAGAATACGTACCTGTTCGGGTGATAGCCAGGTAGGAAACTTACCCTCAAAGTGTTCAATTAAAACGCCAACAAAACGCTCCATCGACCCAAAAGGTGCACGATGAATCATCACCGGGCGATGGCTTGTATTATCACTACCAACATAACCAATATCAAATCGCTCGGGCAAATTGTAATCGACTTGCACCGTGCCCAGTTGCCACTCACGCCCGATTACATCCCGCACCACAAAGTCGATCTTCGGGCCGTAGAATGCCGCTTCCCCGGACTCCTCGCTAAAATCGACTCCCAAGCCATGCGCCGCCTGCCGCAAAGCTTCCTCGGCCCGATCCCAGTTCTCTGCCGTCCCCACATATTTGCCTGAGTCCGGATCACGCAGTCCGATCCTAACGCGATAATCGCTCATGCCAAGGGTATTGAAGACTGTCTTTACCAATCCCAGGCAACCGTTAATTTCGTCCTGCAACTGCTCCTCGGTACAGAAAATGTGGGCATCATCCTGGGTAAATCCACGGACCCGGGTCATCCCATTTAATTCACCCGACTGCTCCCAGCGGTAGACAGTGCCAAACTCAGCTAGCCGCACTGGCAGGTCGCGATACGAGCGTGGCTGCGAAGCATAGATCCGGACATGCATCGGGCAGTTCATCGGCTTGAGCAGAAAACCTTCCACCTCACCCTGCTCTAGGCTATTGGCAAGCTCCGAACAGCTACAGCCTTCAGCAGCCAGATTCTCAAGTGAATCGCTGTCGATCAGTGGTGGAAATTGCGAGTCCCTGTAATACGGGTAATGCCCGGATGTCCGATACAACCCGAGGTTACCAATATGGGGAGTAAATACCTGCGAGTAGCCCAGGTTGTCTAATTCATACCGGATAAAGTCCTGCAACTCTTGCCTGATGATTGCACCGGCCGGCTGCCATAACACCAGTCCCTGTCCTACCTCCTCATCTACCAAAAACAAATTCAACTCACGCCCGAGCTTACGATGGTCGCGTTTGCGTGCTTCTTCCAGCTTGGCCAGATGTTCCTCCAGTTGATCCTTTGCCGGAAATGCCGTGCCATAAACCCTCTGCAGCTGCGGATTGGACGAGTCGCCTTTATAAAAAGCGCTGGCTACCGACATGAGCTTGAAGGCTTTGATTTTTTTCGTATAGCCAACATGAGGGCCGGCACAAAGGTCAATGAATTCACCATTACGATAGAGGCTGATCTCTTCATCCTCAGGAATGTCAGAGAGTAAATCCAACTTGAACTTGCTCGGCTCGCTGCGTTCACCCAACGCCGCCAAACGGCCAGATTGTGCCAGCTGCTCGGCGGCCTCGCGATCGACCACGCTGCGCTCAAACTTCTGATTTTCCTTTATGATTGTCCGCATCTCCTGCTCGATGCGCTCAAAATCATCAGTCGAGATCCGGTGATCCAACTCCACATCGTAGTAGAAGCCACCCTCAACCGGTGGTCCGGCAGCAAATTGCGCCTCCGGCCAGATACGTAAGATGGCTGTCGCCAGCACATGTGCACAGGAATGCCGCAAAGTCTCCAAATCGGTCATCTGCTGGCG
>CAYUDZ010000001.1:41920-82818 GCA_964443575.1 uncultured Chthoniobacteraceae bacterium | reverse complement strand
TCGACGGCGGTGCGGGCAGGCCGTGAGGGGCTTGGATACAAGGGGGCGCAGGATTTCGCTGTGAGCTGTATGAGTACATACTGTAAATAGTTGGCTACGCAAGATATGGACGTAATTAGTCGTAATTGTCTTTGCGGTGGCCAGCTCTGACCACCAACACGATCAATCGTTCATCCTGAATCTTACAAATAATTCGGTAGCTGCTGGTGCGATAACGCCAGAGATCGCCCAACTCACCGGTCAAAGACTTACCGAACTGTCGGGGATCTTCACAGCCGGATATATTTTGATCCAGGTAGGAGATTATCCTGCGTCTGCCTTCCGTTCCGAGTTTGTGCAGTTGCTTAAGAGCTTGGTCGCTGATTTCATAATCCCAGCTCACGCTTAGCTTCCTCCTTGGAATAGACGCGCTTGGTATTTTCCAGTGCTAGCATGCCGAGGTAGTAATCCTCCATGTCATCAAGGTGTTGCTCGAGCGCCTTGCGCAAATAGAAGCTCTTAGTCCGGCCAGTCTTATCGGCAAGGAGGGCAAGGCGCTTCTCAGTGGCTGCATCCAATCGAACTGCTGTCATGCTTTCACTGTAAAGCATGTAATACAATTAAGGCAATTTCGAAATGACCCTCTTCCTGCAGGACCACCAAATACCACTTTTTTGGGGATCCTGCAGGAAAAGTTGCAAGATATACAACCGTAGTAGGTTAAATTGGTTGCGCCCTCCTGCGTCGGGCTACGGGGCAAAATTTATGCTGGAGCCACCAGCCGCTTCTTCCAAAATGCATTTCCTGAATCTGTTTAAAAATAAGCCTCCAGTTTTTCGGCCATCTCTTTATTAGCTACTGCTACGTAGGCCTCGAGTTTCCACGGTCGGAATTTCGCAGTGTGCACGGACAAGCCGTTGTTGTGATCGCGTAGTCGTTGTCGCAAATCCGCAGACGAACCCACATAGGTCTTATCCGGTTTACTCATACTGCGCAGTATATAAACGTAATACTTGGCTTGGCGAAGCATCCGAAGCTCCACAGGAGCGTATCCTCCTACGCCAAGGCTTCGTAGGACTGACGGGATGGTTGCGGGGGCCGGATTTGAACCGGCGGCCTTCAGGTTATGAGCCTGACGAGCTACCAGACTGCTCCACCCCGCGGCTTTGGATTTGTAAATATGAGGGATCGTGACTGAAACAGCAAGTAATTTTTCGTTATTTTTTATTGGCGTAGCGTTTTTCTTTGCTGCGCAACTCGAAGATGACGGGCAGTCCGGCGAGCGGGTGAAGCAGGCGGATCTGTCGTTCGAGGAATTTCATGTACTGGGGTGGGGCCAGCTGGGCGTTATTGGTAAAGACGATAAAAGAGGGAACCGGGATCGGGCCGTTGGCGGTCAGCTGGGTCAGGTAGAGGATTTTGAAGCGTTTTCCTTTGACCAGCGGGGGTGGGGTGGCAGCAAGGGTATCGTGCACCAGTTGATTGAGGGTCGCAGTTGGCAGGCGCGTTTGGGCTGCTTGTGCAACTCCTTCGACTTCCCGGAATAACCGTGAAACGTATTTACCGGAGCGCGCTGAAAGGAAAACACAGGGAGCATAATCGATAAAAAAGAGATCTGCGCGTAATTGCTCGATGAGTAGTTTTTTATCCTTTTTGTCCGGGTAATTTTCCGCCACCAGATCCCACTTATTGACGACCACGATACACGGCCTGTTGGCTTGTTGGACGATACCGGCAATTTTTTTGTCCTGGGAGGTGACGCCATCGGCCGCATCAACCACCAGGATGCACAGGTCGGCACGGCGGATGGATTTCTCCGACCTGATTACAGAGAAGACCTCTACTGAACCGCGGTTACGCCCTTTAGGGCGGATGCCGGCGGTATCGATCAGCACATAGTCGTTATCGCGGGCGCGGAATGGGATATCGATGGCGTCGCGAGTCGTCCCGGAAACATCGCTTACTATGGTGCGCTTGGCCCGCAGCAGGGCATTGATAAGCGATGACTTGCCGACATTGGGGCGGCCAACAATCGCGATTTTCGGTGCGTCGTGGATGCCAGATTTGTTGGCAGAGTCTAAATTGCCTTCAGTGTCGAGCACTTGCAGGTGCTGATCGATGATATCCTTGAGGGCACCGATGCCGCGCGCATGGGCGGCGGAGGTTGCTACTACCTGCGGGTAGCCGAGGCTGGTGATTTCGGCGGTAAGCGACTCGTGCTTATCATGGTCGATCTTATTGGCAACAACCACAACCGCACACCCTGCCTTGCGCAAGTGGCTGGCCAGATCAAGATCCACCGGTGTTAGTCCGGCCTTGGCGTCGACGACAAACAGGATCAAGTCAGCCGAAGCGATCGCAATATCTGCTTCTGCCCGTACCTGCTCATCAAATGAATCATCGATCTGTGAGCCGATCCCGCCGGTATCCAGCAACTCGTAGGAAAAATTGCGGGTCGATGCTGCTGCTGCCACCCGGTCACGGGTCACGCCGGGTTGGTCGTGAACGATGGAAATCCGGCGTCCCACCAGGCAATTAAACAATGCCGACTTACCGACATTGGGTCGGCCGACGATGGCAACGCTGGCTACCGGTCTGGCCGTGTCATTAGCTACTGATTGTATCGTGTCCATGTTGACGCAAATGGCGTATACCTACCAGGAAGTAATCGATCGCTGAAAGCAAGGTGACCACCCCGGCGACGAGCACAACAATATTGGCGTAGGGTATTTGCAGCATCACCCAGGCAAGTGTCGGCATCAGCATTGCGGTCGCCAGCTTGCCCAACGCGGTCGGTGCGATGTGAACTTTGCCGATCAGCATGTGTAGTATGGCCACCCCGGAAACTATAAAAAGATCGCGGCTTATCACCAGGACGGTGAACCAAAGCGGGAAGTTATATTTCCAACCGGAAAATGTCAAAGTCACCAAGGCTGCAAGCATCAGACCTTTATCGGCAATCGGATCCAGCAGCGAGCCGATACGGCTGCGCTGGTTTAATTTTCGCGCCAGATACCCGTCCAGAAAGTCGCTGATGCAGGCAATGACAAATACAACGATTGCCAAGTAGCGCCAGGTTTCCACAGCATTTCCCTGCTGGACAGTGCGGCCGTACAATACAGCTAGAAAAACAAACACCGGAATGAGCAATAGTCGGAAGATAGTAATCCAAGTGGGGAGCGTTATTCCATGCCGCTTGACTGCTGAATCACTGGGGTATTTATGGTCGCTGGGTGTATCGCCGCTCATAATGAGAATTTATAGTATCACAGGAGCCAAAAAAAAGACAGCCCCCCGCACTCGACTGAGTACGAAGGGCTGCTGTTCCCCCCAGAACAATTCTTCAATGAAGCTTCTTATAGCTACTATTTATTGATTTGCAAAATTTATTTTTCCAAGACTGGTTGGTTATTCAACCCAAAATTCTTAATGCACTAAATAACAGTATCTTATGTAACAAAAAAGAAAAGCAACAAAACTGTAACTTTAGTTGTGTTAATATTTCTGAGTGCAAATCTGGCCTTAAATTGACTTTTCGAACACTGCTCCGGATCGGCGTCGGGCGGCAATCAAATCGCGTTCATTTGGTGCCATCGGCTCCGGATCACCGGTATCTGGATTTATTTTCCAGTCAGCAGGCTGCAAGTCATGGTCGACGGCGACGCGGTAATCGAAGACGAAGCAGTCACCCTGCCACAGGCTTTTTTCTTTAGGCACTTTTTCCAGATAATTTAGGATCCCGCCCTTGAGGTGGTAGACGTCTGTGATGCCTTGTTGAATGAGGAAGGATGTAGCTTTTTCGCAGCGGATACCGCCGGTACAATACATAGCGACTTTTTTACCTGCCAACTCAGCCTGATGCTGTTGAACAAAATCAGCGAAGGCGGTGAAATCATCAGTTTGCGGATCCACGGCATTGGCAAACTTGCCAATTTCGACCTCGTAGTCATTGCGGGTATCAATGGTCACTACATCCGGCGCACTGATCAGATCATTCCAATCCTCCGGCTCGACATACTTACCTACTACTTGACCGGGATCGGCAGATTGCTGGCGGAAGGTGACAATTTCCGGTTTGACCCGCACCTTAAACTTAGGGAATGGCTGGAAATCTGCCCAGCTGTATTTCGCTTCGAGTCCCGGGAACAATGAATCTCTTTTCAGATAGTTAATCAGCCAATCGATGTCATCGGGCAGACCTGCCAGGGTCGAATTGATCCCTTCGTCTGCCAGGATAATCGTTCCGCGCAGGTTGCGCTGTTCGCCGATCAGGCGCAAGTCGTCAGCAAGTGCTCCGGTATCATGGTTACTGGAAAACTTATAGAACGCAGCAATTTTATAACTCGACTCCATCATGGTTGAATAATTTATCGTATCCTGTTTGCAAAACAATACTTTCGCTTCAGGTGTGAAATATGCTTATATCTGACCAATGGCGAAGGCGGTTAATGCGGCGATTGGCGTCGATATTGGATATCATACATTGAAAGCGGTGCGCTTGCAGCGTCGCGGCACTGGCAGAGTAGCTTTAACCGGCTACTCGATGCGGGAGATTGGGGATCGTGGTATCAAGACCGAGGAAATACAACACCATCTAAAGTTGTTGCTGGATGGGGTGCACGGAAAAGTTAAGCAGTACGCAGTCAGCGTATCAAGTGATGATATCATCCTGCGGGTAGTTGAGCAGGCACCTACGCCTGTAGAAGTCATGCGTAACGCGCTCAAGTTTAATGCCGCGCAACTGCTGCATGAAGAGTTGAATGATTATGCCCTGGATTGTGACACCGTCAATGGGGTTGATGTGGTAGGTGATGCCGGCGGTAAATCGAAAATTCAAAAGTACGTAGTCGGTGGAATTCCGCGCGAGACAGTGGGTATGGTGGGTGATGCCTTTTCGCGCAACAGGCTGGACCTTGCTGCGATGCAGATTGCGCCATTGAGTTTGTTCAATGCGTTCGAGTATGCGCGGCCGGAGATTTTCCGTGACGAACCATTTATCCTGTTGGACATCGGGCACCGCCACTCAACTGTGCTGGGTGGAGCCAACGGTGAAATAGTAATGATCAGAACGATCCAGTATGGTGGTAAGACCCTGCTCGACGACCTGATGATGAATGGTGCTATCGATCGCGAAGCAGCGATACTCTTGATTGAGCAAGGGGATGGGGGGCTGGCCGACATGACAGAAAAGTCGCTGCAACTGATTTCGCGTGAAGTGTTGAGCTCGATCGGGTTTTACGAGGCCCAGCTTGACCGCACTGTTAATAATCTGTATGTGTCCGGCGCTGCGTCCAGAGCGGTCATGGTACTGCAGGCACTGAGTGATAATATGAATTTCCCCTGCGAGGCCTGGGATCCGTTTGGCAGTTGTGACTTGGCACTGCCTGAGGCGAAGCGTAACAGCCTGATCGTAGACAGCAGAAGTTTGAATGTCGCATTTGGTTGCGCCTTAAGTTTAATCAGGGGAAATTTTTGAGATTTTTAGAAAGAGATAATCGTTAACCGACAGTCATGAGCGTCAACGTCAACTTACTGCGTGAAAGGCAGATGCAGGCCATCGAAAGGCAGCGCGATCCATTCAAGATTGCTTTGCTGGCAGTTTTGACACTGGCCCTAATACTGGTTGGTTATTATATGCTGAAGGCGAATCAGGCGCGCATCATGCGTAATGAGCTAACACGGCTAAAAAACGATTGGTCAAAAACCGAGCCGCAAATGTTAGCTGCAGAGCAACGCAGTGCTGAGTTAGAGCGGATACTGGCGGAAGCTCAAGGTTTGAAATCGTTAATGACTGACCGGTTTTACTGGTCGAGGTTTCTGGCAGTCGTCACCAACAATCTTCCTGGCAATGCAACATTTACCAGTTTATCCGGCAATGCCGGTAAGGAAGACAGGTTTAGCTGCGAAGTCTCCGGGGTGATCGCCAGCGAATCCCCGCGCCAGGCGGCTGACGCTTTGCGACTGGCACTGCAAAAAGTCCTCGAGAAAGAATACTCAAGCGGTGGAATCCCATACCGTGTGGAAGTAAAGTTGCCTTTGGTAGAAGATGAGAGTGATACGTATGATGTCGGCGGAAGAACATTGCCTTCTGCCAGCTTTAACCTGGAAATTAACTTTGTAGTTATTGATCCCGACAATCCCAAAGAGTAGCCAATGAATAAAGAATTAGTACAAAAAATCATTGCCGGCGCATTGTTTCTGGGCTTGCTGATCTATTCCTACTTTAATTTTTTGCTCGGACCACTGGATAGCGGCATGAAAGAAACCGAAGCTGAGATTGAGGAATTTGAAGACAAGATACAAAAGGCTAAAGCGAAGATACGCCTGGCCCGAAGCCTTGAAGCGAAAGGTGTTGAAGCAGAAGAGTATCTTACAGCGGCAAACGAGTATTTTCGTGAGGGTACTCCGATCGCCTGGTTCCCACCGATGATCAAAGCATTTTTCAAACGCATGGGCGTCGACGACATCGTGGTCAACAACCTGAATACCCAACAGTATCCTGGAGATGCGCTGGATAACTATGTCGATTTACGCTGGGATATTCAATTGCCTGAAACAGATTTTTTCACGCTTGGCAATCTGCTGGCTGCAATCGAAAACGAGCAACCGTTTGCGCGCATTGAAGACTTAAGTATTTCGCGTAGTATCTCCGATCCGCAATTCCAGCGTGTTGGACTGATAATTAGTCTTGCCAATAAAAAACCTGAATCATGAAAACACACCTGCTCATAGCAAGCTTATCATTTGCGACCGTGTTTGTGGCGGATGCGCAGGATGCAGCTCGCATCAAGCCTGATCCGCCATCATCATTTCTCTCGACACTCGGGGGGCGCAATCCATTCTGGCCGATCGGGTTTAAGCCGAATTCGGGAAGCAAGCCCCAACAGGTCAAGCAAAACATCACCATAGATAAGTTTCCCGATGGCACATTTAGAATTTCGAGTATCCTATTAGGCAACCCCCCTATCGCAGTTATTAATGGCCAGGAGTGTGAGCCGGGTGACTTGATCCGGGTCAGCGTAGGTGGTGCTACTCTTAATGTATTACTCAGCGCGATCGGCGATGGATATATTCGTGTCAGTTACGAAGGCCGGGATTATCTGATCGATAAATACTGAGACCCAGCGGGTGATTGTTTTTGAGAGTAAGTAGAACTACCTTACCGGTTGTCCCGTGCTGCCTGCCGAAGTTTTCAGACCGGTATCGCTAGGGACAGATTCTGCCGCCGCAGGCTTGACGATTTCTTCCTTACTTAAGAACCCGAGGTCAGCCAGAGAACGCTTAAAGAACCGATTTGGGCCGGCACCGAAAATGCGCATTGAGGAATCGATAAAGCTACGAGCCTCCTCTGGTTCATTCTGATGAAAGTGGAGTGCGGCATTGGCGAAATAGTAGGACGGGGTGTCGCTGGGAAACTTAATATTTTCAAGAGCCTGTTGGGCTTGAAGCATATCATCCTGCATCAGGTAGGTTAAAAACACTTTGAACTGCAACAGCTCGTTATCAGGCGTGTCTTTTAACATACCCATGAAGTGATCTCTGGCCTCAGTGTATTTTTTCTCCAGAAACAGGATTTCTCCGAGGTTAAAGCGTGACGGAAAGTAAGCTCCATCTTTCTCTAGAGCCTTTTGAAAAAGTGTCCGTGCAGAATCCAACTCACCGGTTTCGGTTGCAATAGCACCACGTAAATTTAGTGCTATTGGTGTTTCCATCTGAATGGCGTCAGCTTTATCGAGCCGATCCAGCGCCTGCTGAAACTCTTCACGTTCAAATAAGTTGGCAGACTCACCGATTAACTTTAAATACTCCGGGCTGAGCTGTAGCGTGGTTTGTTCGCTTGACTCTGTTTCCTTGCTCTCCTCCGTTGCCGGGCTGACACTATCCTGCTGGGCGTTCAACAGGGTGACCGGGCACGCAACGCTGACAATCATGATTACTCGGGGCAGCAAAATTTGTAATAAAAACTTTTTCATAGGTTCATATTAGGGCTTTACACTAAAATCTCAACAAGCAATGACTGATTTTTACGCACTGCAAATTGAAGCTTTTCATCGTGGGGAGTTTGAATACTGTGCACTGTTTAATAAGTAAATGGCTAAAATAGCGATAGTAGATGACGAGCCAGCCATGGTGGATGTAATAACTACCTTGGCTACCGAAGAAGGTCACGAAGCGTATCCCTTCAATTCTCCGGATAAATTACTGGAGCAATTGAGTGAGATTTCTCCCCATTTGGTCATTGCTGACCTTAAAATGGGATCACTCGATGGTTTTGATGTATTGAAATTTTGCCAGGAAAAAATTCCCAATGCTGCAGTGATCATGATCACCGGCTATGCCACGGTCGAAACGGCGGTAGAGGCCATGAAGCTGGGTGCATATGATTATATTACCAAGCCTTTCAAGATCGACGAGTTGTTGCTGACAATCAAAAGAGCACTGGATCACCAGGCGACCGTACGCGAAAATCGCACGCTCAAAAAAGAGCTCAGCCAGAAGTACCGCTTCGAAAATATTATCGGCACCAGCAAGGGCATGCAGGAAATCTACAATCTCATCGCCAAGGTAGCCAATACGGAGAGCACCATCCTGATCCAGGGCGAATCTGGCACAGGCAAGGAATTGGTTGCCCGAGCATTGCACTTTAACTCAAGTCGTCAGCACCAGCCATTTGTTACCATTAATTGCAGCGCATTGCCTGAAAACCTTCTGGAGTCTGAGCTGTTTGGACACAAAAAGGGTGCGTTTACTGGAGCTGTGCAAGATAAGATCGGCCTGTTCGAAGAAGCTCAGGATGGCACAATCTTCCTTGATGAGATCAACTCGATGGAACAACAGCTGCAAACCAAGTTGTTGCGTGTTTTACAGGAGCGTCAGATCCGCAGGGTGGGCGATAACAAGAGCATCGCTGTCAACGTAAGGGTTGTAGCCGCCAGCAATGAGCCGTTGGAAGACAAGATCAAGGGTGGTAAGTTTCGTGAAGACCTTTACTACCGGTTGGCAGTTATTCCGGTAGATATGCCACCGCTGCGTGATCGCCTGGAGGATATACCGCTTCTGGCTAACCATTTTCTAAAAAAATACGCAGAGCAAATTGGTGTTGAGGAGATTCCAAAGCTGGCGCCAGAGACGTTAAATGCCCTGACATTGTATCATTGGCCGGGCAATGTACGTGAATTGGAAAACGCCTTTGAGCGAGCATGTGCATTATATGAAGATGGCATCATCAAGCCACATGATTTGCCGCCGGCTGTACTTAACAAGAGCTTGAACGAGTCAGCAGAAAGCCGGTACGAGTTGCCAGTCGGCGTGCCGCTCGACGAGTTCTCCAAGACCCAGGAACGCAAATTTATTGAAGCCACACTCGAACACCATCAGGGCTCACGGGAAAAGGCCGCCAGCACACTAGGGATAAGCATGGCCACTTTATATCGTAAACTGGACTCCAAAGTACGAAAGTAATAGCCCTAGTAACCAGTAAACAATTTTTCAAACTATTCCATGTCTAATCTCGTTCCACCACGCCCGCGGAAAGTAGGAGCCAGGCGCACCTACGCAATTGTAGCCAGTACATACAATCCAACTTATGTTCAGGCGCTAGTGGACCATGCGGCTCGCGAGTTCGACGTGCTGTCTCCAAACTCACGGGTGCTCTTGCACCAGGTGCCTGGAGCATTTGAGATCCCGGTTGTCGCCCAGCACATAGCGCGTGACAGTCAGGTTCTGGCGATTCTGGCCCTGGGCGTAATCATTCGTGGTAAGACAGCGCATGCCGATTTGATCGGCACGGCAGTATCAGATGCTTTGATGCGCATCAGCCTGGAATATTCCAAACCGGTTATCCATGAAGTCCTGCTACTCGATAATGAGGAGCAGGCCCGCGAGCGCTGTCTCTCCGATGAAAGTAATCGTGGCAGTGAGGCTGCAATGGCAGCCGTTGAGATGGTCGAACTCTTCGAATCATTCAAGGCAACTGCCAATAAAACCAATGGGTAAGCGTCGCGAGGTCCGCGAGCAAACAGTTAAGCTGCTATATAGCAGCGATCTGTCGTCTGCCGGCAATTCAAAGCATCTTGAAAGTGATCAAATTTGGCATCTTATTGGCGCGGAGGGGGGTGCGCCAAGCGCCGCGATCCGCAAGGCCTCAGAGGAACTAGTGAAAAAAGTGCTCGAGAACCAGGCGCAGTTAGATCAAATGATTTCTAATTACACTGCAAACTATGGCATTGAGAGGATTGCGGCAGTTGACAGAAATATACTCAGGTTGGCGCTGTATGAGATGCACCACCGCTTGGAAGTGCCCCCGGTCGTTGCCATCAATGAGGCGATAGAAATAGCCAAGAAGTTTGGCAGCGAAGACTCTGGACGCTTCGTTAATGGAGTTTTGGATCGCGCAAAAAGTGACCTCTCCCGGCCACTGCGTGACCCCCAGCCGTCGCAATCAGAATAGCAATCAATTTCCATGCGTTTCTTTCAATCACTAATCGATAGGTTTTCCGGTAGCCAGGTCGACTGGGATGACCTTGAAGAGGCGCTTATCCGTGCAGATCTCGGGGTGCCAATGACACTGAAGATAGTGGATGAGTTGCAAGCGCTTGACGGCCAAGTCACCGCAGCAACGATTGCCGATGTAGCCAAGCGAGAAATCCTCGCCGTGCTGCCATCCGCACCGGGCGTAATCCAGCCACTGCCGGCTACGCCCAAAGTGATACTCATCGTAGGAGTAAATGGTACCGGCAAGACTACCTCGACAGCCAAGCTGGCAAGCTACTTCAAACAGCGTGGTCACAGCGTAATGCTCGCGGCAGCGGATACCTTTCGAGCTGCAGCTATCGAGCAACTGGAAGTATGGGCTGGCCGCTTGGAGATCGATATGATCAAGGGGGAATATAAGGCAGACCCTGCCGCGCTATGTTTTGATGCCTACCAGAGCGCGATGAGGAAAAACGTGGAGTTCTTGATCTGTGACACAGCAGGTAGGCTCCACACCAAAGATAACCTGATGCAGGAATTGTCCAAGATTGGACGCAGCTTGGGGAAACTTGATCCGGACTCGCCGCACGAAACACTGCTGGTAGTCGATGCCACCACTGGCAGCAACGGCCTTGCCCAAGCTCGGGAATTTCATCAAGCGGTGGAGCTTAGTGGCCTGATCGTCACCAAATTAGACGGCTCAGGAAAGGGCGGGGGAGTAGTGGCAATTCAACATGAGCTGAATATCCCAACGCGCTTCATCGGCACTGGTGAGTCCATTGATGACCTGCAGGAATTTGATGCGGCTCAATTTGTTGATCAGATTCTGTGACTTTATCTCCGCTAAGGGCTGGCAATATACAGTCGCACAAGGTATCTTTCTTCAAAAATGAAATTGGGTAGGTTTATCAGTTTTGAGGGTAGTGAAGGGTGTGGTAAGTCGACCCAGATTGATACACTGTGTGCAGCGCTGGAGTCATCCGGGCATACTGTTGTCAGGACACGTGAGCCAGGAGGAACTCAACTGGGAGAAAAAGTTCGCCACTTGCTGCAACATGCACCGGAAGGCGAAGGCATGGAGAACCGGACTGAACTCCTGCTCTTCACCGCCAGCAGGGCACAATTAGTTGAAAAGAAGATCCGGCCGGCGCTGGCTGCCGGGGCGATGGTAGTCTGTGATCGATTCCTCGACTCCACTACTGTTTACCAGGGGGTCGCCCGCCAAATTCCTGCTGACCAGGTCGCATTCATCAATTCATTTGCGGTCGATGATTGCTTGCCTGACCTGACCATTTATCTCGATTTGGATCCTCGCGAGGGACTGCACAGGGTCATGCAGCGGACTGACGGCGTGCGCGATCGCATAGAAAGCGAGCGGAGTGACTTCTTTGAGCGGGTCCGAGAGGGGTATCTGTCACTGGCGCATAAGCAACCGGAACGGATCGCTGTAATCGATGCGAGCGGCGACGTAGAAACTGTTGCTCGCTTAGTCAGGCAAACTGTAGAAGCTAAATTCCATGGCATTTTTGAAAGAGCAGGCATTTGAATACCTGACCAGAGCACGTCGAGTGAACCGCTTGGCCCATGCCTACTTGATTCACGGGGCGCGCGGCAGTGGTAAGCTGGAGCTAGCGGAGGCAATTTGCGATCTGGTCAGCGGAACGTCGTTGGTGCAGGGGCTGAAGCGCCAGGATATATCCACAGTTGAGCCCGAATCGAAATCACGCCGGATCAGCGTTGAACAGATGCGACAACTTGAGGGGCAGCTGCAGATGCGGGCTGCTGAGGCTGGCATGAAAGTGGGAGTTATTGTTGATGCTGACAGGATGCTTCCTGCCGCAGCTAATGCTTTTTTGAAAACGCTGGAAGAGCCACCGGCCAACTCTTTGCTGCTTTTGCTGACCACACAGCCAGAATCCCTCTTGGACACTATCATTTCCCGCTGTATTGAAATTCCGCTCAAGGAATCAGTACGCCCGAAATTAAGTGAGAGGGAAGTTGCCATGTGCGAGTTGCTGAAACAGTTTTTCAATCAAGGACAGCAATCCTCCGGTGCAATACTTGGGCTGGCGGCAGATATTTTAGAAGTGCTTGCGGAGGTCAAAGACTCGATTGCTGCAGAGGCAGAAGAGGAGCGTAAATCTGAGGAAAATCAATATGCCAAAACCACCGATAGCACTAAATGGCTGAAAGATCGCGAGACCTATTTTAAAGCGATCACCGAAGCATCCTATATTCGGGAACGTGGTCGCCTGCTTAACATAATCAGCTTATGGTGGGCCGATGCATTAAGGCACCGGCAAGGGGGCAGACTCGACTTAAGTGAATGGGCAGACGCTACAGCCCAGCTGTCTGACCGCGCAAGCGAGAAGACTATCATTTCAGCATTGGCTGCTCTGGGCGACTTGGCTCGTTCGCTGGAACGCAATGTTGCCGAGACACTTGCCATCGAGGCCGGCTTGCTACGCGCTTTCGGCAACCGACCAGCAAACCCTTGACTGCACATTAATGACTATGCAGCTTAAGCATACCAACAATCGTTTATAAATTTGGGATGGTAGCAGATTTAGCATACTCTGAAGTTCTGGAAAAAATCGCAGCGGGAGGTCGTATCACCGGCAGCGAGGCACTCGACCTGTATGCACTACCGCTGGAGCAGCTTGGCGAACTGGCCAACATGCGGCGGCACCAAATCAAAGCGGACGCCTATGCGGGTCGTGGCAACGACATTGTCACCTACATCATCGACCGCAACATCAATTACACCAATGTATGTAATGTCTATTGTAAATTTTGTGCCTTTTATCGTACTGAAAAGGATGATGACCATTACGTGCTAAGTCGGGAAGAGTTGGACCAGAAGTTGGATGAGCTAAGTGCGATTGATGGTGTGCAGGTATTATTACAGGGTGGCCATCACCCTAAGCTGGGAATCGACTTTTACCTCGATATGCTTGGGCACATCCGCGAGAAGTACCCGCATATCAATGTTCACGGGTTTAGTCCTCCCGAGTTTAACCATTTTGCTGAGGTCTTTAACATGCCGCTGCGGGAAGTTATTGTCAGGTTCAAGGATGCTGGACTTGGGTCCATTCCTGGCGGGGGTGGCGAGATTCTTGTCGATGCAGTGCGCAATCGCATCGCGCCATTAAAATGTGACAGTGACGCGTGGCTGGATGTGATGCGTATCGCACACGAAGAAGGACTCAACTCAAGTGCCACCATGATGTTTGGTCATGTCGAGACGATTGATGATCGGATCGAGCACCTGCAGCGGCTGCGCGACGTTCAAGATGAAACCAAAGGCTTCACTGCTTTTATCTGTTGGACATATCAGCCGGAAAATAATGTTCTGCGGGCAGAAAAGGTCGGCTCTGCTGAATACCTGCGAATGCAGGCGCTTAGTCGTATCTTTCTAGATAATTTTCCCAACGTACAAAGCTCCTGGGTCACCCAAGGCCCACAGATCGGTCAGGTTGCCTTGCACTATGGAGCCAATGATTTTGGCTCAGTAATGATGGAAGAAAATGTTGTTTCACCGGCTGGAGCCGCGTTCAGGTTACAACGGGAAGAAATCGAATCACTCATCCGCGACAGCGGGTTTGAACCACACCGGCGCAACAACTGGTATCAGTTGATCGACTAAAAGCATTCACACTCAGCAGTCTGCTAGTTGATGAATTCGAAATTCGTGTCACTATTCACCAATGAGTGAGTATCGTATTGAACGTGACAGCATGGGTGAAATTAAGGTGCCGGACTGGCAATTATGGGGGGCGCAAACTCAGCGCTCGTTGAAATACTTCAGCATCGGCAAAGAATTGATGCCCGAAGAAATGGTGGCCGCCTATGCCTATATTAAGAAGGCTGCGGCTATTGTGAACTGTCGTGACGGCAGACTGGCTGACGAGCTATGTGAATTAATCACTAGCGTATGCGATGAAATCCTCGACCATCAACATGCCGACGAATTTCCGGTGCATGTTTGGATGACCGGCAGCGGCACCCAGTTCAATATGAATGTGAACGAGGTGATTGCCAACCGCTGCAGCCAACTCGCCGGCACTGAACTAGGTAGCCACAAGCCGGTTAACCCGAATGATCACGTCAACATGTCACAGTCTACCAATGATTCATTTCCGACTGCAATGTGTGTGGCGGCCGCACTCAGTGTGCGTGATCACTTGTTGCCCGGGTTAACTGAGTTGCTGGATGCGCTGGATGAAAAAGCCAAGGAATGGAGCGAGATCGTAAAGATTGGGCGTACTCATTTGCAGGATGCCACGCCGTTAACACTGGGACAGGAATTCTCCGGCTATGCCGCGATGCTTGCTGACAACAAAGAACGTATCCAGCAAGCCTACCAGGGTATCTTGCGGTTGACGCTTGGCGGCACTGCCGTCGGCACCGGCATCAATGCACAACCGGGATTTGATACTGCGGTCGCCGAGGAAATCAGCAAGCTGACAAAAATCGATTTCCGGACTGCCCCGAATAAGTTTGCCGCTCAAGGGTCACACGATGATCTCGCGCAACTGAGCTCAACACTAAAGACATTA
The DNA here is from genome assembly GCA_964443575.1 of uncultured Chthoniobacteraceae bacterium. Taxonomy (GTDB): domain Bacteria; phylum Verrucomicrobiota; class Verrucomicrobiia; order Chthoniobacterales; family CAKUMP01; genus CAYUDZ01. The sequence goes on along the minus strand of CAYUDZ010000001.1, from coordinate 67,807 downwards.
GCCATCTCGCTGCATAAGATCGCCAATGATATAAGACTGCTCGCCTGTGGGCCACGTGCTGGTCTGGCCGAATTAAACCTCCCGGCCAACGAACCCGGCTCATCAATCATGCCGGGGAAAGTCAATCCAACTCAGTGCGAAGCAATGGCAATGCTGACAGCCCAGGTCATGGGCAATGATACAGCCGTGGCCATCGGGGCGTCAGGCGGGCACCTGGAAATGAACTCGAGCAAGCCGCTGATCATCTATAATATCATCCAGTCAATCCACCTGCTGGGTGATGGCTGCAGTAATTTTTCCCAGTATATGGTTAAAGATATGCAGCCTAATCACGCGAATATTTCAAAGTATGTGGAGCGCTCGTTGATGCTAGTCACCGCGCTGGCACCTGTCATTGGTTACCATAAAGCTGCTGAAGTGGCGCACCACGCCGCCGAGCACGACCTATCGCTGCGTGAGGCTGCCATACAGCTTGAAGCCATAGCGGGTGAAGAATTTGACCGCATTGTGGACCCGCTGCAAATGACGCGCCCATATGTTGCCAAGTGAGCAGCGGAAAAGTCCTGGCATCTCATCTAATGAGTGATCTGCTAAATACTATCCAGCTTGCTTAAAATCTGGTCGCGGTACTTTTCCAATTTCCAGATTGCGCCGCTGAGTCGGTGGCGTGAATGTTCCTTGAAGCAGTAGAAGTATGCGGATTGTTGGCCGGATTCTGTTTCAACATCTGAGATAAGCCGCTGGTAGTCGACGTCCTCGTAATCGTCGAGCAAAATCAAGGTCGGCTCGCTCAATCCCTCCAGCAGCATGCCATCGACCGTGCAATCCGCTTCAGGAACGACTGCCGGGAAACAGGCGTCTTTGACCCGGTAGCATTGATATCCGTGCAGGCGTGCTCGGTGCGTTGCGGGGTAGGGTATACCGGTTACTGCAAAAAAGAGCTCCGGCACCTGTAGGGTGCCGTAAACAAAGAGTTTATCCATTAGGATTTCAACAGGCGATTATACAACGATTCGTATGCTGCCGTGCAATTTTCCCAGGAAAAGTTGCGTTGCATGGCAGCACGAACGAGTTCCTTCCACTTGGATTGCTTTGCATATAGGTTACGTGCGCGCGTCAGGGCATCCCATAACGCCTCAGCCGAGTAATCATAGAACAGGATTCCCCAACCATCCTTGCTGGCGGGATCATAATCACGCAGTATTTCATGCAAGCCACCAGTATCGCGTGCTACTGGAATCGTCCCGTAGCGCAAGCTGCGTACAGCCGAGTGACCGGCCGGCTCCAGCCGGGATGGAATGATTGTCATGTCGGCGCCTGCCATAATCAGTCGTGTCAGTTTATTATCGGCTTCTGTCAAAAAAACAAATTTACCTGCATGCTTTCTAGCTGCAACAGTCAGGCCTGCCATGTAGCGCGGATCTCCGGCGCCCAGAATAACAAGTCGTACATCATCCGCCAGCAGGCGATCAATCAGTGGCAGCAGAATATCAAAGCCCTTCTGTTCATTCAGGCGGGTGGTCATCATGAACACCGGGCCTTGCGGGTCTTCATTGAGGTTAAGCTTATTGAGCAATTCTATGCGGCAGGCAACTTTGCCTTTGAGCGAACTTGCCGAGTAGTTTTTTGGTAGCGCCTTATCTGTTTCAGGATTCCAAATTGAATAGTCGGCACCGATCAGAAATCCGTGCAGCTTCTCGCGCTGCTCAAGCAGCACGGCCTCCAGCCCTGCTCCGGATTCAGGAGTTTGGATATCCCGGGCATATGAGTCACTTACCGTGGTCAGTGTGTCGGCTGCGAGAATTCCACCCTTGAGCAGATTCATGTCACCGTAGAACTCGAGGCCATGCGGCGAAAACCAGTCAGCGGACAAATTAGTCATAGCGAAGTCGAGGCTCCAAAACTGTCCCTGATAATCGACATTATGAATAGTTAGCATGCTGCGAAATGGCAAACTGTAGGCCTTGACCAGTACGCATGTCAGCGCAGTTTGCCAGTCATTGGCATGAATAATATCTGGTTGTGGGTCCATCCGGCGGCTGAGTTCGACGACGGCTTTAGAAAAGAAAATAAAGCGTTCCGCATTGTCACCGTATGCCGCCTGTTGGTCACCGTAAAGCCCGTCGCGGTTAAAGAGTTCATCATTCTTGACAAAGAATATCTGGTAGCTGCCACGCTTGCGGTATTCGAAGATCTCAGCTTTACGCGTTTTATTGCCCAAGGGGATATCGATACTCACGCCGGTATTCTTGGCCTTCCAGTAATGGTATTTTTGGACTGCCTGGTAAAAAGGCAGTATGATGCAGATATCGTGTTTGTTGCTATGCAGCTGCCCGGTCAACCCTGCCACCGCATCACCAAGTCCACCGGTATGTGCAACAGGCGCCAATTCACTGGAAGCAATAGCAATTTTCATTATTCCCATACCAGCATAGTTGACTTAACTAGAGCAATTGCAAATATGCAGTCCGAAATCTGCTGCAATTACCATGCCCCCCTGAACTTGCAGTTGACCGCAGCATTCTCTAAAGAAACAGTATCTAAAGATGAATGTTGGATTGGTCAATTATGACAGCGGCAATTTACGAAGCGTCCGCAAGGCCCTGGAGAGCTGTGGTGCCTCGGTCACCATGGTTGAGGGCGCGCAGCAATTTTCCGGCATCGAAGCCTTGGTGCTGCCTGGGGTAGGGGCGTTTGGTGACGCTGCTGCGAGTTTGCAGCAACGCGGTCTTTGGGGACCTATAGCTAGCTGGCTGGGTGAAGACCGGCCATTTCTTGGTATTTGTCTTGGCTACCAGCTGCTGTTTGAAAGCAGCGAGGAGTCACCGGATGCGCGCGGGTTCGGATTCCTGCAAGGCCGCGTGACCAGGTTTGCGGATGCTCCCAATCGCAAAGTGCCGCACATGGGGTGGAATTCGATAACCCCTGCTCGCCCTGAGATTCCCGTGCTTGCAGGGATAAACCAGGGCTCTTATTTTTATTTTGTTCACTCATATTATCCAAGGCCGGTGAATAGCAACCTGGTGTCTACCTGGTGTGACTACGGTGAAAGGTTTGCAGCCGGAATCAGCTCCGGACGATTGACCGCCACCCAGTTTCACCCTGAGAAAAGCCAGCAGAATGGCTTGCGCTTACTGCAGAACTTTCTTCACACTGCCAGACAATGATCCTGCTGCCCGCAATCGATTTAATGGACGGCTGCGTTGTCCGCTTGCAACGTGGTGCTGCGGACGCCAAGACAGTCTACTCAGGAGACCCGGCTAGTTATGCTGCGCGCTGGCAGTCAGAAGGTGGAGACTATTTGCATGTTGTCGACCTTGATGCTGCATTCAGCGGTGAACAGCGTAACTTGGTGGCAGTTGCTAATATCGTAAACAATTGTGAGATTCCGGTTGAACTGGGTGGGGGTATTCGCTCGCGCGAAGCGATTAGTCGTGCACTCGATTGCGGGGTTGCGCGTGTCATCATAGGAACCAAAGCTGCCGAATCAGTCGATTTTATAGCCGAGATGGCAAGTGAATTTGGCAGCGATCAGATTGCCGTCGGCATCGATGCCAGAGATGGCATCGTTGCTGTGAAGGGCTGGCAGGAATCCGCAGATCTGGCAGCAATTGAGTTAGCACGACAGGTTGAACAAGCAGGTGCGGGGACAATCATCTACACCGACATCGCTACCGATGGTATGCTGCAAGGCCCTAATATTGCGGAAACGGCAGCCGTACAAAAGGCCGTCAGCTGCCGCGTGATTGCCAGTGGCGGCGTGACCACCTTGGCTGATATTCGGCAACTGGCCGAAATTGAGAGACTCTATGGCGCAATCATCGGTAAAGCGCTCTACGATGAAAAACTCGATCTTAGGGAAGCCAGTAAACTGCTTTTAGCGTAGTTAAAGCTGTGAAAATTCTCTACCTAGATTGCATTTCCGGCGCCTCAGGAGATATGCTGGTCAGTGCACTTTCGGAAGCAGGGGTCGAGAAAGAGGTTCTACAGCATGCAATTGATGCGTTGTTGATTCATGGACTGGAGCTAAAGTTTGACCGCGAGGAACGCCAGCAAATAAGCGGCACACGCACCCAGGTGCTAATCCACGGTAAACCTGCCGATTCTGACGAACACCACCACGCTGCCGCTGACAGTCATTCGCACCATACTGAACGTTCCTACAGGAAAATTGTTGAATTAGTGACCCACAGCCATTTGCAGGCTGAGGTAAAGGAAAGTGTGTTGAATGTTTTTCGTAGAATTGCAGAGGCGGAAGCGAAAGTCCATGGCAAGACACTGGAGGAAATCCATTTCCATGAAGTAGGTGGAGAAGACTCGATTGCGGATATCGTAGCCGCCTGTACGGCATTTCACCACTTGGCACCCGAGCGGATCGTCTGCTCGCGGCTTTTTGAGGGTAGTGGCTTCATCGATTGCGCGCATGGTCGCTTCCCGTTGCCGGCACCGGCCACTGCGGAAATACTGTCTGGAATCCCACTACGCCAAATCGATGAACCTTATGAGTTCGTAACACCCACCGGGGCAGCTCTGCTGGCCGAGTTCGTCGATGAATTTGCCCCGATGCCGGAAATGGCCATTAGCAGCATTGGTATAGGAGTTGGTAGTCGCAACCTCCCTGAACGCCCGAATATACTCCGGGCAATGCTTGGCACGGCTTCTTCGACCGCTAACCCAATACCGGGATTAGAATCGGATACTGTCACGAAAATTGAATGTAATATCGACGATATGTCACCAGAATTGGCTGGTGACTTATGCCAGCGAATACTCGCTAATGGTGCGTTCGACTGCTGGTTAACACCCATACAAATGAAAAAAGGACGGCCAGGATTCCAAATTAGTGTTTTGGCAGGGGAGGACATGCAGGATGCGCTCTGCGCACTCGTACTGGAACACAGTTCTACTTTTGGTGTCAGGTTAAGTAAGCATAGCCGCCGGAAATATCCCAGGAAAATTCATGAGGTAAATACCCGGTTCGGTACGGTGCGAGTGAAACTGGCTCTGGTCGACAACCAAGCGGTTAAGTGCGTGCCGGAATTCGAAGACTGCAGGAGAGTAGCTGCTGCTGCAGGGGTACCAGTCAGTCAGGTCATGCAGGAAGCCGTTTCAATAGCAATAGCGGAAGAGGAGTAGTCGCGCGGCCTGCATCTAAAATATATTAATATTTTATATTACATATATTATATGATGTTGTGAGAGGTGGGTGCGAGTGCCCTATTTATGGGTAATTGTTTGGAAATAGTGCCCGTAAGCGGCTGGTTTCTGCTTTAGCGGGCTGTTATGGGTTAGGTTCCCTATCTTGATCGATAAGAGCAATTTGCCAGGTCTTTGCTGATCGTCAGGACATACTTGAGGATATGTGCGCATACTTAAATTGCTCTTCGACTGGACTACTCATCCATCCAGGGCGACTATCTACCCTGGCAATGTATCTTAGCGTTTTACTACAAAGTTTTGAATCGACCAAAATAATAGCTGCAGACTACTGCGCATGAGCATGTTAGCTACTAATAGAATGGCCTTATTCTGTTGGCCGTTGGCGCTGTACTCTGACGCCTAGCTAAATTGTGCCCAATATAATACCGACTCAACGATATGTTTTTTGCGCCGTAGCTAGCCGTTGAATTCCGTTTACTAACAACCAATAGCTTGCAGATTACAGCCTGACTTTGACTATTCAAACAAAACCGACCATATATATTATATATTGCTGTATAATTATACAGATACTACTTGTATGCAGTAATATATGTATTTTTTTTATATCTCGGTATTTGACTTATTAGAAGCTTAATAAGAGGATTTGCTTGGCGATTGGTTCATATTTTTGGGAGCTGTATAATCAACGGCTGCATAGATCCCATTAGTATGTCCTGCCCTTGCCGATTTTTTTACTGAACCAGGATTATTGAGGAAGTCCCTGCAAGGCTGGGATATGGTTCTTGCGGCGTGATGCAGAAAACGTAATGATGGTGGCGTCGCTCAGTATGAGCAATAGCGAATGAACATCATATCTATCTCAAATCAAAAAGGTGGCGTTGGCAAAACGACGACTGCGATCAATCTTTCTGCTTATTTAGCATCGCATGGCAGTAATGTTTTGGTGATTGATCTGGATCCGCAAGGCAATGCCAGCAGTGGTCTAGGCATTGAGAATCCCGAGAATAAGGGATTGTACGGCCCTTTGCTGGGGGGTGATGAGCTAAAGAACAACATTTTGCAGACCCGCCTGCCAGGACTTTATATAGTTCCTGCAGACATGAATTTGGCGGGGGCAGAAGTTGAAGTAGCCCGGATGGATGACCACCTGACGCGATTGCGTGAGGTGATCAGGTCGCTCCGCACTGACCCTGAATTTGACTTTGTATTTCTCGACTGTCCACCGTCATTGGGAATCCTGATGACCAATGCCCTGGCCGCAGCGGAAGGCTTATTGATCCCCATCCAGTGTGAGTACTTTGCGCTTGAAGGGTTATCTAAAATTGTTGAAGTCATCGAGCATATCCGGCAATCGGGAGCTAACCCTGAGTTGAGGATCGACGGCATCCTGATGACCATGTACGATTCCCGTACCAACCTGAGCCAGCAAGTGATCGAGGAAGTACGTAAGCACTTCCCGGATCAGACCATGCAAACGATCATCCCGCGCAGTATCAGACTTAGTGAGGCACCGAGCTTTGGTAAACCGATTATCGAGTATGATCCGCGTAGCTCGGGAGCCGTCGCCTACGAATCTGCAGCAATAGAATTTCTCCAGCGGCGTTCAGGCAAAGTACAGTTTGTCAATGATTCGCCGCCCGCCTCCGAGGTATTCGAGAGCCAATAGAAGGCGGGAGACACCTTCCCATTACCCTCTGCTATGGAAAGTCTGCAGCTCATCTTAATAGTCATTATTATTGCAGGTGTATTCATTGGTTTCATCCGCTCTTTGGCCTCACCTGAAATCATCGCCTTCTGCGGCTTTGCGGCTGTCGTTTGCACCGGCATATTAACTCCAAACGAAGCCCTTAACGTATTCAGTAACCCGGCGCCGATAACCATCGCGGCCATGTTTATCCTCAGTGCAGCACTTGAGCGCACCGGGGTACTTGACTCATTGGGAACTCTGTTTATCCGCATAGCGGGTACCAGTGAGCTACGTGCCATGCTGGTAATGATGGTGGTTGTCACTGCGCTTTCGGCTTTCGTAAACAACACGCCGGTGGTCATTGTTTTCTTACCCATCGTATTGAGTCTTGCACGATCCACCTCTCTTCGTGCCTCACGCTTGCTGATTCCCCTCTCTTTCGTTTCGATTCTCGGCGGCACCTGCACATTGATCGGAACCTCCACCAACCTGCTGGTTGATGGTATCGTTCGGCAAACTGACATCCGCCCATTCGGAATGTTCGAAGTGAGTAAGCTGGGCCTGGTATTCACAGTGGTAGGAATCCTGTACCTCCTGACCATCGGTCGGCGTCTACTGCCTGACCGCGAGACCCTGGCGACGCTACTAACATCTGATGACATACGCGAGTTTCTTACCACTGCGGTAGTTGGTGAAAATTCACCACTGATCGGTTTGACCGTCGCCCAGTCGCCGCTGGCAAAGCTGCGCGGCGTGCGCATCATCGAAGTTCGCCGTGTCGGCCAGCGGCTTCAGACCCCGCTTGACAGGCTCCAGCTAGAAGCCCACGACCGCATTGTTGTCAAGAGCCATGCCAAAGGACTCGCCAGCATCAAAGCAACTGACGGGGTCGATCTCGGTGGTGCGGCAGATCTTGGACTGAAAGAAATCGCCACCGAAAAGTCGGTCCTGATGGAGGGTGTCATCGGTCCCAAATCGACATTTATCGGGCAGTCAATTCGCAATTTGAATTTCCGCCAGAAGTACGGTGTCCTGATAGTAGCTATCCACCGGCAGGGTACCAACCTGCGCAAGCAATTCGAGAATGTGGAATTGGCATTTGGTGACACCCTGCTGGTAGAAGGTCCCGAGCATCGCATCCGCCAGTTGATGCTAGAACGCGACTTTCTAAGCTTGACCGAGCAGGAAACTAAATCGTTTCGCCGCAGCAAGGCACCGATTGCTATTGGTGCATTAGCTGCAGTCGTTGCATTGGCAGCGCTGAATGTAATGCCGATTGCTGCACTTGCTCTATTTGGCGCACTAACCGTCATTATGACGCGCTGCGTACAGCCTGACGAGGCCTACGACTCGATCGACTGGAAAATTATCTTTTTGATATTCGGGATGTTGGCGGTCGGCGCAGGTGTCGAGAAGACCGGAGCGGCGGCCCTACTGGCTGACCAAATGGTAGCCAGCATCGGAGTGATAGCGGGAGCATTTGTGATGGTCTCATTGATCTACCTCATGACTAATGTGCTAACAGAATTCATCAGCAACAATGCAACTGCGGTACTGCTGGCACCGTTGGCCATCCAGGTGGCCGGTGCATTTGACGCTGACCCGCGGCCATTCCTGGTAGCGGTCATGTTTGCCAGCAGTGCTTCGTTTGCCACCCCCATCGGCTACCAGACAAATACCTACGTTTTTGGAGCCGGTGGCTACCGCTTTACTGACTTCCCGCGTGTTGGTATCTTGCTTAACTTGATATTGTGGATCGTTGCTTCTTTGCTGATACCCGTTTTTTGGCCGCTCTTTCCTTAAGAATGCGATTGCCGCTCGGGCACAGTTCAAACAACTCGCAATGGGTGCAATCAGGAGTTACTGCTTTGCAGCGGTTACGCCCGTGCCAGATCAACCAATGACTGAATATCGTCCATAAATGTTGCGGGATAACTTTCATCAAGTCGCGCTCGCACTTAACCGGGTCTTTATGCCTGGTGAGCCCAAGACGGAGTGAGAGTCGACCGACGTGAGTGTCTACGACAACACCTGTGTTAATGCCAAAGGCATTACCTAAAACAACATTGGCAGTTTTGCGGCCAACCCCGGGCAATGATGCCAAAGCATCCATGCTCTGCGGTACATCGCCGTCATGTTGATCCACAATAGCCTTACTGGCGGCAATCATGTTTTTTGCTTTATTGCGGAAAAAGCCGGTCGTCCGAATCAAGTTTTCGACCTCGGGTTGTCTGGCAGCAGCCAGGCTGGCAACATCCGGGTACGCGGCAAAGAGGTCCGGGGTGACCATATTGACCCGTTTATCGGTGCACTGCGCGGAAAGGATTGTCGCTACCAGCAGTTCGTAAGCATTACGGTGGATCAACTCGCAGTGAGCGTTCGGATAAACAACCGCCAGTTTTTCAATTATTTTGTCCGCACGCTCGGCTCGAATCATATATTAGTTATCGTTACGCCTCACGGACAGCGACTGGTCGCCACGGCTCTGCTAGGGCGACAATAGCACTTCGCTGCCGGGGGCGATTCCGAAAGACTTGGCAGCATTGCCGGAGTTCATGGCAATTTCCACGTAACCAGTTGAGCCACATACTGCGACCAGTTCGTTCTCAGGTACTGACTGATAATACTCAGCCACCGGCATCCAGTTGTCGTCTTCGATCAGTATGCGCGGTGATGGCATGTTGCGCGCCACCACATTTTCCAGGTTGGTGATGGCATTACCGAAGCGGTCGATGTAGACTACCGTACCTTTAAGTGACCCGTCAGTACACGACATCACAGCAGGCCACAATAGGGCAATCATGTCGGCACGTCGCGATCCCAGCTTCGAAATTTCACTACCGGCAGCCAAATGGGCAGCAGCAGGAGCAAAGATATCGCGCCCGTGAAATGTTGTGCTGCATTCCTCGAGGATAACATCCGGGTTTTCAATCTTGAAAATCTCATCTGCCCCACCCGGGCCGATCGCCCATGAGAGCAAGCCGTTGTCCGGTCCAACAAAATATTGGCCACGGGCTGAGGCTGCTATTGCCGCTCGCTCCCCCCCTACCCCGGGGTCGATTACTGCCATATGGACAGTGCCTTCAGGGAAATACTTAGCTGCTGCCAACAACGCAAAGGCACCTGCTTTGACATTATGGTGGGGTATGCGATGGGATATATCAATTATCTGGGCATCTGGAGCATGTGTGGCAATGATGCCCTTCATAGAACCAACAAACCAGTCGCTAATACCAAAATCCGTGGTGAGGGTGACTATTCTCATATCGGGGTTATACCTACATCAGATTGCTTTGAACACAAAATTTACGCAAGTAGTGAGATCAAATCACGATTTGGTGAGTGATTCGGGCTAGCTGCCTGAGAAGCAACTATGGTAAGGTATCAGTGATGCTATCAAAGCGGATTATTCCATGTCTCGACGTCACTGATGGGCGTGTCGTAAAGGGTACCCAGTTTATTGATCTGCGGGATGCAGGTGATCCTGTAGAAAGTGCCATGACTTATAACGAACAGGGCGCTGACGAACTGGTTTTTCTGGATATCACAGCATCCTCTGATGACCGCGCTACCATGGTTGAGGTAGTCGAACGCACTGCCAGCCAATGCTTCATGCCGGTTACGGTCGGCGGTGGGATTCGCACGGAGGACGACGTGCGCACCATGCTACATGCCGGGGCAGATAAAGTAAGCATCAATACGGCTGCGATCCATGATCCCGGCCTGGTTGATCGCTGCGCCAAGATATTCGGTTCGCAATGCATGGTTGTGGCAATTGATGCCAAGCGTAATGACTCCGGCTCCTGGACTGTGTACACCCATGGTGGGCGCAACCCTACACAACTCGATGCTATCGCTTGGGCCAAAGAGGTAGTCAATCGCGGGGCTGGTGAGTTGCTGGTAACCAGCATGGACGCCGACGGCACCAAGGAAGGTTATGATATCGAGCTATATGAGCGCATCTGCGAAACAGTTAATGTTCCGCTCATCGCCAGTGGTGGTGCTGGTACCCTCGATCACATGGCTGAAGTACTCACCGCAGGACGAGCTGATGCGGTGCTGGCAGCCAGCATCTTTCATTTTGGAGAATTCACGGTTGCCGATGTGAAAAGCTTCCTGGCCGGTAAGGGCATCCCGGTAAGAAATTGCTGAGCACCCACAACAATAGCTGCCATGAGGAATATTTTTACTAACGACGACAGCAGGTTTTTTCTGCTCTGCTCCTGAACTGATTTGCTAGCAATGCCCCCGCGCTATCTAATGCCAGATAATAATCTGTTACCAAGAACTCAATACTGACACGATGCGCACCCGGTTTCTGGAAAAACTATTTCGGCTCACCCAGCGGCGTAGCGGCTGGATCCTGGCGCTCATGGCATTGGTTGCGCTTGCTGCCGCCGCCCTGATACCCGGTATAAAAGTATCATCCTCCTATAGCAGCATGGCCCCGGCGGGCCATCCTGAAGGAATTTTATACGCCAACTTCCAGCAAGAATTTGGATCCGATAATGACTACGTGGTGGTACTGGAAGGTGAACCGGAGGACACCAGGGATTGTGCCGATTTGCTGGCAGCCGCTATCAGGAATAACAATAAAGGCCTGGTCTCAGACATTTATTATAAGGTCGACCTCAAGGGCATGCTGGCAAACGCTCCACTATACCTTGATAGTAAAACGTTGCATGGGTGCTTAAAAGTGGCCATGGAGTCTGAGTCTGCAATAGTCGCATCGCTGAGAGGCGCGGACGGCCTCCCTTCGCTATTGCACTCAATCAGCAGGGGTGCGCGTGGTGAACAGGTAAGTGCACAGGTATTAGGTCAGGATCAACAAGCAGCAAGCATCCAACAACTGGATAACTTTTTTGCAGAATGGCACCACTGGCTGGAAGATCACAATAAGCAAACAATTTCTGTAGATGCCTATATCAACAACACGTCGCAACGTAATTTTGCCAATGAGGGTGCCGCGCAACAGTTGAGGCAACTTGTTAACAGCAACGGATACCTGGCATCGTACGATGGTGACTTACAATTCCTATTTGTTAAGCCGTCACTGGCGCGGGATGACAAAGAGTTTTTAGAAAGCGTCGACCATGTGATTCAGGATGCCTGGCGGATGCTCCAGCAAGCTCATCCTGAACTAACCGGCAGGGTCAGGTTTGGAACAACAGGATTTCCCGCGCATGTGCTCACTGATATCCGCAGTGTCCAGTCGGATATAACCAGAGTCCTGGTGCCTTCTGCCGTACTAGTTGTGGTCATTTTGCTGTTGGGGCTGGGCTCAATTCGGCGCGCTTTGCTGGCGCTGGTGACCTTAACCTTTGCGTTGATTATTGCTGGTGGTGTCATGCGGTTGGCCTTTGATACTTTGAATCGAGTCAGCTTGAGTTTTCTGGCGATGCTGTTTGGAATTGGTATTGATTTTGGTATTTATCTTATCCGCAGGACTGACGAGGAATTTGTTAATGGTCACCTGCTGCCAGAGTCAGTTCGGCGAGCACTTACCATCTCAGGCAGAGGAATTCTGACAGGTGGATGTGTTACCGGGTTAGCATTTCTTGGTACTGGTCTGGTCAGGTATGGGGGCATGGCGCAATTAGGCCAGACCGCAGGAGTAGGTGTGCTGGTAACACTGGTGGTAACCTTCTTGCTGCTGCCCGTCTTGCTATTGAAATTTGGAGTTAGGGGCAAAGGTGAACCATCGCTGCAAGTCACGCGCAGCCCGCCTCCTGCTACGGACCATGAGGTCAACCACCATTCAGGGACAAGATCCAAATCAGTATCAAAATATCTGCTGGTGCTGCTAATCTGCCTGCTGATACCTGCGGTGATAGGCGGGTTTGCTGCACCAAGGCTGAGTCTCGACTACAACATTTTGCGCTTACTGCCAAAAGACGCGGAGTCGACGCATTACCAGGTGCGGATGCAGCAGGAGAGTGACTTTCAGATGTCAGCGGCATTTATTACAGCAGACTCACTGGAAGAAATGCATGATCTGACTAAGCGGGTCTCGGCACTTCCCGAAGTCAAACGCGTCGTTTCACTGACGCAGATGGTGCCATCTGACCAAAGGGAAAAACTGTCACTATTACAGGCGCATCAGCCACTGCTGAAGAAAATTGCCGATGCTTTACCAACCAATAAGCCCACTGCAACATCCAGCAGCACCGTCTATGTCCGACTTCTGGATGAGCTTATCGAGGCTTTTGAGACCGTAGAAGAAACAGCATTTACCACAGGCAATACCGGCCTGCTTGAGGGTTCCGGAAATATTCTCAGGCAGCTCGCAGCCATCCGTTCTGACTTTTTGCAGAATGGTGATACTGCGCAACAACGCACAGCAGCATTTGAAGCTGCGCTCTTTGATTTTCTGGCGCGTGGCAAGCAACTACTTGATGGCTGGTCACAGCTAAACGAAATTGGAGAGAACACATTAGCTGACTCATTGCTGGGCAGGTTCAAGAGCGCGGAGACAGGACGCTACACAGCTTACGTTTATCCGACTGGATCGATTTGGGAGCTTAGTGTCCTCGATCAATTCGTAGCCAGTGTGCGTGAAGTCACCCCAAGCTTAACGGGTTTCCCGGTAACGCTGCGAACCTACGTGCGACTGATGGTGGAAGACTTGGGTCTGGCACTGTTGTTCAGCCTTGCGGTTGTTGTCGTCTTATTGCTCTTGGACTTTCGTTCATTGAATAAAGTAATATTCACGCTGATTCCACTGGTGGTTGGTATGCTGTGGCTGCAAGCCTGGTTATGGGTGACCGGACAGTCCTATAATTTGGCATCTATGATCGCTTTGCCTTTATTGCTGGGACTCGGTGTAGTTTATGGTGTACATATCGTCCATCGCTGGAGCGAAAATCCAGCTGGTGGCGGGTTGCTTGCAGTCAAAACCTCAGGCAAGGCGATTTTCCTGGCCGGGCTAACAACGATCGCTGGAATTGTGGCTTTGACATTTAGCTTAAACCGGGCGGTCACAACGTTTTCGCTTATTATCCTGCAGGGTATTCTTTGCATGCTGCTGGCAGCACTTGTCGTCCTTCCAATTATCTTGAGTCTGAATCGCATGAGTCAGGGGCGTGAAATTGATCCACCTGAACGCAAAGAGACATGATCACCCACAACATGGATGGTAGGGCTATTACTCGATCTGCGAGGACAGCTTATCTATTTCAGCCTGCCAGACCGATTGAAAGCCGCCCCACTCTTCTGCAGTGAGCAAACTTTTTGCCAAATCGAGTCGTTCGATTGCCTGCGCTGGTTGCCCATTTTCTATCAACGCTTCTGCGTAGCAGATTTGGTTGAGTGGGAATGCCGGATATCTTGTACATACTGCTGCCAGATTTTCAAGTGCTTGATCAAGGTCACCAACACCGGTCGGCCAGGCTGGTGCACGCAGGTAGAGCATACCCAAAGCACGCTGAGCCCCCCCGTGATCCAGGTCGGGCAGAGCAGAGGCCTGCTCCAGCAGCCCTTCCAACTCGGAAAGCTTGTTGACCGCTGCTAGACCTTTAGCCTGTAGGACAAAACCGAAATTCACTGCCTGGTAATAGGCAACTTCGGCAGGTGAAGCTAATGCTTGCGATGTGGCAGAGCGTGCGGCGTTTAGGCCGTTCCTGGCATAGGCAGCTTTACCATGGATATCATTTGTGATGAGCGCAGCAAGAAAGGCATTGCGCGCGAGCAGCATGGCATGCTTTTTTTCAAGCTCGTAGGCCTGCTTTGCCATTCGGTAGGCTAGTAATATGGTCTCGCCACTACTTTGATAAGTCGCAAGTTGTTCAGCTCGTTCAACCAGAACATTCAGAGCAACACCTTGCAGGGGCTCGGGGCCAGACTCAGCCTGCAGATCGGTAAGTCCTGTGGTGGTCCGAACGGGGCGAACTCCATCAGCACCAGCCTCTTCATCAGGCATACCCACACATCCATGTAGCAGAAGGCAGACAATAAGTAGTTGAGATAAAAGTATTGTACGCAGTGACTTTGGTGAGTCTTTGTCGATCTGAGGCAACAGTCTTTCCATTCGAGAGCTAGTTAAATTTTTGGCCACTACTATGATATATTTATTTCTCCACCCATCGGAGTGTTTTGAAGCGCAGACCTTGTATCATTAAACCGAAATCATTAAAATCTGAATTATGCAAAAAGACGGCAACTACAAAGATTACAAGCGCAACCCGGCAGGATGGTTTATCACAGCAGTGTTTAGCATATGCCTGATCGCTTGTACCAGCAGCAAGGCGTTGTCAGCAGCTGAGGGCAGCGACGTTGACTCGGTGCAGTTTGTAATAGTCTTCCCGGGTGGACCGACGGTCGGCTCGAGCAGCCAAAATGTCATCAATCAGTTTGTTGACATTTTCGCCAAAGATATTGGTGGTCAGGTGACGGGAAGTTATTTCACCGATATCGAAACTGCGCGCGCATTCCTGCGGGATCACCCTAATTCGTTTGTCATGGCAACTACCGGCTTTTTCCTGTCGCAGTGTGAAGAATTAGGTCTGGTTCCACTAGCGGCCCTGCAACTTCCCGATGATCGCAAAGAGCGCTACTACGTAGTCACCAAGTCCGGCACCGCTGGGTCGCTGGAAGATTTAAAAGGAAAAACGATGGCCGGACAAGTATTGCTGGAGAGCGAGTGCTTTCTCAATCGGGTAGTTTTTGGGGGAATGCTGGATGTTGGATCTGACATTAAACTCATTCCAACAGGTCGTCCGTTATCTGCTTTGCGCAAGATGATCAGGGGTGAACTGGATGCGGTGATCCTGAACCCAATTCAGTATTCCAGCCTGGAGCAGCTGCCATTCGCAGGCGAATTAGAGACTGTGTTTACCTCAGACCCAATCACTCCGATCGGATTTTCCATGCGTGATTCGGAGACCAATCACCAATTACGCGATCGAGTGATGCTGGCTTTGCAGCAATTATCCAAGACTGAGGATGGATTGGCCGCGTGCCAGTCTTTCGGAATTGCCGGGTTTGAAGCTGTCGACCAGGCTATGATCGATCAATTGCTAAGACTTTACACCAAGCAAGAGGTATCAAACTAGTTGCAACAGCTCATCCTGTAAGGCACTCGGTTCGCACTTCCGCTGTTTGTGGGATAGGCCTGGAAATTCGCGCCAGCGTCGTGGCATCTGCCAGTCAGCCAAGAGGTGTACGGCTTGCAGTCGAACCTTGCCCAATGAAGTGTCCGGCTCCAATTCAATTATCGCAGCGATGAGGTCACCACGCAGAGAAGCAGCCGTAGGCACCTTAATGATGACACACGCTTGTACGCCATCAATTTGCTCGATTCTTTTCTCCAGAATTTCTGCTATGACCTTGCGGCCTGCCAGATTGAGCATCTTATCTGTTCTACCGGTTAACTTGAGTCCTTCAGCGCTGATGATACACCTGTCTTTGCTGGCAAATCTCTGATTAGCCAAGGCATTGGCATCATTTTCCGGCCAGTAGCCCATCGCAACGGCCTCACCGCTTACGTTCAAGCAACCGGAATCATCAGCTTCTACCCGCACCCCGGGAATGACTGTGCCAACAAACCCAGCATCCGTTCGCGGCTCCTCACTGGCGTCAAAGCTGATGCCACCACATTCGGTACAACCCAGGAAGTTGTGAATTTTTATTCCGTATTCCGCAAAGACCTTCTGTTCTAAATCGAGTGGTAATGCAGCGCCTGCTGATACAGCCAAGCCGGTAACCGAGCTATCCAGTAAACTTGCCTGGTACCACAGCCCCCAGAGTGCTGGCACGGCTGGTATGTGAAGTCGCTGGTTAGTATCTCCTGCCCACCGAAGTACCGCTTGGATACTTTGCGGCATATTATCAGCAGGCCAAACAATCGGAACACCGAGCAGCAGCAGCGGTAGTACAATACTGCTGAACCCGTATGAATGCTTTGCCGGCACCACGGCAAGTCCGGGCTGTAGATTATTCAGTTTCATGACTGATGTCAGTTGCCTCACGTCGGCCAATAATTGATTTGCCGAAAAAACCGCCCAGTTATATTCACGTGGCGTAGTGAACACTCGCTTCAAATGAGCAGCATCGGGAGGTAAAGGAACCTCTGCCGGGAAACGATCGTCCGCATCTGCAAGAATGCATGCAACTCCCCCGTCCCGCCAAGTGGCCAGCAGATCAACCAGAAAATTCAGACCGTCTGAGTGGATCGGGTGAATCACTCCGGGCTTCAGCTCTGCCCGGGAATCGACCATTTGCTGCAGGTCGGGAAAAGTAATTTGGCGCGGTGATGTACTGCTGCTGTGGATAGTTACAGCTGTCGAGTCACGGGCCCATGCCAGCACTTTTTGCCAGTGTTGGTACAGCACCTTGTCTGGTTGTGATTGAGTTCTATTTTGCAAAGGATAAAATGCGCAGAAAGAGTCTTGCTCGTTGTGAATTGCCTATGGTACCTATCAGCAACTCAAGCCAACCGGAAACAGCTATTCTCGATGAATATGCGACCAGCTTCACAATATAATACCGAAAGGATTAGCACGCTTGAGGGTGTCCTACTGGAAATTTTCCGTAAAGATATTTTCGACGGCGAATCTTCTATAAATGCCGATTCTGATTTGTTCCAGCATGGGCTGGATTCGATGGCTACGATGCAACTGCTTATCCGGATCGAAGCAGAGTTCGGTGTCAGCATCCCAGCCACTGCCATGACAAAGGATAATCTCAGCACAGTTCAGTGCATAGCCAGGCTGATCCATCAATTAGAGGAGGATCGTGATGACAGTTGATGTCGCGGTAGTTGGTGGTGGCTCGGCAGGACTTGCTGCCGCTTGCAGTGCAGCAAGTACTGGTGCCAAGACCTTGTTGATCGAGCGCAGTGGTATGCTGGGCGGGATTGCTTCACTCTCGCTGGTTCATTCTATTTGCGGATTATACCGGCTTGATAGTAATGGCGAGTATGCCAACGAAGGGTTCCCGGTTCAGTTTGCCGAAGCGCTGATTGCTATGGGCGGAGCCAGCGGTCCTGTGCGGATGGGCCGACTCGATGTTCTGATGCACGATCCTGCTGCCTTCGCGATCTGTGCCGATCGTATGACAGCCAAATATAGCAATCTCGAAACTGCATTGCATTGTGACCTGGTTGCCGCTGACCTTTCCTCTGACCAACAGCGTATCGATGCTCTGCACATTGCCTATAATGGTAAGTTGCAGTCGGTAGAGCCACATAGTGTCATCGATTGCTCAGGCGACGCCGTGTTGGCCGAGCATGGTGCGGCAAACCAGATGGTTGATCTGCAAAGCCTGCAGAGGCCCGCATATATTTTTAAATTGGCTGGTTTTGAATCGGAGAAATACTCGGACAATTTTCGATTGCAACTTGCCCATGCCCTGATGACGGCAGTGCGCGATAAGCGCCTGCCACGCACCGCGCTGGGTGCATCGGTGAGGCGTGGTATTCATGCCGATGAATTGTTTGTCACTGTCGACCTTGAAGCTGAGGGATTTGATCCGGCCAGCCGAAAATCATTGACTCAAGTTGAGCAGCACGGTCGCATGCTCGCTCATCGATTAACCGCATTCCTGCGACAGAATATTGATGGGTTTTCCAATGCTTTTCTGGCGCAACTGCCGGCGCGGGTTGGTATCAGGGAGAGCCGCCGCCACCACTGCCGCTATATGCTTAATGAGAACGATATTACCAGTGGCAGACAGTTCGATGATGCGGTGGCAGAAGTAAGCTGGCCGATTGAGCTACGTGAACGTGCTACCGGTCCGAAGTTCCGCTTTGCAGAGGATGCGAATCACGGGCAAATTCCGCTGCGTTCATTACAATCATCAAATATTCAAAACCTTTATTGTGCCGGGCGTTGTGTCGGCAGCACTCACGTCGCCCAGGCATCAATCCGAGTAATTGGCAGTAGTATGGCGACCGGGCAGGCCGCGGGACTGGCTGCAGTAGCATCGTCGCAGGTTGTTAATGCATGAACGTTGTAGAGCAAATCTTTAATCAGGCAGCTCATGATCAAACTGCATTGATCTGTGGAAAGAGCAGCATCAGCTATGGCCAATTAGGCCAGTTGGTAGAGTCTGCTGCCACCGAACTGGATAAGCGCTTGCCGGCTACGG
Organism: uncultured Chthoniobacteraceae bacterium; assembly: GCA_964443575.1. Taxonomy (GTDB): domain Bacteria; phylum Verrucomicrobiota; class Verrucomicrobiia; order Chthoniobacterales; family CAKUMP01; genus CAYUDZ01. Next base: position 48,873 of record CAYUDZ010000001.1, on the reverse strand, counting down.
CATTGCGTGTCGGATTGCGCTGCCACGATGGGCCCCGGTATGTAACATTAGCTCTTGCAATTATTCGTTCCGGCAGATGCCTCGCTCCGGTTCCGCGCGAGCTAACAGTCCCGGAAGTAGATCAACTGAAGCACAATGCGGCATTGGATGCGTTGTTGGATGTGCAGGATGCCGGACACCTTCTGGAAGATTTACCACTCGCTGATTGTACTATCCATTCGCTGTCACCTGAGCCGCCTGCATGGGATGCGGGATTCCGCGCATTGAATCCTGCATTTATCCGATTCAGTTCAGGTACCACAGGCGAACGCAAAGGAGTTGTGCTGTCACATAACAGCTTACGCGAAAGAATCATTGCATCTAACGACCTGCAGGAGATTGGCAGAAATGATAAAGTGCTTTGGGTGCTACCTATGTCACACCACTTTGCGGTGACAATCATGCTTTACCTATGGCACCAGTCAGCGATCGTTTTGAGCGAATCACATCTGCCCGCCGACATGTTCGAGTGCGCACGGGACAACGAGGTGACTGTACTTTACGCATCACCATATCACTATCGGATGCTGGCTGCGGCGGCATCACCCGGCTTGTCATCGGTGCGGCTCGCAGTTTCTACTGCAGCAGCACTGGGTTCTGATGTTGCGGATTCCTTCTATCGAGCCAGCGGCGTCGCGGTGAGCCAGGCCTTGGGAGTCATAGAGATTGGGCTGCCTATAATTAATACTGAGAACCCGCTTGGCAGGCCGGATTCCGTTGGTCGTCCGCAACCGCAATATCAGGTAGAGATTTGTGATGATAGTGGCAATGCAGTTCCACCAGAAACAGCTGGACAACTGCGGGTGAAAGGCCCGGGGATGCTTGATGCGTACCTGTCGCCTTGGGCGGCGCGCGAGCAAATCCTGGATGATGGCTGGTTCGCAACAGGGGATCTGGCAAAAGTTGATCAAGATGGATTTTTGACTATCCTTGGACGCGCCAACAGCGTCATCAATGTCGGAGGGATGAAGGTATTTCCGGAGGAAGTTGAGAGGGTGCTGTTGCGGCATCCCGGGGTCAGCGAGGCGCGCGTCGTTCCCATACCGCACGCGCAGTTTGGTGCTTTGCCGGTAGCAGAGATCGTCCCTTGCAATCCGTCTGAAATCCCTGCAAATTCGCAGTTGAATGAATTCTGCCGCAAACAGCTTGCCTCCTACAAGTTGCCTTGCGAGTTCAGAATCAAAGAGCAATTACCTCATACTCTAAGTGGAAAAATCTTACGAAAAGAATCATGAAAGTAGCGATCATTGGTAATGGGCCTGCGGGCTCGACTGCAGCGGCACGCTTCGCCCAGAAGGGTCACGATGTGGCAATGATATCAGATGGTAAGCGCCCACAGATGATGGTGGGAGAATCACTGGTGCCGGCGATCGTGCCACTACTGCGTGAACTCGGCATCGAAGACGAGGTGGCTGACAAATGCAGCTATAAACCCGGGGTCACCTTTGTTAGCAGAAAGGGGCAGGTTTTTGAGTTTCTGTTCGACACGATTAAAAATTTCTTGCCGCCATATGCTTATAATGTCCCCCGCCCCGAGTTTGATGATATCCTGAGTCGGACGGCGATCAAGCTGGGTGCCAGATCAATCACCACGAATGTGCAGCTGCAACATGAGGGCGACCGGGTACTGCTGCCGGCAGATGTCCTGCAATTATTACCAGAGTGGAATAATGAACAACCGGATTTGGTTATTGATGCCACCGGCCGACGCCGCCAGCTCGGCAAGCTACTTGGGATCCCGGCGTCACCCGGTAATCGGCGGGATGTTTCCTACTTTGCCCACTATAGGGGATTTGACTCGGAGTCGCCATTAGGCCAGGTACTGATTACCCATCTGCGGGCCGGATGGTCGTGGCGAATTCCCCTCCCCGGGCGCATGTCATACGGCATCGTGGTGCCCAAAAGTGAAGCGGAGAAATTAGGGGACTCGCCGGAAGAGCGTTTACTGAATGCGCTGGATACCAATCCGCTGCTCAAAGAAGCTGGCAAAAATATCGAACGTATCAGCGACGTATTTACTTACGCCAATTACCAGATGTATTCCCAGCGCGCCACCGGCAGTAATTGGGCCTGTGTTGGTGATGCATTCGGATTCATTGACCCGATGTTGTCATCTGGCATGTGGCTGGCTATGCATTCGGCCGACCTGCTGGCCAGCCTGGTCGACCAGCATCCATTGCCCAAGGCACTCAGGAAGCATGACCGTTCGATGCGCTCACTAATCGCAGCTTGGGCTGAACTGATCGAGTATTTTTATGATGGACGGATCTTTGCGATGAAGGAAACCGGGAAGATGATGAGTCACAAACACAGGAATTTCTTCGCTTTGAAAATGCAAAAGCATTTGGACTCACAATTTGCCTCGATGGCTGCCGGCGCTACCACCAACTCACCATACAGTCGCGGACTACTTCACCATTTTTCCAAGTTTGCGCGGCTAGGCAGTGACCCAACTGAGTTCGCAATCGCATGAATTCGGGTGTCAGAACCCTGGCAGCCACTCTGCTCCTTGCACTGAGCCTCACGACTCCGGCAGCAAAAGCTGTCGAAGATAATGAATTTAATCTGGTTGATGATTTACTCAACAAGCAAGCTGCTATCAAGACACTCGAAGCTGAATTTGTCCAAAAACGCACCCTGCGGACGATGACCCGGCCATTGAGTTCCGAGGGTCGCATACTGTACAGCAGCGACGGTCCGAAGCTGCTCATGGAGGTCGGCAAGCCGGTTCGGAAACTGATCAAAGTGGAAGATGGCAAGGCACTAATCATTGATATGGCTAAGCAGACCGGGGAACGGCGTCAGACGTCCGGTGAGGGCATGCAGGAAGCAGCGCTATTTTTCAGGATCCCAATCGCAAAAGATACGGAGGAACTCCAACAACGCTTTACTATTGAAAGTGTGGCTAATGAGTCGGGAGTTATCACGCTGGTTTTAATCCCTAAGAATGATCAGCTAAGCCGTTACGTTAAGCAGATGACAATGAAATTCACCGAGCGTAGCGGGTTGCTACGCGAGTATGAGCTGAGCTTTTCAGATCGCAGTGAGTTCTCGATGACTTTCACAAAAACCACAGCCAACAAGGGAATCGAGGATGCTGCCTTTGCTGTGGATACCAGTGGCATCGCGATCAGCAAGCCTGACGGTACGTAATCGTTAACGCAGCACGTGATGTCCAGAAATTTTAAAGTCCTTCTGCTCATACTGCTGGTTAGCGTACTTGCCGGAGGGCTCACGCGCATCGGCTTTGAAGTCGACATCGTCGAGATGCTGCCGCAGCAACTGAAGCATGTGGAGGCCATGAAGCAGGTATCTCAGCATTTCAGCCAACCTGGCGAAATGATACTCACGGTCGAAGCTGAGGATCCTGCACAGGCCAAGCAATTCGCTGAATCCCTGGCCTCCTATCTGGAAAAGTCAGATGTTGCGGATCGTGTTATTTCCAGCTCACCGCTCGAGGATAATAAGGCAGCGTTGGAAGAGTTCCTGGCTTATCAACTGCTGAATCAGGAGCCGGATCAATTTGCGGAAATCGCCAAACGATTCGATCCCAACTATGCATCCGGGATTCTACAGCAAAGTATAGAAGAACTGACAAGCTCCCATGACTTCGAGAAGGTCGCTAAACTAAGCTATGACCCGCTCGGGTTGCTCGATACGATTAGCGATCTCTCCTCAGCTTACCAGGGCTCAGAATTTCAATCGCCTGATGGCAGGCTGCAGATGATCTATGTTTATGATTCAGGGCAGCATGGAAATGAGTGGGTCGACAGAGTCTGGATAGAGGCGCTGGCCTGGCAGTCTAGTTTGCCAGATCAAAACGATGTTGTGATCGGGATGACCGGTGAACCGGTATTTGTTGCCGAAATTTCCCGTAGTATGCGCAGTGACATGATGGCCAGTGGTGCATTTACGCTCGTATTTGTTGTCCTGCTGTTGTGGTTGGTGTACCGCAACTGGAAATTGCTGTTAGCTGTTGTTCTATTACTGGTTTGCAGTTTTGCGATGGCGCTATCGGCGGCCGGGTACCTGCTGCCGCAGTTGACCGTACTAAGCGTTGGCTTTGCCTCGATCCTGCTTGGGTTGAATGTCGACTATGCACTGATTGCCTATAACCGGTTTGTTTATCAACAGAACTCGACTGCCAATTTGAAGAAGCATCTTGCCCCGGGAATTTTGTGGGCTGCAGCGACTACGGCGCTGGCTTTTCTTTCTCTAAATGTCAGTGGTATTCCCGGCGTGGCACAACTCGGGACGATGGTTGCTTTGGGAGTTGCAGCTGGTGCGCTGCTGGTACTCGGCCCATTTGTTCGTGCCTTGCCGGTTTTTGCCAAAACCGGGCAGCAGCACACGCCACTTGCGCCGCTGCTGGCAGCCAAAAAAACCGGCAGCCTGGTCACGGTGTTATGGCTTGTTATTGCAGGAGTATCATTACTTATCTTCTCCCCGCCCCCACTCGATCATTCGTCAGCAGCAATGCGCCCGGAAACCAGCATTGCCTACGACACCTGGGAGCGGATGAATGAAAAGCTGGCCGCAACTGCCCAGCCGCTCCATCTCATTTCCTACGCTGATGACCCCGAAACTATTCGCAAGGAACTGATCGCAGCTGAGGAAATTCTAGGTAATCTAAAGGATCAGGAAATCGTTGAGCAATTCCTGACGCCATTACCCATTTGGCCGTCCGAACAAAATTTGGCGGCCAATCGACAAGTCGTTCTTGGGAAAATTGATCTTGAGGCGCTCAAGGATGAGTTTATCAAGGCCGACTTTAATATCCGTGCGTTCACATTGACCGGTAATGTAATGGGTCATTGGAGCTCTAAAGATCTGGGATATTGGACCAATCCTGATCTCACATGGTCATTCAGGCATATCACAGACTACTTCTGGAGCGCTGCCTTGGGAGTTGTCGAGCCTGTGGACGGTGTGGATCACAAGCAGGCTGAGCAGCGCTTCTCGCCGGAGCCAGAACATACAAAGATTACCAGCGCAGTACTCCTCGGCGATGAGCTGGCCGAGTTTGCCAAAGAGGGCATGCTGCGGGTACTGGCTGCCTTCAGCCTGGTGACCGTCATCATGCTGCGTCTCGCCCTGGGCAGTTGGCGCAATACCCTGCTGGCCATTGTCTCGCTTGGCTGCACGGCCATGCTGCTGCTCGGCACCATGAGCCTGACTGGGATCCAGTGGAACTTCCTGAACCTTGGCGCCGGATTGCTGCTGCTGGGCACCAGTATCGACTTTTCTATCCATCTGTTACGGGCACTGGAGTCAGACAGGCAAGACAACGGCAACGCCGCCAGCCATATCAGCAGCGCCTTGTTTCTATGTGCGCTTACTACCATCGTCGGCTTTGCATCGATCGGCTTTGCCGATAACCGTGGGCTAGCCAGCCTCGGCCAGGTCTGCGCCATCGGCCATGCCGCCAACCTGCTCGTCAGCCTGTACTTGCTGCCAGTTCTTTACCGTTTTGTGAAAGGATAGGACTCCCTGCACTTTAGCATCCGCAAATGTTTTTGCCTTGAGACATGCAGGTATCAACCGTGGGCGGGTCGTCTTTATGTGCTTTAGACTGTGTGGGGATAGGGTATTGCTAGTCCATCGCAATGAACTGATAATTACCGGATCCAATTTTTATGATGGCATTTCCATTTTTCATCCCGAGCAATTCTGCAACTCGACACTTCTCTAGCCCGGAAAAATCACAAACTTCGTAGCGAGACGCAGCGTGGGGTGCTTGGGTACAAGGCGGGCGATGGATTTCGCTATGAGCTGTATGAGTACATACTGTAAATAGCGAAATTCAAGCCCAACGCTGTAAACAAGCGCCTCACGCTGGTCGCAGTAGATGGCTTGTGATTTTTTCGGGCTAGAGGCTGCCCATCAATTTTGATTCGCTCAGTTCCTGTTGCTGGAAGGTAGACGGTTGCAGTTGAGTTTGCCGGGATAGTAACGGAAAGAATCAAGCGTTTATCGTTACGTTCCCAGTGGGTAACAATCCGACCATATGGGGAATCGTGATGGGCCTTGACCCACGTCAGATTACCGACCACTGCAGGCTTAATAATGACATTCTTTGCTTAAGAATGTTTGTCCACGTAACCGGCAAGTATCCCATAATGCCGTGATGCTTCTTTTTTCAAAGTCTCGACTTTATCCCAAGGCACCAAACTAAGGATAGAAGCTGCATCAGAATTCGCTAATAAATCAACTAGCTTAACGGTATCATCCTCGATCATCTGCGCACATTCGATCAGTTTCAAACCAAGGTACGCAACGGTGGCTCCGGGTACGCTCAAAACCTGCGACTGCCGGAAGCAACAGGATTTCACAAACGGCAATGGTACCGACAATATCTTGAAGGATCGCTGGACGCGGAATATGAGCGGCATTTCTTTTCCTCCGAACGGCTGCAGCAGGCACTGCGAAAAGGCGAGTTGATTGAGGACCGTTCACTGCAACACCGTCTGCAAGCTCTGTCCATCCCAGTGGTCAGCCTGACGTCAGGATCTTTGGCGTGAACACGGTCTACGAAGCTACCTTAGCTTTGTGGCCATTACCTGCACTAGTTTGAAATATTTATCATCCGGAAGGCATAATCAGCCGGATCGCTGCTGCTGCAGCAAAGATCAGTAGCAGGATTTCGAACAGGCGTTGCGGCAGGTATTTGATTAATAGGCGGCCGGTTAGTGCACCGGCGAGGATACCCGGTGCCAGCAAGGCATTGAGTAGCAGAGATTCAGATGTAATCAGTCCCAGCGACAAACTGAACGGGACTTTGATCCAATTGACGATCATAAAGAAGACCGCTGCGGTGCCGACGAATTCATACTTCGGCAGCCGACAGGCCAGCAGATAAACGGTCATCACTGGTCCGGCAGCATTAGCCAGCATGGTGGTCAAGCCGCTAAACA
>CAYUDZ010000001.1:0-41910 GCA_964443575.1 uncultured Chthoniobacteraceae bacterium | reverse complement strand
CATCCCCATGATCCAGGCAAAGGCCGGTGAGTGCCCGCTGGCTGAATTTTTTGCAGATGCGCCTCCCTTGCGATATTGGCGCCAGGCCTGCACCCCGACCATGATCAGCACGGTAACCCCGATGATCGGTCCGAACTGCGCATCGGTCAGCAGCGGGATAACCAGAAACCCCGCAACTATGCCGATTACGGTAGCAGGCAACAGCCGCCAGACATGGTGCCACTCGGCATGCTTGCGAAAGATCAGCACCGCGAAAACGTCAGCGATGATCAGCATCGGCAGAACCAAGCCGATCGATTGGCGGGCCGGCATGATCAGTGCCATGATCAGCACCGTGGCCATGCCGAAGCCGCCAAACCCGGTCTTGGACAAACCGACGCATAACGCAGCCAGATAAGCCAACCACCAGTCGGTTGTACTGAATTCAGGTAAAGACATGGCAGGGAAAAGCAAAGAGCGTGACAGCCCTTGCTACGCCTGTCCAGCTTCTGAAAATTGACAACATTAGTTACGGAATCCTGCCAATTGAACTTGCATCATTCTGCTTCGATGCAATGCTTTGGGTGTATTATGCCGACAAAAATTGAGACCGATGTCGTTGTTATCGGTGGGGGATTCTGTGGATCTGCTACTGCACTGCTGATAAAGCGGCAACAACCAGATGCGCAGATCACTATCATTGAGCGCAAAGCCGAGTTTGACCGCAAGGTTGGTGAGTCAACAGCCGAGATCAGTTCATGTTTCATGACGCGGATCCTTGGGATTGGTACCTGGCTCGGCCAGGAACAACTTGCAAAGAATGGCTTGCGCATGTGGTTCAACAAGTCCAGCGAGCAATCGATGGATGATTGTGTTGAGATCGGTGCGCGTGACCTGACGAAGCTGCCGGGCTTTCAAATTGATCGCAGTAAATTAGATGAACATTTGTTAAAACTGGCAGCTGATGCCGGTTGTGAGGTCATCCGACCGGCCACGGTAAAGGATATCGACTTTGCCGCTGACGGTGGGGGCGGTCGCCTGACATACAGGCAAAAAGATGCCGATGCCGACGGATCTCTTGCAGCAAAATGGGTGGTCGATGCTTCCGGTAGAGCCGCAACGATTGCGCGTAAGCTCGATATCCTGCACCCTCTGGATGAACACCCGACCAACGCCCTGTGGGGTCGTTTTAAAGGAATGCGCGATTGGGACAGCTGGGAGCTGCGGCAAAAACACCCGAAACTGGCAGCCGCCTGCCGGGCCAACCGCAACTGGTCAACCAACCACCTATTGGGCTATGGCTGGTGGTGTTGGATTATTCCGCTGAAAGGCGGCGACTTTTCTGTGGGCCTGGTCTATGACAAACGCCTGTACTCCCCTCCCCCCGGTGACTCAATCGCCGAGAAAATCAAATCGGTAGTCATGGAACATCCGGTTGGTCGTGAAATGATGCGTGACATTGAGGTTGTCGATAATGACTCCCGGGCCTACTCGATGCTTCCTTACTACAGCGAGAAGCTGGTCGACCAGGGTTGGTCGTTAACTGGTGATGCTTCGGGGTTCCTCGATCCGCTGTATAGCCCGGGTCTTGATTACTGCTCGTACACCTGCTCGATCGCCGCTTCGCTGGCGTGTGATGCACTCGAGGGCAAGGATATCTCAGCGCGACTCGATGAATATAACGCACAATTTCGTGAATCCTACCAGTTATGGTTCGAATCGCTCTACAAAGATAAATACTATTATATGGGTGATGCCGAGCTAATGAACACGGCCGTGTTATTGGATATCGCCACCTACTACATCGGGCCGGTACGGCTGGTGTATGCGAATCCTGACGAGGAATTTCTCAAACTGCCATTCAATGGGATTCACGGGCGCCTCGCAGCCGCATTCATGAAGCAATACAATCGTCGGTTGTCGCTAATAGCAAAGCGCAGGCAAGAGCATGGGATTTATGGTGCGAACAACTCCGGCTGGCGGTCGATACTGGGTGGCTTTGAACCTGATGCCAGTGCCGTACGCGTGATTTTTAAAGCCGTCGGCAGTTGGGTAAAGCTTGAGATAGGTCATGCGGCGCTGGGACTTAAGCCACTTCCCGCTCACCCGGTTACGCTGCATCCTCAATCGTGAATGACTCGCCGCCAGGCCGGCATGACGAGGGCCCGGGCCAGCAAGTAACAACAGATTCAGTAACGATCGATGCGCAGCCCAAGCGCCCAAGCGTAGCGCGCATCCTGGTCATGCTGTTACAGGCGGCAATCTCAATCGCGCTGCTTACCTGGGTTATCAGTGACATACTTGGTCAACAGAACCTAGGCCGACTTTTCTCAGCACCAAGCATCCCATGGCTATTGGCCGGCCTCGGCTGTGTTGGAATCATGGTGCTGTTTAGCATTTTCCGCTGGCGGATTTTTCTGAAAATGCAAAACGTGCAACTACCGTTCCTGCGCACATTTCGCCTGGTACTCATCGGCATGTTTTTTGATCTGTTCTTTCCCAGTTCGACGGGCGGCGACACCATTCGCTCGATCCTCATCATCCGCGAACATCCCAACCGCAAAGCCAGTGCCATTATGAGCATATTTATGGATCATCTCAGCGGATTCATTGCCCTGCTGTCTGCTGCAGCAATTTTTACCACGGCCAAGGCAGACAAACTGCTAGCTAACCCGATTACCGCCGGACTTTATACCTTGCTGTGGGGGTTTATGGGGTTTTCCGTATTCGGTATTATTATGTGCCTGATCGTCTCGCGCGTCGCTCAACCACAAAAACTCAACATTCCCGCGACATTCAAAAAGTACCTGCTGGAAGTTCATGATTCGTTTGCGATGTTTACCAAACGTCCGCTTAGTTCACTTGCGGCTGCCGCACTGTCATTCGTTATTCTATTTTCACATTTCACGGCATTCTTTTGTAGCGCCCGTGCCATGGGCGTGGAGATTAAGCTGGTTGAGCTATATTCAGCGGCACCCATCATCGAGGTGGTCACCATGCTGCCGGTATCCTTCTCCGGGCTCGGTGTACGTGAAAAGAGTTACGAATATCTGCTGGATGTGATTGCCGGTGTACCCAGCCATCTCGGAGCTTTAACATCGCTCGGTGGTTTTGCTTTTATGGTAGCGTGGAGCCTGGTAGGCGGGGTGCTCTTCGCTATTTACCGATCATCGAGAAACTGATAAGCAATACACAATGTTGCGGTTAACCACCGATAAAATCCTTTCATTGGAGAAGCTGGTGCAACAGCGGGAGGCTCTAGCATCAGACCATCGCAAGCTGGTGCTCACAAATGGCTGCTTTGACCTACTGCATGTGGGACACATCCAATATTTGGAACAGGCGCGGTCTCTCGGTGATGCTTTGGCTGTAGCCGTCAATGGAGACGAGTCGGTTCGAAGCTTGAAGGGCGACGGCCGACCACTGAATACCGAACAGGAACGCGCCAGAGTCCTGGCAGCGCTGGAAGTCGTTGATTACGTGACGATTTTCCACTCGGTGCGGCTGGATGCACTCATTCGCGATTTACGCCCAATGGTCTATGCAAAAGGTGGCGACTACACCATCGACTCCCTTGATGTCGGCGAGCGCCAGGCCCTTGAAGCATGTGGCGCAGAGATCCATATTCTTTCCTTGATTCCGGGTAAATCGACCACCAAGACATTACAGCAAATTTCAGCTACCACTTAACCACCATATGCCACGCAAACTACGTTTAGCCATTCTTGGCTCAGGCAAAGGATCAAACTGCCAAGCAATACTCGAGGCTATTGATCAGGATAAGATCAATGCCGAAGCCGTCATTGTCCTTTCCGATGATCCTGAAGCCGGTATCCTGCGCCAGGCGGCCAAATACGGTATCGCTACCGGAACTATCGATGCTGGTAAGTACCGGACCCGTCTGGAAGAAGACACTGAACGTCAGTTAGCCACGGAATTGCTCGAGTTGAACATCGATCTGATCGTACTCGCGGGTTACATGCGGATGGTAAAAGCTCCCCTGCTGGAAGCATTCCCGCGCAAAATAATCAATATCCATCCCTCCCTGCTGCCTGCTTTCCCTGGGCTGGAAGCATGGCGTCAAGCACTCGAAGCCGGGGCAGAAAAGTCCGGATGCACAGTCCACTATGTAGATGCCGGCATGGATACCGGCGAAATAATTGATCACGCCGAGGTGCCAATCCTCGACGGTGATACTGCGGAGTCGTTGCATGCGCGCATCCAAGTTGCCGAACACCGGCTTTACCCACAGGTTATTGCAAAACTTGCTAATCAATGTGATTCTTAAAGATAAGTATTATTACTTCACCTTGTTGTCGGTCTCAGTAACTTGCTTAAAGGGATTTAGCTTAGCTCTATCCAGACTGAAGTTTCACTTCAGGCCCAGCTTAGCAGAGTGTTGAGAAACCGTGGAAGAATGTATCTTGCGCGGGTGGATCCGTTTGGCAACTTGACCTGCACTGCTTCCTCAGCAGCCTGCTATAGATTGGGCGACCTCTTTGGCAAAGTAGGTCAGAATCATATCAGCACCGGCACGCTTAATTGCAGTGAGCGACTCATCGCGTGCTGCCTGTAATTCAATCCAACCATTTGCTGCCGCAGCATGAATTTGCGCGTACTCACCGGAAATCTGATAGGCAGCCAGCGGCAGATCACAGGCTGCGCGCAGTTCGGTTAAGACATCGAGATACCAGCCTGCCGGCTTAACCATGAGGATATCGGCACCTTCACTGACATCTTGAAGCGCATCGGCTATGGCTTGGCGCCCGTTAGCCGGTTCGATTTGGTACCCGCGTTTATCGATTGGCTTTGACTCCTGCTTCCTCGAGCTACCCACAGCTTCGCGAAACGGACCATAAAGAGACGAAGCAAACTTCGCTGCGTAACTGAGGATCAGAGTGTTGTTCAATCCCGCCGCATCGAGGCTACTCCGGATAGCGGCCACACGGCCATCCATCATATCCGAAGGCGCCACGATATCGCAACCAGCGGAAGCCAGTAAGACAGCTAACTTTGCCAATGCATCAACGGTACGGTCATTGTCAACGTGCTCACCACTGGCATCTAGCACCCCATCGTGGCCATGTGTAGTATATGGATCCAAAGCAACATCGGCGATTACCGTCAAATCAGGCAATTCCGATTTGAGCTTACCCACTGCACGGCACGTGAGGTTTTGCGGGTCGATGGCGTAGCTGCCATCTGCATCTTTCAGCGCAGGATCGATCACGGGAAATACAGCAACTGCGGGCACCTCGAGCTGCAACAAGCTGGCAGCTTCAGCTGTCATTTCATCCAGGGATAACCTGCGAATACCGGGCATCGACTCAATTGGGCCGCCGCTGTTACCGTCTACCACAAATAGTGGCGCAATCAGATCGTGGGTACTAATTTGTGTTTCACGAACCAGATTGCGCACTCCAGGCAACTGGCGCAGCCGACGGTGCCGCGAAATTGGACGGATAGGCTCTTGCATAATTCCAAGCTTAAGAACAGCAGCAAGGCTGTCACGTATAATGTGATTAACTCAGGTAGCTGCTAAGCTTCAGCTTCAATTCTCCGCGCGCCCTAAACAGCAGACTTTTAACAGAAGAAACGCTAGTCTCAAGAATTTCGGCAATCTCTTCATATGGCAGTTCCTGGTATCGGCGCAGAACCAGGGCAATCCGTTGATTTTCAGGCAATTCCTCTATTGCCTGTTGTACCACGGATTCAAGCTCGACGTGAAGGGCTTCATCCGCAGGTGAATTGGCTGTCTGATCCGCAAATTGACGCGGGGCACATTCCTCTGAGGAATTTTCCATTGATTCGGCAGGCTTACGTCTGCGCCGCCGCATTTCGTTGAAGACCAGGTTGCGGGTGATAGTCATCAGCCAGGTAGTAAATTTAGCCTGCGGCTTGTAACGCTTAGCTGAGGACCAGACACGTACAAAGACTTCCTGTGCGATATCCTCGGCTTCAATCGTATCACCAAGCATACGTGCAACGGTACCCACTACCCTTACCTTGTACTCGTTGACCAGGCACTCAAATGCTTCTTTATCTCCTGCTGCGACCTGCTGCATCCATTGCGAATCCCGCTGCTGTAAACTCTCCTCTGAATCATTCTGGGTCATCGCATGAACGGGCACTTTCATGCTATTCTGGCATGACGAAAAAATTGGAGCAATAGAATCGCTAATGGCCTCCATAGATATTCTAACACTGCAAATCGGAGAAAGTTGTAAAAAAATGGCTGAAACAGGCAAAATTAGCGTGCAAGCTATACTCTACTAGCCCGAATCAATCCGGGCTAGAATCCAAAACAATAAACTTTTGTGATTGCTTGACTACTTATAAGTTACCAACACAAGTTGCCTGTACGTAACTAAATAGGAATGAATACTAACTTGCTACCAGAAGACCTACGAGATATTGCTGAAAAGGTTCAAGCAAGTGAACGGCTGAACGAAGCCGAGGCGCTACAGCTCTATCAGTCACCCCATATTAATGCTCTGGGTAGCTTGGCAGATTTGGTGCGCCAACGGATCAATGGCAATCGCGCGACCTACATCCTCAACAGATATATAAATTATTCCAATGTCTGCATACTGTCCTGCCAGTTTTGCGCCTTTGCGGCGCGCAAGCGCGACCCACACGCATTCGAGCATAGCGTCCCTGAGATACTGCAAACAGTTAAAGAGTCACTGGCTGAGGGGATTACAGAGATTCACATGGTGGGCGGATTACATCCCGGGCTGGACAAACAATGGTACCTCGATCTACTACGCGGAATGAAGTCATTAGACCCCAAGTTACACTTGAAGACCTTTACTGCCATTGAGATCCGGCATTTGGCAAAGCGTGTTTTCAAGGCCTCAATAGCAGATACTCTGGCAGAACTGCGTGAGGCCGGACTAGATGCCCTGACTGGTGGCGGCGCTGAAATCTTCAACCCTGAAGTTCGAGACCGTATTTGCCGTGGTAAAGAGACAGCGGCCGAGTGGCTGGAAGTTCACAGAACTTGGCATAAGATGGAAGGGCGCAGTACCTGTACCATGTTATTCGGACATGTCGAATCGCTGGAAGATCGCGTAGACCATTTACGGCAATTACGTGAGCTACAGGACGAGACTGGCGGTTTTACCGGGTTTGTGCCTTTTGCCTTTGTCCCTGAGACTACCGAGTTATCCCACATTCGACCTGCTGGCGCGATCGAGGTCTTGCGCAACCTGGCTGTGTCACGCATCTACCTCGATAATGTCGAGCACCTGACCGCGTATTGGATCGCTATGGGACTGCCGCTGGCGCAAGTCGCCTTGAGCTACGGTGTTGATGACCTGCACGGTACGATTATGGAAGAGAAGATATTCCATGCTGCCGGCGCAAAGACACCGCAGCAACAGACTGTCGAATCACTCGAAAAAGCGATTAGGGAGGCCGGGCGTATCCCGATGCAACGCGATACTTTTTATAATCGTGTATGCAGAGAACGTGAAGCCAATGAGCCGGTAGCGGCCGGGAACGCATGAGTCCTGAACTGGCGGATGATCTTCGACTGGGATGTGTTCCGTACCTAAATGCCCGCCCGCTTATCTACAACATTGAGGCTAATTGCACCTTAGAACATCCATCGGTGCTGGCGAGAATGCTTTTCAGCGGCAAGCTGGACGCGGCACTGGTACCCGTAGCAGAATGGTTTTCCCATCCGCAATTCCTGGCAATCGATTCTATTGGTATCGCCTGTGACGGGCCGGTGTATAGTGTGATTCTCGCCGGGACCGATCAACCACGTCCACTTGAAACCGTGTTCCTCGATGACGCATCGCGTACATCGGCCATGCTGACACGGATTCTTTTTCATCAGACACCGCCAAAGAAATGGCAACCAATATCTCCCGCCCTGGTTGCAGATTGGAAACCGGCGCATGACCAAGCTGTACTGTTGATCGGCTCTCAAGCGATTCAATTTCGGATGCAAAACCCTCAGGAAACAATATGCGATTTAGGGTCGGCTTGGAAATCAGCGACGACGCTACCTTTCCTGTTTGCCGTATGGTTAATTCGACCGGATTATCCACAGCCTGATAAACTGGCCCGGGACCTAAGGCGCATCGCCAATGCCGGGCTGGCATGGCGCGCCCGCCTGGCAGAAGACAGTTTTGATTTCAAATATCTGAATCACTACATTCAATTTCGGGTAAGCGACAATGAAAAGCGCGCACTTCATGAGTTTCGCCAACGTGCTGCTGACTGCTCGTTACTTGACAGTAGCTTACTGTCGACGCAGCTGAATTGGGTCTGATCTCTGAACTATGGCAGTTCGGGTTCATCCCGCTTTTCAGCTGGCTGGGTAATATTCTGGAGGTTTTCCAACTCGGTGCTTATACCTTCCTGGAAGCCTGAGAAACCGTGTTCAAAAAGCACGATCCAAAGGAACGTGAACACCAAGGTGATAACCACCCAAAATATGTTGCCGACCAGGCGCATGGCAAAATTTATACTAATTCACGTAGCGAGCGTCAATTCACTAAATGAATTAAACTTGCGTCTGATGGCGCTGGATTTGCTTGTATCTTGACTCAATTAAGTCCCGCAGTCGGTCGGCGAGTTGGTTGTCGGCCAGCCGTTCGAGTACTTCATTCAAGAATCCGACAACGACTAGTTGTTGAGCGATTTTTTTGGGAATACCACGCGCCAGCAGGTAAAACATTTCCTCATCACTAATACTTCCAGCCGTCGAACCGTGACTACATTTTACGTCATCTGCCAAAATCTCTAACCCGGGCATCGAGTCAGACTCTGCCTCATCGCTGAGCAATAGGCTGCGATTAGTCTGATAAGCATCTGTCTGGTGAGCTCCCTCCTCCACTTTTATTATACCGGAGAAGATTGCCTGGGAGTTGTCGCTTAGTGCATTCTTGTATAGCAAGTCACTGGTAGTTCCCCGTTCACCATGATCCTGGGCAGTACGCAGATCGAAAATCTGATCGTTTTCTGCAACAGTCACAGCCAGCATATCGGAACTTGCAGCAATGCCATTAAGCCTGCTGCGGCTTTCTACTCTAGAGTAAGCTGCTCCTAAATTCATGTTCAGGCCGGCTACTGAGGCATTTTTCTCTGCCACCGTGCTATTGAGCTGGAATGACAGTACTTGCTCGCTCCAGTCCTGAATGCATACATAATTAACCTCGGCATCTTCACCGATATACAGATCGTTTACTGCGCAAGCCAGCCCAGGTAAGTCGCTAGCTGATTGGAAGTGATCGATCAAAGTTACCTTACTGCCCTTTTCGGCTACAATGAGAGTATGTGGGAAAGCCGTACTGTTAGCCCCATCCAACCAGTGGAAAACTTCTACCGGCACAGACAGTTCTACACCTTCAGGGATGTATAGAAATGTTCCCGACTCAAATAGTGCCTGGTGGAGAGCCGCAAATTTCTCTGATCCCAGGCGAGAACCCTGCACCATGAAATGTCGGCGGATAATCTCCTCATAATCATCGTAGGCGCGTTCAAAAGATAAAAATACAGCGCCAGTCGAATCAAATTCAGGGCTACTGTAATAGTCCAGCAGACGTCCATTACCAAATACCATTTTAGCCTGGCAACCATCACCGGCGACCGATCTCTCGATTAAGTTTGCGGCAGCTTGATCATCGATAATCTGCGGCCTGGTAAAATTATCGAGTGATACAGATTTCAATTTGGAAAACCGCCATTCCTCATCAGTACGGGTCGGCATTGGAATTTTTAAAAATTCCTGCCATGCCTTAGTTTTTTGGTCGGCAAGCCACTGCGGATATCCGATAACATCCGGCTCTTCTTTACTTGTGATCAGCAAATAACTTTGATCAGTTGTATCACTTAGTAGTTGGGTCATATGCTTATTGAAAAGAAATTGCTTATCCGACAGAACCTTCCATCTCGAGGTCGATCAGGCGCTTCAGTTCAACACTGTATTCCATCGGAAATTCCTTGACCAAGTCATTGACGAAGCCGTTGACACTCAGGCTCATCGCTTCGCCCTCGCTAAGTCCGCGTTGCTGCATATAGAATATTTGATCAGCACTAACCTGACTGACGCTAGCTTCGTGCTGTACCGCATTTTTAGAGCCGCGGACAGTAATCGCAGGATATGTATCTGTGCGACTATTTTTATTGATCAGCAATGCATCGCATTCCGTGTTATTTTTACAGCCTTTAAGGTTTTTGGGGACATGTACCAAGCCCCTGTAGCTGGCACGTCCCTCGCCAACACTGATACTTTTAGAGACTACATTACTGGTAGTTTCATCGGCCGCGTGCACCATTTTTGCCCCTGTGTCCTGATGTTGACCATCACCAGCAAGCGCTATGCTGATCACCTCGCCTCGCGCTTTGCGACCCTTCATAATTACGCCGGGATATTTCATTGTCAGGCGGCTTCCTATATTACAGTCAATCCACTTGATCTCGGCCTCTTCGTGTGCCAAACCACGCTTGGTCACCAGGTTAAATACGTTGGAACTCCAGTTTTGCACGGTGACGTATTGGATCTTGGCTCCAGGCATGGCCACCAACTCTACGACCGCACTATGCAAGGTTGAAGTTTCGAACTTAGGAGCCGTACACCCTTCCATATACATGACTTCGGAACCTTCATCTGCGATAATCAAGGTACGCTCGAACTGGCCAAAGTTTTCCGCATTGATCCGGAAATACGCCTGTAGCGGGTGCTTCACTTTCACCCCCGGCGGAATGTAGATGAAACTGCCACCGCTGAAAACCGCACTGTTAAGAGCGCTGAATTTGTTGTCACCAGTGGGAATCACTTTACCAAACCATTTCTTAAATAATTCGGGATGATCTTTTAGACCGTCCGTGCTACCGACAAAAATTACGCCTTGATCAGCAACTGCCGCTTTGATGTTGGAATATACTGCTTCGCTGTCAAATTGTGCTTCAACCCCGGCTAGGAACTTCCTTTCCTGTTCCGGAATTCCCAAACGTTCAAACGTCTGCTTCATTTCATCAGGCACATCATTCCAGCTGCGGGTGGCTTTTTTATCGCCGGCCAGATAGTAACGTATCTTATCGTAATTGATCGTCTCGAGATCCTTACTGGCCCAGTGCGTCGGCAGTGGTTTCTCCTCAAACTTAGCAAGTGCCCGCTTGCGGAAATCACGAATCCAGTCTGGCTCCCCCTTAACGTCGCAGATGTAATCTATAGTTTTTTCAGTCAACCCATAGCCCGCATCACGGGTGTACTCGACCGGATAGTGGAAGTCACCAATAGTGCGGTCTATATCAAGATTTTTTTGTACTGTTGTTTCACTCATTTTTTTCTCTCCGTGTTTGTTATTAAGCGGTTACTTCGGCTTTCAACCAGTCATAACCGCGCTCTTCTAATTCTAGTGCTAAATCTTTGCCTCCACTGCGCACGATGCGACCGTCCATCATAACATGCACCACGTCAGGCGTTATATAGTTCAACAGACGCTGATAGTGTGTGATCACCAGCACACCAAGCTCGCTGCCGCGTAACGCATTCACCCCATCGGAAACGATTCGCAAGGCATCAATGTCTAGACCGCTGTCTGTTTCATCGAGTACCGCATGGGTTGGCTTGAGCATCGCCATCTGTAAAATTTCACAACGCTTCTTTTCACCGCCTGAGAAAGACTCATTAACCGAACGTGATGTGAATTCTCTCGGCATATGCAGCTTGTCCATTTCCGCGTAGAGTTCACTGTAGAATTCGGTTGCCTCAACTTCTTCATCTTCTGTTGAACGTGCATTAACGGCTGCACGCAAAAAATTAGCAATGCTGACACCCGGGATCTCACTGGGATACTGGAATGCTAAAAACAAGCCGACACGCGAACGCTCATCTGGCTCCATCTCAAGTATACTTTTACCATCCAGCAAAATGTCACCAGCTGTCACCTCGTAATCAGGATGACCGGCTATGATCTTGGCTAGGGTACTTTTGCCGCTACCATTAGGCCCCATGATTGCGTGAACCTCGCCTTGGCTGAATTCGACATTTACGCCATTAAGGATCTGCTTGCCGTCTACTTCTGCTACTAGTTGTTGGATGCTGAGTTTGCTCATAGTCTAAAAAAATAACGTATCTCAATATGGCTTAAGATGCGCAGTAATCAAGAGTAATTCTAAATATAGTCATTACTAATTCATAATCAAAGTATTATGTATCATCAAACAGTCTTTAGAATGCGTCCCTCGGCGGCGTTAATTTCGACGCTTTCGCCACTTTGCAGCCAGGTACAAACTCCTGCAGGCCCGATGACTACAGGTTTACCCATGTTGATCGCCAGCAAAATGAACTCATCGATCACTGAGCCAGTTTCAACAATCAACCCACCTACAGCATGTAGAGCAACCCGAAACCTGGTATCGCTGGTTGGCAAAACAAGTATTTCCCCACTCCGCAATTGGAAATTTTCAAAGTTGAAAGCGACCCTAACTCGTGCACGAATCAAGCCTGCACCACAGCCGACTCCAGTGACTTTCTTCACCTCATGACCAATTTCAGATTTGCCCTTCTGTGGGATTTGGTTACCTAGATTTACCGGACCATGGCTACTGAAACTGGCCGGCGGCAAGTCAGACTGAAATCTGTCGCCAAATAGTGACTGCCTTTGTTCAATCAGATTCTGCAAATTCGACTCATATAGACGACCGCCGAGGAAGTCGTCAATTTCATTGCTAGACAACCACACGATATCGTCGGCTGATGTTAAAGCCCCTCCTTCACGCATTAACTCTCCTGCGCGCAAATACATCTTTCCAATTGCATTCAAAAGTTTCACATATGCTTGATTGAGACCCAAATAGTGATGACAACACACCTGCAACGAGGAGTTTGTCTGCCTGATCTGTTTAAGCTGCGTGGGTGACTGATTGAGACTTTGCGTTATTTTCTCTTGAGAAATTCTCTTCACTCTCTGGGTGGGTGATTCGCCCCCTTCAACAGTCAGACTGGATGAAGCGGCAGCTCCACAGCGCAGTGAGTCCAGTAATAGAATCGTGTAGTCTTTCTCTGTTAGTGGCCCACCATGCTCCAGCCAGCGTGTTTCTGCGATGAGTTCCTGTAGCGCAGCATTGTATAGTTCGTAAAGGTTTTCGTCACGTCCCAAAGCTCGTAGTGCTTTTTCATCATCATTACTCCTCAGAATATCAGCGACCGCGTCATTCGCCGCACAGCTACTTGCTAATTCGCCACAGGCATCGATCAGGTTGACTCCAGGTAAGACTTTATCACTGATCACAAGGGAGCGTGCTATGGTTCCGCCGTGGTCGGAGCAATGATCTCGAGTTAGTTCAGATAATTTATGCCAGAACCACTTGACCCGCATAGCGCTCAGCAGGCGCATTCCGAGGAGTGAACTTAGTTCTCTATTGGTCAATTCTAGTCGTGAAAATATTTCTTCAATTTCTAAGATCTCAATATCTTTAGTGATCCGGTCTTTCAGTTTGGATATTCTGGAGATGAATTTTCTCTCATAAGACTTGGTACTTTTTAGTGCGGTACCCACCCTTGTTGGCATACCCACAGCGGCAACGAGGTTTGCTCTTTTTACTGCCGGCGGTAGTTGTTCCCATGCTTTATCCAAAAGCGTTTCCGGGCAGTTGAAGATTACTGAGAAATCATCCTTCAGCGCTTTACAACCAGGCAGCTTGGCCAATGCATCGGCCAGCTTGGTAAGGTTTAAGTAGAGGCGACCTTCAATACAGCCGATAGCCAACTTGATGTCGCTTGCCGTCTTGGCAGATAAATCTTTGCTAAAGCCCATCAGCACCAGTGCCCCCACCACTGCTTCGCCCCATGCAGCACGATAAACTGAAGCCGTCAGAGGCGTCACCAGTCCGGGCATGGAAAATGAAAGTGGTGCAGTGTCCCAAACATACTCGGTGGCATCCGGGTCAGGCATTCCCGCCAGCTCTGCAATTTCATGCATGCCGAGAGCATATGTTTTGCCGTTCTCCCGAGCCCAGGTGACCGCTTTTGGTTGGCCGCAATTGGCCGCAACCTTTCTGGTCATTGTTGCCAGCTCTACGGCCTCTTTATCGTTTAATGCGGGCGCTCTGGATTCCGTATCCGGGATTTCAACCTGCACCACTCCATGCATCGTTTCGTGGTCACAAATATGCTTGGTACGCTTCTCAGCAATAGTCTTTTCCTGAACCTTACCCTGCTTGTTGACTAAAAATATGTCATGGCCTGAGCCGTTTACTATCATCGAGGTTGATAGCCCCGGCACGGCGTGGATTACCACCTCATCACGCCTGCCGCTTTGCGGGTTGGCGCTGAATGCTGTTCCTGAGCTATCAGCAGCAAGCATCTTCTGTACAATCACAGATGGTGCTTTGGGAACCAGTGCCAACCCGGCTGCGGCCCGCGCCTGCATCAAAGTCGGCGAGAATGCTGCCTTCCATACAGCTCGTACAGCCCGCGCTATATTTTCTATTTCTATGAATAAGTAACTCTCATGATTGGCCAAAAACTTACTATTTCCACGCGTATCGCGGTCAGTCGCAGAAGGCCTGACTGCAACCCGTTCGTCGTTGGGACAGAGCTTATAAACTGACTCCTCCAGCAGCTTGTTGAGATCGAAGCTAAGCTTAAATGAGAGACTCAGGTCCTGAGCTTTTGACACACTGTCAACATCCAGTAACTGGTCATACTCTTCTTCGGTCAGGCTCGTGTAGAATGCCTCCGGGGGGACTAGGAACCAGTCAGGTACTGGAGCCCCAGCCTGGCGCAGTAGATGCAATTCTTCGCCTTTCACGCCGAATTGTCTCAACCCTTGCACATCATCAGGCCAAAATATCAATCCCATCGTTCTATAGTGTGCTATTTATCTACCGGTTTACCAATGAAGAAATTTTCGCAGCCTATCAGATAGTATTATGAGCTGCGTGAATATTTGTAATTTTTTACTTGCATGATAGCCAATTCTTTTATTTATTTGCCGCTCGCTGATTTCAAATTCAGCATCGTTGGTCCCCGGGTCTTCGCAATCGAGCGGATTGATCACAGCGGCGGGGGAAACCCGATGCACACGAGAAAATTATTATGTCAGTAAAATTAGGTCGTTTCGAGATGCCGAAGTCACTCACCAAGGTTGAGGAGACTGCAACAGATACATTCGCACAATTTCATGCTGAGCCATTTGAGGCAGGCTTTGGGCACACCCTTGGCAATGCCTTACGTCGGGTGCTTTTATCTTCGCTAGAGGGGGCTGCTAT
This sequence comes from uncultured Chthoniobacteraceae bacterium, assembly GCA_964443575.1. Taxonomy (GTDB): domain Bacteria; phylum Verrucomicrobiota; class Verrucomicrobiia; order Chthoniobacterales; family CAKUMP01; genus CAYUDZ01. Next base: position 26,697 of record CAYUDZ010000001.1, on the reverse strand, counting down.
TACCGCGGCGAAAATTGCCAATGCACCACACGAGTTTTGCACACTTCCGGGAATTGTTGAGGATGTGACCGATATTGTGCTGAACTTAAAAAAAATAAAATTTAAGGCTGAAGACCACGACGTGCGGACATTGACCATCTCGGTCAATAAAGATGGCGCCGTGACCGCAGCGGACATCGAAGAAGTAGCAGGTTGCGAGGTTTTAAATAAGGACCAGCTAATTTGTACGCTTGATAAGAAGATGAAGTTTGAAGCAGAACTGACCGTACGCAAAGGTCGCGGATTTGCCACAGGAGACGAAAATAAACGCCCGGATATGCCGATCGGTATTATTCCTATCGACTCGATTTTTTCACCGGTAACCAGGGTCAAGTATAATGTTGAAAACACACGTGTCGGCCAGCGTACAGATTTCGATATGCTGGTGCTTGACGTGTGGACCGACGGTCGTCTGACACCCGAGGAAGCGCTGCTTGAAGCTTCGGCGATCCTGCGCCACCATCTTGATGTATTTGTCAATTACGATGACAGCCAGGTTGAATTCGACGAGACCCCGGAAGAGGTCAGCGAAGAAAACACCAGGCTCAAGAAGTTGCTCAATATGAGTGTCAATGAAATCGAACTTTCGGTACGTGCCGCTAACTGCCTGAATAACGCCAATATCACGACAGTCGGGCAACTGGCCATGAAGAGCGAAAATGAAATGCTCAAATATCGGAATTTCGGCAAAAAATCGCTGAATGAAATTAAGGACAAGCTCCAGCAGCTGGGACTTTCTCTGGGCATGAAGTTCGAGGAAGGGTTGGTCAACTTGCCGGATGAATCAGGTGTGGTCGGCGCTGTTGATGACCTCTCGTCTATTGACTTATCTGCTATTACGGTAGATGAAGAAGAACCTGTAGCTGAAGAGACGAAGGACTCCTAACCTGTAATCTGCCAATACCACCATGAGACACCAAAAAAAGACAATTAAACTGGGACGCAAAGCTCAGCACCGCAATGCACTCCTTGCTAACCAGGTTTGCGGGCTGATCATGCATGATCGGATCCAAACAACATTAGCCAAGGCGAAAGCAGTTCGCCCGTTGGCAGAGCGCATGGTAACTCTTGGCAAGCGAGGCGACCTGCATGCACGTAGAACTGCGGTTTCGGTGTTGCATGAAAAGGATGCAGTTAAAAAACTGTTTGAAGAAGTCGCGCCACGCGCAACAGATCGCAATGGTGGCTACACCCGGATCATCAAATTAGGACCGCGCAAGAGCGACTCCGCACCAATGGCCTACATCGAGTGGGTTGATGCGCCGATAGTAGAAGATGATGATGTCATCGAAGTGGCTCCAGCCAGTAAAGCGAAGAAAAAAGAGGCGGAAAAAGAAGCCTCCAGCAGTTAGCTAGCTGTCTTAGATTGTCTAGTCATCTACTGGCCAGGCAGTATGTCCTGCTTGGCGACTCTGCACCAGTCGGTGCGTCAGGCAGGCATTATTCTATCGTTTACTGTACCGATAGTCATTGAGCTTCTTTGAAGACACGCTGTCTGCCTGCGAATACCAGGAATAGTACACCGATGACGATCATAAAAAGCGAAAGGAACTGCCCTTTGGTTAACCCCAAAACTAGCGCAGAATCAGGCTGGCGGTAAATCTCGCCAAAAATTCTGACAACGGCATAGCCAATAAAAAACAGCCCCGTGAGCACGCCATGGCGAAGTTTCTTCCAGCGGATGCGAATGGACAGCAGCACGATAAAAAGCAGTAAACCTTCAAGCAGGGCTTCATACAGTTGTGAAGGATGTCGAACCGATATCAAGGGAGCGACAGCATCCCTTACTGTTTGATTCCCATAGATAGCTGGAATTAATTGATCTACTCCAAGCGGCGACTCACTGATGCGGTTTGCTTTCTCCAATGCTTGATAGAAAACTGCCGGTGCCACATCATTAGTTAGAAATTCTTTCGGGAATTTGACTCCCCACGCAACCGAGGTAACCCGTCCGTACAACTCGCCATTGATGAAATTGGCAAGGCGACCCATTAGGATACCCAGTGGCGCTACCGCTACCAGGTTGTCACCCAACCCGGTCCAACTGACTTTTTGCCTTCGGGCATAAAACCATGAGAATACTGCCACACCTAAAATTCCCCCATGGCTGGACATCCCGCCATCCCAGACTTGAAATAAGATCCAGGGCTCACGGATAAATTCGCCAAAATTATAGAATAGCATATAGCCCAAGCGGCCACCGGCCAGGACCCCGAAGAAGGCAATGCCTGCAATAAAGTCCCCCACCCGATCATTGGGCAACTCGGAATAACCATTCTTTGCCAGCCACTTCATCATCCAATAGCCAAAGATAAAAGCCATCACATACGACAATCCGTACCAGCGAATTCCCATACCATTTCCAAACTCAATCAGAAACGGGCTCCAATCGTGGACCCATGTTGCAAGAGGGTTGATCATGGGCAGGATAATGACCGATTGGCCGCATGATTGAAGCGGAAAATTTTAGATTTCATATTAGCTGTTCCTGACATCATCATAGTGTTGCTGCAGCCGATCCAGTTGCAATGAACTATTAAATTCGTCATGGATTCGCCGTGATGCGGCACCGCTGCAATCCGCGTATCTTTCTGGTGAGTTCAATAGCTTATTGACGCGCCTTGCGAGTCCTTGCCAGTCTCCTTCAGCCACCAAGATTCCTTCGTGACCGTCAGTAACGGCCTCCGGAATTCCGCCGTGCCTGGTAGTAGCTACCGGGATTCCACAAGCCATTGCTTCGAGCATGGAATTAGGGACGCCCTCACTGTCGCCCTCTCTAGTGACCCTGCTGGGATGAACGAATAAATGCGCCCTAGCATAATACTGCTTCAGTTGTTGCTGGCTGACAAAGCCCGCCCACTCCACACAATCTCTCAGTTCCAGTTCATTTGCCAATTGTTGTAACTGCTGGCGCAACGGTCCGTCCCCGGCAACCACCAGCCTGACATTCGGATGACTTTCCTTAAGCGCACGACATAAGCGCAAGGTGTCATCAACACCTTTTTTTTCTATCAGCCTGCAAGCCTGAAGTAAAACCACGTCTTCCTGTTGTGGCAAGGTGCGTTGCCTGAATACAAAGTCTGCTACCGGTATGCCTGTGCGCTGGATCCGCAGTTTTTCCTCAGGGCATCCAAGGTCGGATACTGCGCCCTGCAATGCTCGCGAACGTACCAAAACCCTGTCTGCAGCTGAAAAAACCCGTGCTAATTCCACACGGGTACTACTGCCAGTCATCCCAACCGCACCATCGGCACCGTGAAATGAAATTATTGCCGGAATTTTTTTGCGCGTAAGCCAGCGACGCCAGTAGATGGCATTTTGCCCGAAATAAATATGCACTAGTTCGGCATTCTGTTTTTGCAATTGCTGCTGCAAGCGGTGCGCTTCGCTATAATAGGCGCTGATCGGGCGATGGCTGATTCGGCGGCACCACAACCGCCGCAGCTCTCTGCTCAGCGGGCGTACCAGGCGTGTTCTTCCCTGGATTTCGAACTGCTCGAGGTTAGCAAACTTTTGTGCGAATACGTGTGCCCGGTAAGCTGTCAGTCCTTTGATCTGGCGGTAAACATGTTGCGCTTCCTGTGGCAGATAGGTGCCGAGAATGATGCCGGCTACTGGAAGTGAGTTTTCCACCTGGTTACATGCGATCAGGAACTCGAATTCCAAGCAACCCTAAACCCTGTTCCAGCACCTCTGCGGTAAGGGAACACAGCGCCAGTCGCATCTGGCGGAGCTCTCCATCAACTTTCAATACCGGACACGATTCATAAAAACCATGAAATGTGGTTGCCAATTCATACAAATAATTTGCCAGCAGATTCGGACGGAACTCATCCAGTACTCCGGCTACGGCTTCTCCGAAGCGCAGTAAGGCAGATGCCAATTCTCTCTCTTCCTGCTGCAGTGTCAGGCTACCACTTGGTAGTGTGGCCTTGCCCGGCTCCAAGCCTGCCTTGCGAAATATCGAACAGATCCGCACATAGGCATTTTGCAGGTAGGGTGCTGTGTTCCCTTGCAGGGAAAGCATGCGATCCCACGAGAAAACGTAATCGGTCATACGATGTTGGGAAAGCTCTGCAAATTTCACCGCACCTAACCCGATAGTTGCAGCCAACTGGTCCAACTCTTCCGCCTGCATCTCAGGATTCTTTTCCTGCAGCATTACTCGCGCGCGTTTTTCAGCTTCATCGAGCACATCCACCAGTTGGACATTGTCTCCCGACCGCGTCTTCATCAGCTTTCTATCATCACCAAGTATGCTGCCAAATGCTATATGCCTGCAGCCGATATTAAGTCCCATGCGCTTAGCCGCTGCAAAGATCTGCTGGAAGTGTAATTGCTGCGGCGCCCCGGTCACGTACCAAATCTCATCAGGCTGCCAACGCTCGCTACGGTACTCGAGTGTAGCCAGATCAGTAGTTGCATACAGGTAGCCACCGTCGCTTTTGCGGATTAGGCACGGTTTATCATGCAACTCGGGGATGTCAGGAAAAAAGATACATAGCGCCCCCTGGCTTGGCTCAGCGATCCCTTGGCTCTGCAGTTTCTCGCATAGAGGTGCCAGTCGATCGTTATAATAGCTTTCACCCAGGCTCTCATCAAATTTGATATCCAAGCGCTGATAAATTGCATGGAATTCCTTAAGCGAAAGTTGAACTGTCTCCTTCCAGATTGCCAGGTTCTCCTCGTCGCCGGCCTGCAATTTGACCAGTTCCTGGCGAGATGCTTCTAAAACATCTGCATCATCTTCGGACAATTTATTTACCTTACGGTAGAGTCGCACTAACTCAACGATCGGATTCTCATGCAAGGCATCTCGATCAAGAAAATGCCGCCAACCATGAATTACTTTGCCGAATTGTGTCCCCCAGTCACCAATATGGTTGTCGCTAACCACCTTATGGCCGAGTGCCCGGGCGACACGTGACAGGGCATCACCCAGGATCGTGCTGCGGATGTGACCGACATGCATTGGTTTCGCGACATTTGGTGCACTGAAATCAATTACTATACACCGCTGATCCTGCGCTGGTGGTATGAAGGGTACGCTACCTGAACTCATCCCTGACAAGCGTTGCCAAATAAACTGAGTGCCAAGCCGGAAGTTTAAGAATCCCGGTCCGGCAATTTCGACATTATCGCAAATGTCATCCACTGATAAGCTGTCTACAAGTAGCTGCGCCAACTCACGCGGATTACGTTTCATTTGCTTGGCGCAAACCATCGCTACATTCGTCTGATAGTCGCCAAACCGCCGGTCACTGGCAGCGGTCACATGTGCGGTCGCCTCACCGAGTTCAAGTTGTCGCAGGGCGTCCAGCAGGCGTAGTTCCAGCAGCCTTGCTATGGTGATCTGACCGGCATCAGGCATACTTTGCACCGCTAGCTATCACTATTGTCGCTAAGAATCTTAAGCACCTGCTCGGCACTTTCCGCATCCCGCAGCTGTTCACGTACAGCGCGATCGTTTAAAAACTTGGCAATTGCAGCCAGTGTTCTCAAATGGCTCTGGAATTCATCTTTTGGGACTATGAATAGAATGATGAAATGCACCGGTGCGCTATCCAGCGCCTCAAACTCAACCCCCCGCTCTGAACGCGCGAAGGCTGCAACCACCTCATCAACATGCTCAGAAGAAGTGTGCGGAATGGCAACACCGAACCCGATTCCAGTGCTCATCGATTCTTCTCGTTTTTTCAGCTCCTGTTGGATCCCATCGCTATTTTCCGGCTTCACCTTACCGGCAGCCACCAGCAACCCCACCATCTCAACAATGGCCGACCAGCGATCAGACGCCTCAAGATCCATTTTCACTAAATCTGGTGTCAGTAAATGCGAGAGTGTCATTATTTCTTTCCTCTACAAATCAAATCAACTAAGCGCCAGTATGCTGGCGTTTTGAGCTGCCCTCTGTCAACTTTCGTTGCTCTTCACCTGGACCGCCTTAAAGGCGAAGACCGCCAGGGCAGCACCCAGTACAGTAGCGGCAAAATACAGCCACAAACCATCAGCACTGGCCATGCCCATAATGATCACACAATGCCACTGCCGGATTAAAGGCGGCACCGGATAAATCGCCAACTGCAAATGCTCCAGCCATTACCGTTAAACCAATCGCCCAACCATAAAAATCGTTGCCTTTGGTAGTCTTGGCCAAGGCGACATTCAAGATCACAAAAACCAAGGCAAAGGTAAACAGCAGCTCCACCAAAAATGCCGGTCCCAGCGAGATTGTCGGCATTTCTGAACTCGCCGGGCGCAAATAATTCACCGTCAACGCCGCAGCAAGCCCGGCAATAAACTGGGACAGAATATAGCCGATGGCCTCAACCACTTTTAAATTGCCGTTAATTACCATCGCCAGGCTGACAGCCGGGTTGTAGTGGGCACCCGAGATATGTCCGCCGGCATAAATCATCGCGATAAGCACAGCACCAATAGCCAAGGGTGCAGCCACCCCGGGGTCAGGTGACTGGACGACGCAGCCGATGGTAAAGAAAAGAAAAAATGTTCCGATAAATTCTACTAGAAGCTTATTCATAATAATTGGGGTCAGAGTGTGTATTTTATTATTAAGTGCCGCAGCGGCATTGCTTTTGATATTTATACCTTGCAGGCGTTATCCTATAGTTCACCCGTCCACAAGTGAAGCCCTGAATCCTGCACTACTTCCTTAGCTTGCAGCAAGCGATTTCAGGTAGTTGTAGCTATGGGTTATGGCATCTATCGGGTCGCCGGCGCAGTTATCCTGTTCGACGATAAACCATTTACAGCCTGCACTGTCGGCTGCCTCAACGATTGCGGGAATATTTAAATTTCCTTCTCCCAATGGAGCGAACTCGGGTTCGTTGTCGGTATTAATCCGGTAATCTTTTAAATGCAGCAATGGCAAGCGCCCGGCCATTTGCTTGCACCAGTCCACTGGATCACCACCACCATATTGAACCCAATAGGTGTCTAATTCAGCGACCAAGCCGGCCTGCTTCAGCTCAGCAAAGATGGTTTGCAGTAACAAATTACCCGACAAACGCTTAAATTCATGGTGATGGTTGTGATAGGCAAGTGTGATAGAACTCGCCGCAGCCAGCGCAAGACATTTGTTTAGGCCGCGCAACAGGCGTCTCACATCTGACTCATCAGTGGTATCGATACCGGCTGGGTACGGATATACTAGCGTGTCGACACCCAGATGCATGGCCCGTTCAATTTCCACCGCAGGATCCGCCAATAGGGTCTCAGGGTTACCATGCAGCGCACAGACACCCAAATCGTTGTCGGCGAGCATCTGCTGAAAATCAGCTTCTGGGATAATATTAAAGTCGACTGCAGCTACTTCGACGGTCCGGTAACCGATGGCCACAACGTGTTTAAGAGTTGCAGCGGCATCACGTGCAGTCTTAAGTAAGTCACGCAAAGTATAGAGTTGTACTGCTACTTGTTCCAGCTGCATACCAGAAGCACTATTTTAATATACGGCAGTTGATCAAGTGCAGAAAAAGCCGGAACACAAATTCATGTGTTCCGGCATCTGTTCAGTTAGCAGACTGATAGTTGCTTGCTATTCTGTTTGCTGACCATCGCGACGCCCGCCACGTTTGTTGTGGCGCTCGCCCATCTCGTCACGGATACGGTCAAGTACCGGCTCCAAGCTGGGGTCTTCTGCCAGCAATGCATTACGCGTCACTTCCCGGGCCTTCTTGTGGGCTTCTTGCGCCGCCTCGCGGGCAGCTTGAACTTTGGGGTCTTCCCTCACCGCTTGCATGGCCTCACGCAATTGCTCGCGCTCATCCTGGGTCAATATATTACCGAATTTCTGGCGCGGTCCGCCATCACCTTGGCCTCTGGGCTGTGCTAGTGCAGCGGGACTGACCAAGCTGATTACCAGCGCAGCGCATAGTAATTGAATTATTTTCATCATATTCCTTTCCATGTTTGTTGTTGGCCGACTTTGTGTGGCCGGCAATAGATACAACACCGCTAACTTGAAGATGTTGCTCTCAGTGAAAACCAGTAAGGGCTTGCCCTCATTCCCAACTGCTGCAATGAATCAAGCCCATTATGCAGCAATTTACAGACACTTTGAGTGCTATCAGCGGCTTTATTTGGGGTTGGCCACTGGTGGTATTACTATTGGGTACCCACTTGTTCCTGACATTTCGCCTCGGCTTCATTCAGCGATATATTCCCAAGGCAATCCGCCTGACGTTTCGCAAATCGCAGGGTGAAGGCGACATTTCGCACTTTGGTGCTCTGGCTACGGCACTTGCTGCAACGGTTGGCACAGGTAATATCATCGGCGTCGCTTCAGCTATCGTGTCCGGCGGACCGGGCGCTGTATTTTGGATGTGGCTCACCGGCGTCTTTGGTATCGCGACCAAGTATGGGGAAGCAGTGCTGGCGATTAAATACCGGATCAAGAACTCCCGCGGTGAAATGGCAGGCGGGCCAATGTACGTCCTGGAACAAGGCCTGAATGCTAAATGGCTGGGAGTTATCTTCGCCCTGTTCACCGCGCTGGCCGGCTTCGGTATCGGCAATATGGTCCAATCCAATGCGGTCGTAACCCAGGTCATCGAAAATGTGCAGAACTTCCGTGGCGTCGATTCGCTATCTGAGGCTACCCTGTGGAATATCCGCTGGATTACCGGTGCGACTTTGGCGCTATTGACTGCGGCGGTAATCCTCGGCGGCGTGAAATGGATAGCCAATGTCTGTAAACTACTCGTGCCATTTATGGCGCTGGTCTACGTCATCGGCTGTTTTGGGATCCTGATTAAAAACTGGGATGTCCTCGGCGAATCCATTCAAATGATCTTAACCGGCGCATTCAGTCCACAGGCCGTTGGTGGTGGCTTGCTTGGTGCAGGCATCAAGGAGGTCATCAAGAGCGGTGTGGCACGCGGCCTCTTTTCCAATGAATCAGGACTTGGTAGCGGACCGATTGCAGCTGCTGCTGCCAAAACCCGCAATCCCGTCGAACAGGGACTGGTCTCTGCCAGTGGTACTTTTTGGGATACCGTAGTTATCTGCGCCATTACCGGTCTGGTGCTGGTCAGTTCTGGCCATTGGCAGGAAGGCATGGACAAAGGTCAACTCACCGCCGCGGCCTTTGCAGATTTTGGCACGATCGGGCCGCTTGTCCTGGCGTTGGGCTTAATTACCTTTGTCTTCTCCACGATTCTTGGTTGGTCGTACTATGGCGAGAAGGCCATTGAATATTTGCTTGGTACCGGTGCCATCCTGCCCTATCGCATCGTTTGGGTTGTGGTCGTCTTTATTGGTGCCACCCTGCCATTGCAGGCAGTCTGGAATTTTTCGGATATTTTAAATGGACTGATGGCCGCACCCAACCTGATTGCCCTGTTGTTGCTTAGCGGAGTCATCGCCAGCGAGACCCGCAAATATATCAATGATGCATAGCGTGCTTGCAGAAACTCAAATCCCTGGTTAATTCATTTTTCATGAGTACTAAATTTCTCCACACCCGCATTCGAGTCAGTGATCTTGATAAATCCATCGACTGGTATGGCAAAACCTGCGGCTTTCAAGTGCACAAGCGCAGTGACAAATCGCCTGCCGGCAACCAGATTGTTCACTTGGAATTACCCGGTAATGCCCACATGCTGGAGCTGACTTATTCTCCGGAGTTTAAGGTGGAGTTTCCGGAAGACTTGATGCACACATGCATCAGTGTCGACGATATCGTCGCTCACTGCCAGATGCTGGAAGAAGCCGGTATTGAGGTCTGGCCTGGCAATTGGAAAGAAGAATTCACCGGAGGAGGACGCAAGATGGCCTTCATTACCGACCCCGACGGCTACGAGGTCGAAATCCTGGAGAACTAAGTCCAGCAAAACTCCATCTGCTGATGGCTTTTCTGGGACTTAAAGGGTTCACCGGGCAGCCCAAGCAATTTCTGACAGTCACCCTGTTTTTAGTTGTCTTTGGCCTACAGTTGATTTTGGGGCTGTGGGTGATGCCAGTGGTGTTACCTGGAAATTTTCCGGTGCTTGCTTTGCAGGCTCTCGGTTCGCTGATCGCGGGCATTGGCACCGCGCTGCCACTCTGGGCATTTGCGCACTTCCGCCGTGCTGATACTGCGGTAGCTCCATACTCTGAACCTGCGCAACTGGTAACTGGCGGGCCATATAGAATAACCCGCAACCCGATGTATTGCGGCATCCTGCTGGCATTGCTCGGGTTTGCCATTGCGATCAATAGCCTCACTGCTTTGATCTGTGCCTTTGTGTTTCCACTGGCAGCCACCCCACTGGTGATTCGCTGGGAAGAGGCTAAACTCCTGCAAGTGTTCGGCAACGATTATCTTTCTTACAGAAAAAAGACACCACGCTGGCTCATCGTTTGATTCGGGCTAGGATTCCCGCAACCTGCCGGTTGCCTGCTCCTCGCAGAATGAGCGATAGGTCATGGCGATCCCATCAGCTAGGTTAATCTTTGGCTGCCACCCGGTTGACTTAATGAGCGAAACATCTGTTAGCTTACGTGGAGTCCCATCAGGCTTAGAAGTATCAAATGTAATCTGCCCGGTATAGCCGACAGTCTTCGCGATCAAAGTCGCCAACTCCGCTATAGTAACATCTTGACCGGTACCCAGATTCACCCAATCCGGCGGTTCATTCAATTCAAATAGGTGCAGGATGCCATCAGCCGCATCATCGGCATGTAGGAATTCGCGCTGCGGTTGGCCAGACCCCCAAACAACAACTTCCGCCTGACCAGCCTCTTTGGCTTCGTGAAACCTGCGGATCAAGGCTGGTAGAACATGCGAGTTTTGCGGGTGACGAAGGTTTCACCACGCCGCGGTGACTCATGGTTGAACAGAATTCCATTGGTCGCATGCAGGTTGTATGACTCGCGGTAGTTCACCGTCAACCAATAGGCATAAACTTTCGCGCAGCCATATGGTGAGCGCGGGTAAAACGGGGTCTTTTCCAACTGCGGCACCTCCTGCACTCTCCCATACATTTCCGATGATGAAGCCTGGTAAAAACGGCATTTATTATCCAGCCCTACTTCGCGGATCGCTTCTAAAATCCGCAGTGTTCCCAAACCGGTAGTATCGCCAGTGTACTCAGGAATATCAAAAGAAACCCGGACATGGCTTTGTGCCCCCAAATGGTAAATTTCGTCCGGTTGCAAATCGTACAGCAGCTTCACCATTTGCACACCATCCGCCAAATCACCATAATGTAAAAACAGCTTGGTACCATGGACATGCGGATCATTGTAGAGATGGTCAATCCGGCTAGGTAAGATCCATCCTGACCGGTGATGCCCGTGATCAATGCCTTTTTCATAACAGTCGATAATTAGAACGGTGTCGCAGAATTCACCAAATAAAATCTCAACGCAATAATCAAAATTCTGCTACCTCGGCGGCAATAATTCCAGCAGGTAGCCATGCAGGTACTCGGTTTCGGGGATGTGTGGCAACACCGGGTGATCGGGTGCCTGGGAAAACGAGTCGATAATGCGGACGAATCGTCGGGCATCGACAGAAGCGTCGACGATGACGCCGCGCAGGTCTCTGGCTGAGACGTGATGCGAGCAACTGAATGTGGCAATCATCCCTCCCGGGTTCAGTAATGATAGTGCCCGCAAATGAATCTCCTTGTAACCGCGCAGTGCATCCGCGTGTTTACCCTTGCTTTTAGTGAATGACGGCGGGTCAAGAACAATGAGATCAAAGCGCTCCTCGCCATTCCTTAGTTCGTTCAGGTAGTCGAAGACGTTAGCTTGCACACTTTCGACATTGAGATCGTTTTTCTCTGCTGACCTGGCAATACCTGCAACGCAATCAGCACTGATTTCGACTGCCCGCACCGTTGTGGCCCCCGCCCTGGCACAATGCAGAGCAAATGCCCCCTGGTTGGCAAAGCAATCAAGCACCCGCTTGCCTGCGGCAAATGCTGCTACACTGGGGTAAGACATTACCTGGTCGAGGTAAAACCCGGTCTTCTGGCCACCCATGGGTGCAATCAGAAACTCGATGCCGTTAATCGTGACTCCTACATGCTCTGGCGCTTCACCTAGCAGCACTGATACTCCCAGTTCCATACCCTCAGCCCTACGGATCGGGGCATCATTGCGGGCGATGATCACCTCAGGTTCTAGGACAGCTTGAATTGCCCGGGTTATTTGCGGCAGGGCCAAGTCCATCGCCAAGGTCAGCGTTTGTAAAACTACCGTTTTGCCGTAGCGATCGATAATTAAGCCCGGTAACCCGTCACTTTCACTCCACACCACCCGCAGGGCTTCGGCCTCACGGTAGCCATGATCAAGCCGGTAGTTAAGCGCCTGGCTGATCCTGCGTTGAAAGAAGTCGTCATCCAACTGCTGCTTCTGCCGGCAGAACCTGCGTGCTACAATTTGCGAATGTGAATTATAAATTGCGCTGCCGAGGATACGTCCGCGCTTATCCTTAAGCGTAACTGTTCCACCATCTTGCGGCTCACCTTTAACGGCTGCCACCTCCGTACCATAGACCCAGTCGTGACCGTGGAAGATCCGTGCCCGTGGTTTGATGATCAGCGTCGCCATATTGACTACGCTAGCCAGCAAAGCATCAAGGAGCTATGAAAAAAGATACTCGTGATAATGGTTTACCGGTTGGACCGGCTTGGCCGGAGTCGAACTGGAGGTTTCCGGATATTCAAATATTTCTCCTTCGTAATTACGGAGAACAATTTTCTCATCATCATGGTAGATGACGTAGCCGGGGTTGATCGGCACCTTGCCACCGCCGCCTGGCGCATCGATAACAAATTGTGGTACGGCATAACCGGTCGTATGCCCGCGTAGACCCTCAATAATCTCGATTCCCTTGCGCACTGATGTGCGCAGGTGTGCAGAGCCTTTGATCAGGTCGCACTGGTAAATGTAGTACGGCCGCACCCGGCACATGAGTAATTTTTGCACCAGCGCCTTCATTACCGTGAGGTCGTCGTTGACCCCTTTGAGCAAGACACTTTGGTTGCCCATCGGCACGCCATGGTTGGCGAGCAGCTCCAGTGCTGATTTTACCTCGGTAGTCAACTCGCGCGGATGGTTTACATGGATGCTCATCCATAACGGATGGTGCTTTTGCAGAACCCGACAGAGATCCGGCGTGATCCGCTGTGGCAAAAACACCGGCACACGTGAACCGATGCGCACGAATTCGATGTGTGGGATAGCCCGCAATCTGCCCAGTAAATAATCCAGCTTTTTGTCAGAGAACAACAGGGCATCACCGCCACTCAGTAGCACATCCCGGACTTCAGTATGCTGTTCCAGATAGTGGAAAATCTCCTCAAAATTGGTGTGCAGTTCCTGCTCGCCGGCCCCACTCACGACCCTGCTGCGAGTGCAATACCGGCAGTAAGCCGCGCAGCGGTCGGTAACCAGGAACAACACCCGGTCCGGATAGCGGTGCACCAGTCCGTCGACTGGCATGTGTGAATCTTCGCCACAAGGATCAGCCATTTCTTCCATAGAAACTGCCGCTTCTCCGGGCAATGGGATCACCTGCCTGCGGATCGGGCAGTCCGGGTTATCCGGTTCCATCAAGTTAAAAAAGTGCGGGGTGATTCCCAGTGCGAGCTTGTTACCTGATAAGATGACGCCATTGTGCTCGTCACGCGAGAGCTGGAGCCTTGACGTCAAGCCATCCAGCGTCGTCACTCTATTGCGCATTTGCCATTTCCAGTCACTCCAGTCGGACGGCTTCACATCCTGCCAGTGTCCGGGAGCATGTGAGCTAAATTGCTTCAGCTGCTCGTAATCTGATATCTCCATGAGATTTGAAACCTAGTAGCATATCCCCTGCTGTCAATAGAGCGGAACGCGCCAATCGGGCACGGAGACTCTCAACGCTTTTTTTGAAAGGCATCAACGATATCTTGCCGCAAGAGAAAAGAACCCGGATCAAGTGCCTCAGGTGTCACGGCGATGGAATGAATGGCTCCCTTGAACCAGTGAACTTTATTCATGCGCACTCCGAGGGATATCCCGCCGCCGAGGATCGGCTTGAATTCCAGATGCCCTACCAACTCCTGTTTCCCGTTCACAAAATGACTCATGTGCCCGTCTTCCAGTACCAGGGCGACATGGGCCCACTCCCCTATCGGATGCTTCTGTTCGGGATCAATGAGCACCTTGTAGTTCTCACCGGAGCGGAGAAAACTGTCCAGGTGCCAGGCATTGTCCTCCGCCAGTCAGGTTTCCAGCAGCATCCGGTCACCCTTGGCATGCCCGATATGAAAAAAGCGTGGCTCCTGACTGCCACCGGCATCCTGCCGGAAAATCACCTCCACCGTAAACCGCGTCAATCCATCCAGCGGAGTGCGATCAAGAAAAATTGCATCATCGACGCCGTCGAATAACACGACCGCTCCAAGGGCTTTGTCGTTGATGACTTGGGGATCCCCGGAGATGGCCACTTCCTCTTGCGGGTCTTTAAGCAGATCACTCAGTTGTAGGTAAAAAGCGTCGGGCTTTTGCGCCGCAGGCTTCGTCGGCTCAGCTGCGGAGCAATTAACTCCGATAAGCACTGCAATGATCAATAAGGTGATGCGAGATAAATGAATCATGGTTCGATAGTTTCCTGTGGGCTAATTTGCGTGCACCTTGATCAGCTCGATGGCTGCATCGGCAAAGCGTTGTCCCAATACCGTGTAGGTTTCCGGAAATAAGTGCAGGTCGTTTTTCTTATTCCCTTTGTCATTTAAATCATCGCAATCCACCCAGGCATAACGCGGATTGGAATCCGCTACCGCCACCAGGGCTTGGCGAATTTTCTCCCAATCTTCATACTTTTGCTTTCCTCTCGGGTTCTTGGTGCCGAAATCACTCAGTCGCCCAATAACGACATTAAGGTCATCTCGACCAATATCCGTGCTCAACTGATCGATTAAGCCCTGGAGATACTCAGCGTAGACATCTCCATTCTTGACATTATTATTCGCATCGCGCTCACCCTGCATCCAAACTAAGGTCACATTTTCCAAGGTCTGACCATCGATCGCTGTGTTCACTTTCTCCATGAGATCATCGCAGCGTAGACCGGGTGGACCCCTTCTTGCTTTGAATATTTTTCGACTAGATCAGGTTTGCCCTCAAGCGGGGTATGAATGGCAAAATAAGGCAGGTAGAGAAAGAACTTTTCATCCCGGTGGGCTTCGAGGATTTTCATTGCTTCGGTCGTGAGACGGTCGGTCAAATACTCACCGTCCGCCCCACCCTCCAGGTGCGGCACTTTATACGGACTAAAATAGGTACCCGGACCTCCCCTACCGTTACCGGCAATATTGATATCTACTCCTTGAGTAGTCGGGTCTTCACCGATATGCCACTTGCCGATTTGGATGGTTGTATAACCGGCCTGCTTGAATATCTCGGTCAAAAGAACATGCTGATCATTAACAAACTTGGTATTGGGGGTAGGAATGAGCTTGCGGGTGCTGGCCTTACCCCGATCGGAATTGCCAACTGTATACACCCCATGCACCATCGGATTCTGGCCGGTCAACACGCAGGCGCGGCTGGGCGCGCAATTGGCAGCCGGAGCATAACCCTCGGTGAATACCATTCCCCCGGCAGCCAGCTTATCGATGTTCGGGGTGGCATAGCGTTGGTCACCCATGAATCCGACATCCATCACGCCCAAATCATCAGCCACAATATGCACCACATTGGGAGACTGGTCGGCAAAGGCCAATTGACCGAGTGAAATGAAACCTTAAAAAAGTGCAGTCAAACGCATAGTAAAACTATTACTTCAGTCGAATCGTGTAGGTGCTTTGCTGTTGGGTCGAGAATGAAATAATTCCAGAGTCATCGGCCTGGAATGCAATTGATTCTCCCTTCTTGTTAACTACTGCAAGATTTTCCGGTTCGATGTTGGGGATCATTATTTTACACAGATTGCCACTGCGGGATTTTAAAGAAAGAAAGTTTAAGCTGCCATCCTGCCATGCTGCTGAGACCTTGAAATTACCTCGGGCCATCAAGCCATCGAAGCGCCCCGATTGCCATTCCTCCGGCAATGCAGGGATCGGCTTGATCACGCCTTCATGGCTCTGCAGCAACATCTCAGAAACGCCGGCTACCACCCCGAGGTTGGCATCAATCTGGAATGGTGGATGATAAGTCCAGAGGTTTTGCATGGTCACTTCCGTAAGAAGTTTGACTAGACGGTCGTGGGCGATCTCCGCTTCCCCTAGCCGCGCGTGGCAGAGCATCCGGTGAACGATCGACCAACCGGTGGTCCCCGGCCCGCGTAATTCGAGTGTTTTGCTGGCAGCTTCCATCCACTCCGGTTGCAAAGAATTGATCAGAGTCCCCGGATAGAGCCCGCAGAGTTGCGATATATGGCGGTGATGGGGGTCTCCAATCTCGCCATAAGCATCTTCTTCACGGAATTCTTTGATTTGGCCGGAACTGCCGATGAGGATCGGGTCGAGGCGCGGGATTTGATCTTTCACGACGTCAAGGAAGGGATCCGAAATGCCCAGGACTTTGGCGAAGCGCAGTAAGTCGTTGTGCTTTTCCCAGACGAATCCCTGGGCGGGAACTCGCTATCAACATGAGGCGACCATACTGGAACATCAACTCCTCGAGGTACGTGTCATGCTTCCCCTGCTGGTAAGCGGCAAGCAGCCGGTGGGTCGGCAGGTCGGATGGCTTAGACCCTAAGTTGATCGCAGCGCGCTGGAATAGCGGTTGATAGTCATCCAAATGGCGGGA
Source organism: uncultured Chthoniobacteraceae bacterium (assembly GCA_964443575.1). Taxonomy (GTDB): domain Bacteria; phylum Verrucomicrobiota; class Verrucomicrobiia; order Chthoniobacterales; family CAKUMP01; genus CAYUDZ01. The sequence continues at coordinate 9,912 of CAYUDZ010000001.1, read as the reverse complement.
CTTCAATTCGCTGTAACTGCGAGCAGCCGCCTTTTCCATCTTCTCGGCTACCAGCTCGTGCGGATCAATATTCGGATCGAGTTTCTCCTTTTGTGGTTTAAGGAAAATGTCGCTGCTTAAGACGTAATTGGTGGCAGCACCGACCAGTATGGTGACCGTGTCGGCATTTTCGATGCGGATCGTCTCGCTGCCGGTGGTAAGCTTGCCGCCAGATTGTTTCACCCGAACCTGGATTTCATAGTTGAGCAAGAAGTAATCGATCACGCCTGCCAGCGTAATCGTACCGCCATCAGCCTGCACCGTACCACTCCGCGAGTCCTCCGGGACAACACTTTCTAAATAAGGAATCTCCGGCCGAACCGTCAACGACAGGGCTCCTTCCCGGTCAGCCGTCAACTGAATGACCATGACATCATCCGGATAGCTAACCAAATACTCACGCTGGTAGCTGACACCATCTGATTCATAAGTTACCGTTTTGACGGCATCGTTCAGACTCAAAGCTCGGCGATATTTCGATACCTTGCCATGATCGAAATCAAGATACAGCTCGGCCGCATTGGTGATTCCGCCACGATCATAGCAGCTGCCATTGGCGAAGGTCTTTTCCGACAATTGGATGCGCTCGGTATCGGTCCTGCCGAAAACATTGGCTCCCAATGTGCCATTACCTAACGGGTACGACCAGCGTTCCCAATCCTCATCATAAGGATAACCGCGATGCTGGATAATCCCAAAGTCACCACCCCGGTTCGGTGCAGGCTCCGGCTCCCAAAGCTCATACTTACGGTCTCCAGGATCTCCTGAAGCGCTTAAGGGCAGTAGACTTAGCGCAGCAGACACCAAACCAAATTGAAAGAGTCCGGCACCTGCTAATAGCAATAGGTTTCTTTTCATGCTTAGAAATTGCACCAGTCATACCACTGCCCGGCACAGAGTCGAGTATATATGATAATTATTATGCTGCGCTGCTTGAGCTGCGCTAACGTCTTGCTCCAACCCGGATAATCACCAACTCGGGAGCCATTTGGCCCTCGATTACCCAGTGTCTAGATTGGCACTGGCGATTAATTTCTCCAATGCGCTACGCTTGGTTTGATCCAGGTCTTCTTCAAAAACCAACAGGTTAGGCAGTGAAGTGGCGAAGTAGTCGATCTTGGCCGGGGTCTGCATCTCAAGCTTGGCATAAGCGAGCATGGCATCAAGCACCTGCTTTGCCTCGGCCTCACGCCCAAGCTCACGTAAGGAGAGGACCTTAAAAACGGTAAGCTCTGAGAACTCAGCAACCGCCATACTCTGGAAGTCACCTGACTCCGCAGCGGCGTCTGCGAACTTATTGCTGGCGGCAGCTTCCTCACCTAGAGCGCGTAGTGCTTTACCCTGCCAGTAAAGGACATCAGCTTTGGCCTGCAGTAGATGGTATTTTTCACCGAGGCTATCCGGGGTTTCCAGTGCCAGGTTGAAATGCTCCAGTGCCAGTGCGGGATCGCCATGAGTCAGGCACTCTTGTCCCAGCAGCAGGCGGGCGGAAGTATATTGCCGCAATACTTTGCCTTCACCGCCCTCCCAGGGGTGAAAACGGCGCGAAGTCAACAGCTCGAGTGCCTGTTGTGGCTGACCGGTCGCGTTGTACAGGGTTGCTAATGCGACAGCCGCGTCATCGCGCTCCAAGGCGAGTTGTCGACGCTCTTCGAGGAAGGCGAGCCGGGACGCGGCAGAATCGCCCAGTTTGTCGCACAGTTGCGCGAACTCTGCGACCAAGCGCGGATCATGCGAGTCGCATTTCAGTGCCTGCTGGTAGCTGGCGCGTGCGGCTTCACCGTCACGCCTGACATTCCAATAAGCAATTCCAAGATTACGATGGGCGGTGGAAAATTCATTATCAGCTTCACAGGAAAGTTCCCAAGCACTGATGGCATCCTCATGGCGTTTTTTGTCAAAGCAGAAGTTGCCCAAACCAAATGCGGCATTCCTGTCAGGGCCAGCTTGCTCAAGCGCCCACTCCAGCACACTCATTTCATGGAGTCGCGAGGGGAAACAATAATCAGGTTGTGCGGCGCGCGCCTGCTCGAGATAAGCCAGCGCTTCATCCTGAGTTCCCGACTGCGCGACCAGCCACGCCAGCGTGTATTGGGTGAGCACGTTGCGTTCCAGCGGATTAGGTACTGCGACCGGCGTGACTTCCAGCTCGTGATGAGCCTCGAGTAGCTCGATCGCCTCCTGCCAGCAGCCTGCGTCAGAGTAATCGAAGGCAACGTCGAGCGCGGTCTGTGCGTCGTTGCGGCTGGAGGGTGCCAGCTGCGCAGACCCTCGTAGCAATTTGGCCTGCTCTGCAAGTGCCCAGTGGTCGAGAGGGTCTCTCTCTAGCAGCGTTGACAAAACAATCTTGGGTTCTTCCGACCGTCCCAATTTCCGTAGGCAGATGGCCTTGAGCACGTGTGCCTTGTTGTTAGTTGCGTTGGTTTCCAGAGACTGCTCGATGTGATCGAAAGCTTTTTTTTGGTGCCCCCAGTGAAGGTCGATACAGGCCAGTTCGTAATAGGCTGCCGCCCGCCAGGCAAAATTCCAGGTGGCCTTGTAGAACCACGGATAGGCCGACTGGATATCCCCTTGGTAGCGATGAGCCAAGCCGAGAAAATAGTGGGCTTCTCCGGTCACCGGATTCGGATGCCGCATAGTCAAACGCCCGACAGCTTGATCAAAGTGCCGCGCAGCTGCGTCAAATTGTCCGCGGGATAGTAGCTGGCGACCCATCGCAACGTTGCTGCGCAGATCGCCGGGATCGCGCTTGAGTGCTTCCTGCCAGTACAGTTCCGGGTAGCGTGTCGGGTGCCGGTATTGTTCGAGGTGCTCACCGGTCAGGTAGAGTTCTTCTAGCGAATGAATTTCCTCGGGCAACGGGGGTTCGGTAGCCAGCGAACGATCCCTGCTTAACTGCGTACGATCCACCGGCCGGTAGCCGATGACCGCATCGCCCTCCGCGTTAAACACCCAAACGCAAAGGCTGGTTTCCTTATCGCCATCGAAACGCAGCGAGTAGTTTTGCCAGGGAGTTTCAGGGTTTACGGAAATGACCTCCTCCAACAGTACGCGGTCGCCGTATTTGAGCAAAACCTTGACCCCTTCCATGGGGCGCGTGACAGCGAGCCCAAGGTCGAGCGACCGGTCGTCGTTGATCACACAGCGGATGGCGGCCAGCGTGTTGGCTGCTTGTACCGGTCCGAGCTTCTGGTACGGCCACCAATACTGGGAAAACGTCTTGGTTTCGTAGGGTGCAAGATACGAGAAGTCAGGTTGGTTATCGGTAAAAACCCCGGCCATCAGCTCGACGTAAGGAGCGGCCTGCCCTGAGCCTGTCGAAGGGTCAGTGAGTTCCCGATCCCAGGCCCAGCCAAATTCGTGATTCCCCCAGGTCCATTGCTTCTTACCCGGCGCAATGTGTTTGTTGGCGACATGGACGAACCCGCCTTGCGCATCAAAATCATAGCCGCCAAAAAAATCAAATTCGGTTTGGCACACCATGTAGCTGGTCGGTACCGGGATATTCTTATACCAGGACAAATCATTGGCACCGGGACGGCTGGCATAATCGACCCCGTAGTAGTCGTTCTCCGCCAGTGGAAACGACGACATCGCACGCACCGCGTGGTCGGCGACATAATGCACATCGGGCGGGAAAAAGCTCTGATAGTTGTCATGGACCATCGCTGCCACATTGGCCCACCAGAGGAATGTCTGGGTCAGCGGAGTGCGATTAAAGAGCCGCGCCTTGAGTTCGATCAGCGAGCTTCCGGGATGCAAACAAATCCCATGCATCCCTTTCAAGCGGTTAATCGGATCGTGCTCGGACATCCAGACGATTCGCGAGCCATCGCTGCCCTCCTCAATCGCCACGTCGGTTGGCAGATAGGTACCCGGCCGGTGGTGTTGTGGCCAGTTAAATTCCACACCCCCCGAGATCCACGGCCCGGCCAGCCCGACCAGTGCCGGCTTAATTACATCCTGGCGGTAGAAAAAATCATAGTCGTCGTTCTTTTTATCCTGCCCGAGAAATATCCGCCCACCAATTTCCGCCAGCAGGACGAGTCGCAGGTAATCGTTCTCCAGCTGAACCGTGTCGTATGCCACAGGGTTTGGAGTATCGTAGACCTTATCAATGAATGGCACCGGGTAGACCTTGCCGCAGGATCCCTGGTAAACCCGCTTCTCGAAAAACAGTGGGTTCTTTTCAGGTTGGCCCAGCCCGTACGTCGGAATGGTGCGTTGCTCGCGGATGGCTGTGACAGAAGATGACATCAGTTATCGGGTTTCAAGCTATGTATCCGTGTTCATCCGCAGTTCATTCCTCACCAGAAAATAGCGATGAAAATTGCCACCGCCGCAATGACGAGGGCACCCAACGCCTTGACTTTGGGGTCGGTTCGAAGGTCGAGATCATCGCGGACCGGCAAGGTCTTTGGTTGCGGCATCGGGCAAAGTACCGTGAGCACAGCCATCAGCACACAGACAATGAGAAATGCAATCAACACCTGCAGCAGGAAGTGGATGCCAGTGACCCAGGCTTGCAGCATTCCGTAAATAATCGGGCCCGCGATCAAGGCAGTGACACCCGCAGAGGGCGGCGCCTTGGGCACAACCATACCGAATAAAAATGCCGCTACCACACCCGGCCAGATGTAACCCTGGAATTCCTGGATGAACTGGAAAACACCACCGAACTTTGGATCAGCCAGCCGTGGCGCGAGTTGGCAGCCGATAATAACAAATACCACAACCATGATGCGCCCGAGCCAAACCATGCTTTGCTGTGAAGCGTTACGGTGCAGTAATCGTTGGACGACATCGAGGGAGAATATTGTTGAGGCCGAATTCAACATCGAGGCCAGCGAACTGGTGATGGCCCCGGCGAGTGCAGCCAGCAACAACCCTCCCATCCCGCCGGGCAGCAAGTTTGCGATCAGGGTTGGGTAAGCCTTATCCGGGGTCGCAGCCAATTCGTCAGGGTAGAGCTGAAAGGCCATGATGCCGGGCATGACGATGGCAAACGGTACCAGTAGCCACAAAGCACCGGCAAAGATCATGCCCAACTGACCGTCGCGCAGGGTTCTCGCTGCCAGGTTGCGCTGGACGATAAACTGGTTGAGCCCGCAGTAGTAGATCAGCACGATCCACATGCCGCCCAGCACCCCGGTCCAGGGTAAACCCTCGTCATCCGCCGGTAACACCATGTGCAATTTTTCGGCATTGGCAGTTGTGAACCCGCTCCAGCCGCCACATGCTTGCAGCCCGAGGAAAAAGACGATCAGGCCGCCGGCCAGCAAGGCCAGTCCCTGAATCAGGTCCGCATAGGCGACCGCTTTGAGTCCTCCCCATGCCGTGTAGAGGGCTGCCGCCGCACCGATCACCCATGCTGCCAGCGCCAGGTCGATACCAAAGATCGTGTGTAGTGTCAGTGCCCCGGAAAACAACACTGCAGTGACCAGCACGACCACATAAATAATGACGGTTAGTATGGCAAATAGCGAACGCGCCACCACATTGTAACGGTATTCCAAATACTCAGGCATGGTGTAGATACCCGCCTTGAGGAATCTTGGCAGCAGGGTAAAGGCAATGATTACTATCCCCACCGAGCCGATTAACTGCCACCAGCTCACAGCCAACCCAACCGCCCCGGCCCCCTGCCCTGCCATACCAACAAATTGCTCGGTCGAGATATTTGCAGCGACGATCGAAATCCCGATCAACCACCAGGATAAACCACGCCCGGCCAGAAAGTAGTCTTCTTCATCCCCACCCGAACCACGGCTCTGCCACAGGCTAAAGCCAATGACGACAACAAAGAAACCGACAAATAGTATCCAGTCTGTGGGGGTCAGTGCCATGGCAATGAATTATTCAATAAACCCACAGGCAGTAAAGGTAAATGGATAGTTCTCTTATGGAGAGAAGATTACAGTTTATTACTTTGGAGGTCTGATCACGGCCGACGATGTCGCTGCAAAAAAAACCTGCGTTAGGAATTTTCAACTGTAAATTTATAGACTTTAACAATTGCATCTTTTGACCTGCAGATGTCACAATTTCTGACCGGAACCTTATGACCATGCCTACCAGACTACTATCCTTGCTCTTTCCGGCCATTTGCCTGTTCTTCATTCCCCCTGCTTCCCACGCAGCACCTGACAGCAAACCCAACATCCTGATTTTGTATGCCGATGACCTTGGGTACGGTGACCTCAAATCATTCAGTAAAGATTCCAAGATTCCGACCCCGCACCTTGATCGTCTGGCTGACCAGGGCATGCGGTTCACCGATGCGCATTCCTCATCCGGTATCTGCACCCCCAGCCGCTATGCACTGCTGACCGGGCGCTACCACTGGCGAAAATTTCACGGCATCGTGGGAGCATTCGGCGGCTCGGCTTTTGATGCGGCTGAATTGACCATGGCGGAAATGTTACAGCAGCAGGGCTATATCACTGCGGCGATCGGCAAGTGGCACCTGGGCTGGGACTGGTTGTCGATCAAGAAGCCGGGTGCCGAGCGCTACGAACACCGCAAGAATCGCTTTACCTTTCGACCGGAAGCACTCGATTGGTCACAGCCGATCGCCGACGGGCCGCTGGCGCATGGCTTTGACTATTACTTCGGCGATACGGTGATTAATTTTCCACCCTACGCCTGGATTGAAAACGACCGGGTCGTCGGCGAGCCCACGGTCATGATGGATCCTGAACTCTGGCCGACGATCAAAGAAGGCAACTGGGAGTGCCGCCAGGGCCCGATGATCGAGGGTTGGAACCCGTACGAAAATATCCCGACCACCACCGCAAAAGCTGTGGCAAAAATTCGTGAATACGCCGGGCAGGAGCAACCGTTCTTCCTCTACTTTGCCTTCCCGTCGCCACATGCCCCGATCATTCCCAACGACGAATTTGACGGCACTTCGCAGGCCGGCCCCTATGGTGACTTCATTGTCGAGACCGATGCCGCCTGTGGCACCATCCTCGAGGCGCTGGATCAAACCGGGCAGAGTAACAACACGATTGTCATCTTTTCAGCCGACAATGGTGCCGAGAAATACGCGCTGCCGCGCCTCGCTACTTACGGTCACTGGTCGTCAGGCCCGCTACGTGGACTGAAACAGGATATCTACGAGGGCGGTCACCGCGTGCCAACCATCATCAAATGGCCAGGGCAGACCACCCCGGGTTCGGTCTACCACGGCCTCACTTCGCAGATCGATATCATGGCGACACTCACCGCAGCCCTGGGGGTAACTCTCCCTGACGACCAGGCGGTCGACTCGCTCAGCTTTTTTGCCAGTCTCTCCGACCCCGGCCGGCATCACCGTGACTCGCTGGTGCATAATACCAGTAAACGAAACGGCTACGCGATCCGTGAAGGCAACTGGGTATTGATCGATGCCAAGACCGGCTACAACCGCAAGATTTATGAAGAATGGGACCAGCAGCACGGCTACACCGATGATGAATTGCCGGTCGAGCTCTATAATCTGGCTGACGACCTGGCACAGAAAAACAACCTCGCCGCAGACCATCCTGAGAAAGTGGCAAAATTGCAGGCCTTGCTAAAAGAAATCCAATCTCAAGGGTCAGCTCCACCGCAGGAAAAATAAACAGGCAACACAGCTCACCCGATTGAACGGGGCGCACCGCACAACAGTCATTCCACTGCTGCAATAGTTATTATTTTTGCCGGCATAATGTTGCTGGAGATCCCCTACCTGAAATCCCGCCACCTGGAAGACTACCAAAGTCTATTTGACCGGGTTGCTGTCGATCTCAACTCCAGCGTCTCCGAATTGCCTGCCAGCCAGTTGTTGGAAAAGTACAAAGCAGGATCATATGATCCGTACCTGGAAGAGCTGCTATTCCAATTTGGGCGCTATCTCTTGATTGCCAGCTCGAGGGAAACTACCCTGCCCGCGCACCTGCAAGGCGCCTGGTCGCAGTTTGAAGTCAGCCCATGGTGTGCCGGCTACTGGCATAATATCAATGTCCAGATGAACTATTGGGGTGCCTTCAGCACCAACCTGGCTGAAACATTCGAGGCTTACCTTAGCTATTTCGAGGCCTACAAACCACTGGCCCACCGTTATGCCGCAGAGTTCATCGCCGAACAGCAGGGGGCGGATGCCGTCTATGCTGTGGCCGAAGACAATGGCTGGATTGTCGGCACCGGCACCAATGCCTACCAGATCTCCGGTCGCTCCAGCCACTCTGGTCCGGGCACCGGTGGCTTCACGGCCCAGCTCCTGATGGATTACTACGATTTCACCCAGGATGAAGAGTTCCTCAGAGAGACCGGCTACCCGGCCCTGCTGCAGATGAGTAAGTTCTTTGACAAGGCCTTGAAAGAAACCGAGGACGGACTGCTGCTGATCAGCCCTTCTGCTTCTCCCGAGATCAAGCACGATGGTGAGTTTTTCATCACCGAGGGTTGCACCTTCGACCAGGGCTTTGTCTGGGAAAACCATAACAACGTGCTGCGGGCAGCGGAAGCCCTTGGCGAAGACGACCCCTTCCTTGAAGTAATCGAATCCCAGATCCCGCGCCTCGATCCGATCCTCATCGGCAGTTCCGGACAGATTAAGGAGTTCCGCGAGGAAGACGCTTACGGCGAGATCGGCGACCCGCAACATCGCCACATGTCGCATCTGCACACCCTCTATCCGGGAACGCTCATCAATACCTCAAAGCCCGACTGGATGGCGGCCGCTGCCGTCACCTTGAACCTGCGCGGAGATATCTCCACCGGCTGGGCGATGGCCCACCGGATGATCTGCTGGGCCCGCTTGCGCAATGCCGAGCGCGCCCTCGACCTCTACCGCAAGTTCATTGTCCATAAGGTAACTAATAACCTCTGGTCACTCCACCCGCCTTTTCAGATCGATGGCAACTTTGGCACCATGGCTGCCGTCTCAGAAATGCTCTTGCAGAGCCATGAGGGCGCTATCGAACCGCTCGCAGCACTCCCGCAAGAATGGGCGGCCGCAGGCAGCTACAGCGGCCTGGTCGCCCGCGGCAACTTCGTGAAAGATTCCCGTCGAATCAACTCTCAGGCGGCAACCGGGTCACCTTGAAATCACGCACGAGCATTTTATGCCCGCCCATTTGACGTAAGCCGATCCGGCCTGTGTCGATAAATATCGGATCCCGGTGCTCGTTGACCGTCGGGTCTGTCAGATCCCAGCTGTGGTCGACTACCTCCTCACCGCTCACCGTATCGGTGATTCGAAGTGCGATTGATTCTTTGCGTTTTTCCACGATGACATCCAGAGCATGCCCGTCTGGTAAACCTTTGTTGTCCCCACGCGACTTGAATTCGTCCTCGAGGTCGTTGCCTTCATAATCCATCCACGGATAGCGTTTGCAGCGGATTTCATTCCGTATACTCAGACCAATTAAATCCATGTATTTGAAGTAGGCACTCATCACAGCAACCTCCCGTTGGTCGCGCCACGCATAGATGTCCTCCACATAGATATCCTCCCCGATCCCCTGAGCCTGCACTTAGATCAGCTTCTGCCAACTGCAGCCCGGCAAGCGCGTGTAGGTGTAGGTGATGCGGATATCGCCTGCGAACTCTTGCTTGGTTCAGAGCACCACATGCTGGGCATCGAATCCGGCCCGATCCACGCGTTTGTCGACGGTGTATTGTTATCTTCCGCTCCGATTTTAGCCAACCGCCCACCATCTTTCCACATTCGTTGAGAGCGCGGGCGCTGTGTTCGAATTGGGAGGTGGAGAAGAGGTTCCTGTCTTTGCTCATTCGCACGGTCCAGCGCAGCACTTCCATCTTTCGGTTGGCATCAGCCAACAGGTCCCGTTTGTCGCGGCTGTAGGCGGCTTGGACGAGGACATCCAGCACGTCCATCACCTGATC